>NZ_CP019082.1:7160351-7497544 GCF_001956985.1 Paludisphaera borealis
GCTCGATGAGCGTTTCGAGCTGCTTGACGATCTCTTTCTGCTTGCCCTGGGTGTCGTCGCCGGTGTCGGGCTTGCCCAGCCGCTCCTCGATGTCGCGCATCTCCTTGACGATCTTGCCCATCGGCCCGGAGGCTTCACTCTGTCGCCGATCCGATTGGTTGCGCTTCCGCTTGCGGCCCGAAAGCTCCTCAAGCTGCTCGTCGATCTGCTTGTCCTCGCCGGTCAGCCCGGGGGCCTGACGGTCGTCCTTGCCACTCCCGCCGCCCCCCTGGCCCGGTTCGCCGGGGGGCTGTTCGCCGCCGCCGGGCTGTTTGGGGCGGTCTTCGGCGGTCGGTTCGTCTTTGGTCGCGCCCAGCTTTTCGAGCAGGTCATCGACCGCCTTGTCCTCGGACGAGACGTCCCCCTCGCCCGCCTTGGGCTTGCCGGCTTCGGCCTTGGGCTTGGCTGGTTTCTCGGCGTCGACCACCGGCTTGTCTCGGTTCTGGTCGTCCTTGCCCGCGTCGGCCTTGGGTTGATCTTTCGGTTCCTGGCCGAGTTTCTCGATCAGGGAGTCGAGGGCCTCATCCCGCGGCTTGGCCGGTTCCTGGCCGCGCGCGGGCCCGGAGAGGCCGAAGCCAAACGCGGCGATCAGCGCGAGGGCCGCGACACGTCGTCGATTCGTCGTCGAGATCATGGGTCAATCCTCCCCATCGTCGCGTTTCGGGCGCGTCATGTCGCGGACGAGGTCGGCCAGGGTCCCCTGGTCGGTCGCCAGGCTTTCGGCTTCCTGCTTCTGATCGGCGGTCAATTCCTTGCGGCGCCGGCGCAGCTCGTCGATGGCCTCGGTGCGGTCGTTGATTTCTTCCTGGAGGGCCTTGAGCATCTTGACCTGGGCCGTGGCGGGGATGCCGTCTCCGCCCCCCTGGCCGCCGCCTCCCTGCCCGCCTCCGCCCCCCTGCCCGCCTTGACCGCCGTTCTTGGCGTCGTCGGCCTTCATGGCGTCGATGAGTTGCTGGAACCGGCGGGCCGCGGCGCGGGCGGCGTCGAGGGTTTCTTGATCGGTTTTGATCGCCGCGAGTCCGGCGGCCGAGGCCTCCATGCGCTCCTTGGCGCGTTTCAGGGTCAGGGCGAAGACCGGGGCGCCTTCGAGCCGCTCAACCAGTTCGCCGGTCTCGTCCTTCAGGCCCGACTGGATCTGGCCGAGGCTTCGGACGCCGACCCGCTGGGCGCGGGTCAGGTCGCCGGCCTCGCGTCGGAGCTTGTCGTAGCCCTCGGCGTCGCCGACGAGCTTGCCCTGGCGCTCGGCCAGCGACTTGAGCTGGTCCCCCATGCGGGCGAGCTGTTCGTTGGCGAGCCGCTCCTCGGCGTCCTTGCGGGTCTGTTCGAGTTCGTCCTGGGCGTCGTTGAGGTCGGCGAGGGCGTCTTCTTCTTGCTTGCCGGCCTCGTCGCCTTCGTCCTGGTCGAGGTTCTGCTGGGCCTTGCCCATCTTGCCGGCCGCTTGCTGGCCCGATCGGCCCGCCGCATCGGCGTTCAGCTTCGCCAGTTTTTGAAGCTGTCGCTTCAACTCCTGCTGGATCTGATCCTGTTCTTTGGCGAGTTTCTTGAGCTGTTCCTTGCGCTCGCCGGCGTTGGGATTCTTCTTGGCGTCGCGGGTGGCCTTGAGATTCTTGGCCTGTCGGGCGCGGAGGTCGCGCAGCTCGGACTCGGCCTTTTTCAGCTCCTTGACCAGCCGGGCGAGTTCGCGTTCGCGGCGGTTCTGGACCGAGTCGACCAGGTCTTTCAGCTCTTGCCGGGCTTTTTCCTGCTTGTCCCGGGCCTCGCCCATCTGGTTCTTTTCGAGGCGGTCGGCGGCCTCGCCCATCTTGGCGTTGGTCGCCTTCTGGCGGCTCTCGGCGGCGGCGTCGCGCAGGGCTGCGGCGGCCAGTGGGTCGGACTCCTCAAGCCGCTTGGCCATCTCGTCCATCCGCTCCTGCAAGTCTTGCAGGCCCTTGGCGAGTTGGTTCTGCCGCGAGGCCAGGTTGCCCAGCTCGGCCTTCTGCTCCTGCGACAGCCCGTCCGACGGCTTGCCGGCCAGCTCGGGCTTGGCCGCCGCGTCGGCCGACTGCTTGATGGCCTCTTCCTGCTTCTTGAGCAACTCTTGCGCGTCCTTGACGACGCCGCGGTAGGTCTCGAACTCGCTCAGGCCGTCGAGCATCTTTTGAAGCTCGTCGGCGATCGCCTGCTGGTTGGTCTTGGCCTGGGCGAGCGATTCCTTGGCGGCCTTGGCCGGATCGGCGCCCCCGTTCTTGGGCTGCTCGGAATTGGGTTCGTTCGACGCATTTTTCGACGCCGGGTCGCCCGCCTTGGTCTGTCCGGGATTGGGTTCGTTCGACGCATTTTTCGAGGTCGCGTCGCCCGCCTTGGCCTGCGCGGGATTGGGATCGTTCGACGCGGTTTTCGAGGCCGGGTCGCCCGCCTTGGGCTGTCCGGGATTGGGTTCGTTCGACGCGGTTTTCGACGTCGGCGACGACTTCGAGGCGGCCGGCTTGGTTTCGGCGGTCTTGGAAGCCTTGTCGTCGCTGGGCTTTGCGTCGTTCGGCTTGGGCTGGCCGGCCTGATCGACGGGTTGCGCGATTGGCTTCGTTTGGTCGGAATCGCCGGCGGTTTGTTCGAGGTCCTTGCTGGCGCGGGTCAGGCTTTGTTCGGCCGGACCGAGGTTGCGTTCGCGGACCTGTTCGAGCTGCGCCAGCATCTGCTCCATCTGTTCCTTGGCCGGGGCGTTGTCGATCTTGAAGTTGCGGAGGTCGTCGAGCGAGCGGCGGATCTTCTGTTCGAGGCCGTCGTCGCGGTTGCTCAGCCGTCCCCCCACCTGGCGCTGGATCAGGCCGGCGTTGTCGAGGTCGGCGCGCTGTGATTTCGGCAGGCGGTTGGTCTTGTCGAGGGTCCGTCGGGCTTCATCGACGGGCGTGATCGCCTGCTTCTGCATGGCGAGGGTCCGCGCGATCTCCTCGCGCAGTTCGCGGCGCGATTCGTCGAACTGGCGGGCGGCGTCTTCCTTGGAGACGATCCGCAGGCGGATCTCGCGGCTCTTGCCGAGGTTCGGGCCGGGGATCGCGTCGAAGTCGCGGGCGTCGGCGTAGAACGTGATGATCGAGCCGGGGGCAAGCTTGAGCGGGGCGAGTTCCCAGTCGTGGTCGATCTCCTGGTGCTTGACCAGGGTGGCCGTCGACGCGACGGGGACGCCCGCCGAGCCGGGGCCCGCGCTCGTGCCGTTGACGGCGCCCGACGGCGCCGACCAGAGCGGGACGGCGACGGCCTCGTGGGGCTCGGAATCGCCGGCGGCCAGCTTGTAGATGAGCCGGGCCGAGTGGATGCCGTAGTCGTCGTCGACCTCGATCTTCACCGGGATCTGGGCGTCGGCCGGCACGTCGCGGTCGGTTTTGGGCTCGGCGATCACCACGCGCGGGGCGTCGTCCTTGAACATCTTGACGTCGAACCGCACCGCCTCGCGGTTCTGGAACCCCTCGGAGTCGGTCAGCTTGAACCAGAAGCTCATGTCGTTCTTGACGTCGAGCGCGGCCTGGAACTGGGTCTGGCTCGGGTCGAGCTTCGTCGGCCGCGCGTCCGCGCCGTCGCCCAGACGCAGCTCGGCGGCGGCGAGCGGCTTGTTGGCCGCGGCGTCGATTTCGATCCGGGTCCCTTCCAGCACGCGGAACGAGGTCAGGCCCGCGGCCAGCGTCTGCGCCGGGACTCCGGTGTACGGGGGCGAGACGAGCCGGAGCGTGAGCCGGCCGAGCGCGGGGGGCGGAACGACGCGGACCGCCACGTCGCGGATCGAGGTCGAGTCGTCGCCGCCGGCCACCGAGAACTCGAACGGCTGGTTGACGGTCTCGATCCGGCCCCGGAACTCGCCCCCTTCGAGGGCCCGGAGCGGCTCGACGACCACCTCGCCGTCGGCGAACCGATAGGTGGCCTTCACGACGTCGGGGATGCGGTCGCCCGGCCGCACGACGACGGCCAGGCTGAAGACGTCGCCGCGCGCGATCTTCCGGGTGGTCCCCTGGTCGTCGACCGCCAGATGGGTTCGTTGCGGCCAGCGATCGCCTCCGAACGGGATCACGAGGCGTCGCAGGGCGATCCGGGTCGATTCCGGCTCGACGGCCGCCGACAGGCCCGCGACCACCAGGGCCAGGGCCGCCGCCGCCCCGGCGCGGACGATCGGCTTGACCTCGATCACCTCGCGGAAATCGATCGACTCGACCTCCTTGATCGCCTGCTCGACCGTCGCCGCGCGGAGGGCCGCCGAGCCGTAGCGGTCCTCGTCGCCGGCCGGCATCCGGAGGAACTGGATCGTGCTGGCCAGGCGGTCGTTGAGGCCCGGCCAGCGCTCCTCGATCCGCATTGCGATGTCGAGATCCTCGAACCGGACGATCAGCGGGCGCACGACGCGCGTCCAGCCCAGCCAGCAGGTCACGGCCGCGATCACCGCGAGCAGGAACAGCCGGACGAGGGGGTCGAGGTGGAACGCCCAGTCCGCCAGGCAGGCCGCGATCACCAGCGGCAGCAGGCCGGCGAGGACCCAGCTCAGCCCGTGGACGAGCAAGAGCCGTCGAACCCGGCCGCGGAGGGAGGCGATTCGCGATTCCAGTTGAGACCGGCTCATGGGACCCTCCGAGTCGCGCCGGGGGAGGCCCCGGAGCTGGTCACGGCGCTACGCCGAGTGGGATCGGCGAGAATTGCGGTCGGAGAACGGTGATTCCATCCTACATCTATCATACCATTCGAGCCCGTTTTCGGAGAATCCATTCCGCCGTCAGGATCGTCAGAAACAGCCCAAGCAGCGGCCAGGTGTTCCAGAGCGCGATCGGCGGGTCGGTGTCGAGCGGGACCTTTGACGGCTTCGGCAGGTCGTTCAGGAGGGTCGAGGCGGCCAGGGGCGTGTAATATTTGCCCCCCGTCGCCTCGGCGACCCGCTTCAGCTCGGGCTCGTTCATCTGGACGCGTTCGAACTCGCTGGCCGGCGCGTCGACGCGGAACGAGGCGGTCGGGATCGGACCTTCCAGGACCGGCGGCGGCAGCAGGCGGATCTGGTACTCCCCCTCGGCGGCCTGGGAGAGCGCGCCCTCGAAGACGTTGCGGGTCCCCGGCGACTGGTTGAGCGTGAGCTTGCGGGGGCCGGCGCCGTTGCGCTCGATCTGGACGACCACCTCGCCGTTGCTGGGCGCCACGCCGGGGTTCGGGAATCGGACCCGGATCTGGATCGGCTGGCCGCGCTCGTAGCTCCGGCGGTCGGTCTGGATCTCGGCCTGGCGTTGGCCCGCCAGCTTGGAGCGGGCCAGGAACCGGATGGTCTGGACCCAGAACCGCCCGAAGTAGCGGTCGCCCGACCGGAACCGCCAGCGCCAGGTGTCGTCGAAGGCGTGGAACATCGTCCGGCCGGTGCCGGCGAACTGGTAGAGGATCAGCGGCAGCTTGCCGTCGCTCCCCGTCGCCGAGGCGTGCTCGGCCAGCACGAGCGCGCCGGGCTTCTTGCGAGGAGCTTCCAGATACCAGTACGACTCGGGCAGGTCTTGCCAGATCTGCGCGCTCTGCGCCTCATTCTCGCCGAACCGGAAGATCGGGTTCGATCGACCTTCGAGCGTCAGCTCGGGACGGAACTGGGCGACGGCCCCCACGGCGGCGGGGTTGCGGGCCTCGGCCAGCTCGATCGGCAGCAGGGCTTCCAGGGGCGTCCCCCGGTACGTCAGCGGGTTGAACAGCTCGCCCGCGATGAACAGCAGGCCGCCCCCCTTCTCGGTGACGAACTCGGAGAGGTTCTGCATCTGCGACTGGCTCAGGAAGCTCGAATCGGCGTCGCCGACGATCACCACGTCGTAGGCGAACAGATCCTCCTTGGCGGCCGGAAAGCTCGGCAGGGCGGAACGGTCTTGCTCGCTGTACTCGGGGTCGGACGACAGCAGGACCACATTCAGGTCGATCGTCTCCTCGCGTTCGAGGTAGTTCTTGAGGTAGCGGAACTCGTACCGCGGCTCGCTCTCGACCATCAGGACCTTGAGCTTTTCCTTGCGGACCACGACGGCGCGCTCGATCCGGTTGTTCTCGGTCTGAAGCTCGCGGGGACGCGGGTCGACTTCGAGGAAGAACGTCCGCTCGCCGGTGACCTTGGGGTGATGGACCAGCTCGACGCGCTTGGATTGGCCGTCGGCCGGGGCGTCGACCTCGATCGTCTGGATCTCGCGGTCGGCCTTGGGGTCGGTCGAGCCGGGCTCACGCTCCTTGAGCCGGACGGTGATCTTCTGCCCCTGGAAGCCGCGGGCGAGCAGCTTGGCCTGGAACCGGACGGCGTCGTCGACGAACACCACGTCGTCGACGAGCAGCTCGGTCAGCTCCAGGTCGCGCGCCGGCTCGACGCTTCCCAGGCCGACGAGATAGATCGGCACCCCCTTGCGCGCGGCCAGCTCGGCGGCCTTCGACAGGGGCTCGCCCTCGGTGGTCTGGCCGTCGGTCAGGAGCACGACGGCCGACGGCGGCGCGCCTCGGAGTTCGGTGAGGACTTGCCGGAGGCCGTCGCCCAGGCGGGTCTGGCCGCCCGACGCCTCGACCTCGCGCAGCTTCTGAACGGCCGGCTCGACGTCCCCGGGGCGGTCGACTTCCGACGCCAGCCGCGCCGAGTTGGAGACGAGGTAGAGCCGCACCTTGTGCTGCTTCTGGAGTTCGCGGACGAGCTTGGCGTCGTCGCGGAGGATCAGCCCCTTGGCGATCGCCAGCCGCGAGGTCTCGGCGGCGGCGGCGGCGTCCTTGGCGGTCCCCGCCAGCGCGGCGAGCTCGCCCTGGACCTCGGGCTTTTCGTACTGGTCGGCGATCCGCTCGCTGGCCGAATCGTCGACCATGATCGTGATGTACGGGAGCCCCGTGCGGTCGACCGACAGGACGGCCTCAGAGAGCATGAAGACGGCCAGGAGGATCAGGCTGATCCGCAGCGTGGCGAGGATCGTCTTGTAGTACGCCGGCGCCCGACCGTCGCGCCGATAGAGCCAGACGACCAGCGCGGCGCCCCCCGCCACGACGGCCAGCAGCGACCACTGCGACCACGGCTGGTCGAACCGGACGTGCGGCGCGATGGCCTCGCCGGCGCGGGGAGGTTCGACGCCCAATCGATCAGCCAGGTACTGGAGAATCGTATCCCTCAAGTGCGGCGAGCCTCAGCTAGACGGATCGTTGTGACCGAACTTCCAGGCCGTGATGGATTCGACCAGGAGCAGGAGTAAGACGCCGTAGAGCAGCGGACGGTGCAGCTCGCCCCGACGGCCGACCGACGCGGCGTTCTGCGCCAGCTCGCGCCAGTTGGTCAGATGGATGAAGTTCCAGCCCGGCAGCCGCTCGGCCAGCGAGGCTCGTTCGAGCTTCGCGAGGTCGCTCTCGGCCGGGTCAGGGTTGGCGGCGAACGCGACCTCGGTCGCCAGCGGCGGGCCGATCTTCACCTCGTAGGCACCCGACGCGTCGGTCTCCACGAAGTGAAGCTGGCTGACGCCCCCGGCGGCCTTCAGCTTGGCCGGCAGCGATTGACCTCGCGGCGTCAGAACCGTGGCCGAGGCCCCCGCGGCCGACGGGTCGAACGACTGGTCGTAGGGCTGGCCGACGCGGATGTTGCGCTCGGCCGACCGGCCGGCGGCGGCTTCCAGGATCATCCGCTGCATGATCGGCGGGTAGCTGTGGTGCACGGGCCAATTGGTCCAGCCGGCGTCGGCCGAGGTCGCCGCCTGGAAGACCTTGCCGCGATGCCGGGGCGCTTCGATCAGGGCCGGGTCGCCGTTCTCGAACGCGAGTGCGACCTGAGCCGTCGAGTCCTTGGAAAGCGTCAGCTTGTGATACCGCCAGGTCAACGTCCGGGTCAGGCCGGCGACGACCGGGTCGGCCTGGTTGCGGAACTCGGCGAGCAGCGGGTGGCGGTACCCCAGCGGGTTGAACCCGAACGCCGACTCTTTCTTCGCGGCGTCCCCCACCGGGGCTCCGACGGCGGCCGGCAGCAGCCCCTTGCCGTCGGCGTAAAGCAGCCTGTTGTAGTTGTCGGGCATCACCTGATCGCCGCTGAAGACGATCACCCCGCCCCCCTGCTTCAAGAAGTCTTCCAGCGCGTCGACTTCCGTCTGGCTGAACTGGGCGACGTTGCAGAGGCCCACGACGTCGAACGCCTTCAGGTCGCGGCGCGCGAGCTGCGATTCGGAGACGACCTCGACCCGCATCATGTTGGGCTCGCCGGGCGAGCCCTCCGTGGGGGCGAGGGCCTGCGCCAGGTAGTCGGTCTCGGCCTGGAACGGCTCGGACTTGAAATCGCCGTCGACCAGCAGGACGTTGACCGACTCGCGGACGGGGACGACCAGGCGGCGGTGGTCGTCGAGCGGCAGGGCGTCCTCGTCGATCGACGCTTCGACCACGTGGTCGCCGGGGCTCGAAAACTGCTGGTTGAAGACGACTGGAACGTCCTCGCCGACCGGTAGGTCGACCAGTTGCTCCGGGCCGACCCGGCCGTCGACGGTCAGCCGCACGCGGACGCCCTCGGCCTTGGACGGGCCGAAGTTGTGAACGACGGCCCGGACCAGCACCGTCGTCGCCGGCGTGACGACCGGCGACTGGACCTGAAGGTCGACGATCGCCCGGTTCTCACTGCCGGCGCGTCCCAGGTCGATCACCACCGACCGGGGCCGCCGCGCTTCGAGCTTGGCGACGATTCGCGCCAGCCCTTCCTTGCCGTCGCTTGGGCGAGGCCGCCAGCTCGTCGACTGAAGGTCGGTCAGGAAGACGACCTCCTTCTGCGGGATTGTGGAGACGTCGAGCACGCGGTCGACGGCCTCGAACGTGGCGTCGAGGTCGGTCCCGGCGTGGCCCAGGACCAGCTCCTGGATCTCCTTCTGGACCTCGGCCAGGTTGGGCGAAGGGTCGCCGATTACCACCCGGGGCGGATCGCCCATCAGGACGACGCTCACGGCGTCGCCCCGGCGCGAGTCCTTGACGAGCTGCGAGGCGACCGTCTTGGCCTGGTCGAACCGGCTCGATCCGGAGGCGGTGTATCCCATGCTGAGCGACGAATCCAGGACCAGCACGCGGTGGGTCCGCCGTCCCGAGATCACGCTGCCGAAGCTTTCGAGGAACGGCTTGGCCATCGCCGAGACGACCAGGAGGACCAGCAGGCAGCGGATCGCCAGCAGCAGCCACTGCTCGATCCGAATCCGCCGCTGGTTCTTGCGGATCGCCGCGATCAAGAACCGCATCGCCGCCCACCGCTGCTCGCGGTGCTTGCGGCGGTTGAGCAGGTGGATCAGGATCGGCACCGACGCCGCCGCCAGCCCGTACAGGAGCGGCGCGTTGGCGAATCCCAAACCCCAGACCAGGTGCAATCGGTAAAGCGGCAACATGGGCTCCCATTCCCGAGAAGGCCGACGACGGCGGCCGGCCTTAGCGCTTGCGTTTCCGGGCCGACCGCGACGCCAGGTAGGCCGAGAGCGCCACGTCCAGGCTCTGGTCGGTGCGCAACGGAACGTAGTCGATGTCGATCAGCCGGCACCCCTTCTTGATGCCGTCCAGAAAGCTCCCGATCTCCTCCTGGTACGCGCGGCGGAGGGCGTAGGGGTCGGCGAGCACGTCGGGGAGCCCCTCCATGCCCTTGAACAACGTCGGGTCGCGGAACGGGAAGTCGATCTCGGCCGGGTCCAGGATGTGGAAGACGATCACCTCGTGGCGGCGGTGGCGGAAGTGCTTCAGCCCCGAGAGGACCTTCTCCACGTCGTCGAACAGGTCCGAGAAGATCGCGATCACCCCGCGCTTCTTGAACCGCTCGGAGAGGTCGTGCAGCACCAGGCCCAGGTCCGACTTCTCCCGCGCGGGGGTGACGTCGAGCAGGTGGATCAACTCCTTCAGGTGCGACGGCTGGCCGGCCGGCTTGAGGTACCGCCGCACCGCGTCGTCGAACAGCGCCAGACCGACCGAATCCTGCTGCTGCAAGATCAGGTAGGCGAGCGCCGCGACGACGAACTGCGCATACTTGAACTTCGAGACGTTGTCGCCGGAGGCGTAGGCCATCGACTCGCTCGTATCCAGGAGCAGGTAGAGCAGGAGGTTGGTCTCCTCCTCGTACTGCTTCAGGTAGAACTTGTCGGTCTTGGACCAGACCTTCCAGTCGACGTGGCGGACGTCGTCGCCCGGCACGTACTCGCGGTGCTCGGCGAACTCGACGGAGAAGCCGTGGTAGGGGCTCGGGTGCATGCCCGCCACGTAGCCTTCCACGAGCAGCCGCGCCTGGAGGTCGAGCCCTTCGAGGCTAGCCAGCGTTCGCGGATCTAAATAGCTTTGGTAGTTTTCCACTTTGCTCGGCCTCGTGGTCGTCGACGGGGATCGTCTTGACGAGACGGTCCACGACGTCGTCGGGCTTCAGTCCTTCCGCCTCGGCGTTGAAATTCGTGATGATCCGGTGCCGGAGCACGGGATTGGCGACGCTCCGGACATCGTCGATCGACACGTGGTAGTTGCCGTGCAGAACGGCCCGCGCCTTGGCCGCGAGGATCAGGTACTGGCTGGCCCGAGGGCCCGCCCCCCAGCTCACGTAGTCGCGGATGAACGTCGGCGCGTCGTCCAGGTCGCGGCGCGTCGCCCGGGTCAGTCGGACGGCGTAACGGACAACATGATCGGCGACGGGCACCTTGCGGACGATCTCCTGAAGCGCCAGGATCTCGTTCCCCGAGAGCACCTTCGAGACGACCGGCCGATGCGTCGTCGTGGTCAGCCGGACGATGTCCTGCTCCTCGGCCTCGTTGGGATAGCCCACCATGACGTTGAGCATGAACCGGTCGAGCTGCGCCTCGGGGAGCGGGTAGGTCCCCTCCTGCTCGATCGGGTTCTGGGTCGCCAGGACGAAGAACGGGTCGGGGAGCCGGTGCCGCTCGCCGCCGGCGGTCACCTGCCGCTCCTGCATGGCTTCGAGCAACGCGGCCTGGGTCTTCGGGGGCGTCCGGTTGATCTCGTCGGCCAGCACGATGTTGGCGAAGATCGGGCCGCGGAGGAACTTGAACTGGCGGACGCCGGTCGCCTTGTCCTCCTGGATCACCTCGGTGCCGGTGATGTCCGAGGGCATCAGGTCGGGGGTGAACTGAATCCGGTTGTAGCTCAGGTTCAGCGCGTCGGCGAGGGTGTGGATCATCAGGGTCTTCGCCAGCCCGGGGACGCCGATCAGGAGGCAGTGGCCGCGTGCGAAGACGGCGATCAGCAACTCCTCCAGCACGGCGTTCTGGCCCACGATGACCTTGCCCATCTCGGCTCGAAGCTTCTCGTAGGCGTCCTTGAGGCGGGCGACGGCCGCCAGGTCGTCTTCGGCCGGCGGTTCGGTCGGGGTCACGGTCGAGTCGCTCACGCGCGGTCCTCCCTCTTCTTGGATGACTCGTCCAGCCTCGCGTCGGGCCGGAACGGGCGAGTCGGCGGCTCGACGCCGGGGCTCGAAGGTATTATCGACCCCGGGGACGAGCGTTCAAGGAACCAGCGAACTTCCTTCAAGGCGTCGGCGACGGCCGCCCCTCTCGGCTCGGCGGGCGGGCGCCCAGGGCCCAGAGTTCGCGGGGCGTCGCGATCACCGCGCCGCGCGAATCCAACCGCAGATGGACTTCGGCGATCGTCGCCGGAAACACGAATCGTTGCACCAGCGCGCCGTTCTCTTGCTTGCAGACGACCAGGGGCATCGCCTCGACTTCCTCTTCCCACAGGCTGGAAAGGCTCGGATAGACCAGCACCGAGCGGTCGGACAGAGCCAGCGACCAGTGGATCAGCTCGCGACCCGACAAGTGCCGCGACCAGAGCGGCGAGCCGTCCTTCAGCGACAGCGCCCGCAGACTTTGCTTGCTTACACAGTAGAACCGCTGCTCGTCGAAGGCCAGCGCGTCGGGGCGCTCGCCCAGGTCTTCGGTCCCCAGCACGGTCGACCATTGCTTCGATCCGGTGGCCGGGTCGAGCCGGATCAGCGTCCGGCCGTCGTGGATCACCATCAGATGCTCGGCGTCCACGAACGCCCGGGGCGCTCCGTTGACCGGCATCTCGACGCTCTCGCGGTAGTCCCAGACGAACTGGCCGCGCTCGAGGTCGAACTTCTTCACCGTCCGGCGGTCGGTGACCACGATCACGTGATCCTCGTCGATCGGCGTCGGCTCGCGCTCGAGCCCTTCGCCCTCGCTCAGTCCGCACCGCGAGATCGGCCGGCCGGTGACGGTTTCCAGGACGACCAGCTCACTCGGCCTGTCGACCTGCAACACCAGCCGGGCGGGACCGATCCAGAGTTTGGGATTGATCGCGCCGCCGCGGGGCGTGTACGACCAGTTGATGAATCCGGTGTCGCCGTCGAGGGCGATCAGCTCGTCGTCGCCGCGGAGCAGGAACAGGCGGCCGGCGACGATCTGGAAATCGTGCAGTACTGTTCCGGGCGTCGCCGCGGGATTCGGCTGGGGATCGTCGCGGGCGAACGGGTCGGGGCCGCGCCGGCCTCGCGCCGAGCCGTCGCGGCCGAACCGCCACTGGATCGCGCCGGTCTGAACGTCGATCGCCGCCACGTGATGGGGCGTCGCGGCGAGCAGCTTGTCGGCGAGGTAGCCGACCCAGACCGCCCGCTCGCCCAGCGCGGCGGTCCACCGCCGGTCGCCGGTGGCGGGGTCGAGCGGCGACAGGCCGGCGTCGGCGGCGAGGAAGACGCGGCTCGAATCAACGGCCGGCGGCGCGCCCGCGGCCGTCAGCGGCCGAGCGGCGTCGGCCCCGTCGATCCCCTTCCAGCGCCATCGGCGGACCATCGGCGAGGGGACGGCGGGCCGGGGGCGATCGGCGACGATCCGGGCCAGCGGGTCGCGCGCCAGCTCCGCCGACACCCGCTCGGAGACCGCCGAAACGCGTCCGCCCAGTTCGAGTTGCAGCCGGGGATACCGATCCGCCATCTGCAGGTAGGCGTCGCGGGCCGAGACCAGATAGCCCTGCGATTCGTAGATCCGGGCCAGCCGCCAGAGCGCCCGGGCGCGGGCCTCGTCGCTGGGGGCCGAAAGCGTCAGGAGCCGTTTGTAGACGGCGGCCGCGGCGGTCGGCCGGTTCTGGGATTCGTGCACCGCGCCCAGGGCCAGCAGCGCCTCGGGGACCGCCTCGGCGACCGGGAAGATCCGCGCCACTTCGGCCAGCGACCGCGCGTCTTGCTCGTCAACGCCCCGTTTGAACAGCTCGCGGGCCTTGCGGTCATAGGAGTCGTAGACCTTGCGGCCGTGGTCGCGGACGATCTCGGCGAGCCGGTCGCCGACGAACAGGTCGGCGCGAACTGCGCGGCGGCCGTCGTCCGAGCCGACGGTGAGCTGTTGCAGCCGGTCGTCGCCGAGCAGCCGTTCGAGGATGTCGACGGCTTCCGGAGGACGGCCTCGTTCAAGCTGCACGTCGGCCAGCAGCAAGCGGGCCTTGAGCCTGTCCTGCTCCTGCCGGGCGGCCAGGACGGCGGCTTCCAGCTTGGCGCCCGCGTCGTCGTACTTCTTCTCGCCGCGAAGCGAGGCCGCGAGCCGGAGCAGGAGTCGGAACTGATGGTCGCGGGCGGCGTCGATCAGCGGCGAGCCGTCGATCGTCTCGCCGGCGCCGGCGTTGCGGATCGACTGCACGTACGAGTCGAGCGCCAGTTGGTCGCGGCCGACGGCCTCGGCGGCGCGGGCCAGGCGGTAATGCGTCGGCGCGTGGTGGGGGGCGCGGGCGATCTCGTCGCGGTAGCGTTCGATCAGACGGCTGTTCTGGCAGAAGACGACGAGGCCGTCGCTCTGCGCGACGACCAGGTAGCCGTCGCCCGCGACCAGGTTGCCGCCGGTCGTGCGGTACGTCTCCAGCAGCTTGATCGGCGGGCCGGAACGGGCGCCGCTCGCCTGGTCGAGCACCTGGATCTCGTTGCGGGTCGGCCAGTAGACTCGATCGCCGGCGAGCAGGCCGCGGCCGTAGCCCTCGCGGCTGCCGCCGGTGTCGGGCCAGGCGTGCAGCAGCTTGCCGTCGCGGACGTCGAACCACAAGACCTTGTCGCCAGTGGCCACGAGCCGGCCCTTGGCGACGCCCAGCAGGTGCGAGAGCTTCACCTCGTCGGGGATCGCGACGGTCCGCCATTTCAACCGGCCGGTCTGCGCCTCGAAGGCGAAGATCGACGACGCGTCGCTGGGCGCGACGAACACGAGGCCGT
The DNA here is from genome assembly GCF_001956985.1 of Paludisphaera borealis. Taxonomy (NCBI): domain Bacteria; kingdom Pseudomonadati; phylum Planctomycetota; class Planctomycetia; order Isosphaerales; family Isosphaeraceae; genus Paludisphaera; species Paludisphaera borealis. The sequence continues at coordinate 7,174,525 of NZ_CP019082.1, forward strand.
CGTGGACCACGGCGGGGTTCAGGTCGCGCTCACCCCCCTGCCCGCGCCCGGACTCCTGCCGCGGATAGGTCGCCGCCCAGCGGATCGATCCCGTCTCGGCGTCGAGGGCCGCGAGGGCGCCCAGATTGGTCTGATAGTACAGGACGGGGCCGTCGAGCGAGAGCAGCCGGTGCCCCGAGTCGGCCGAGGCCAGGGCGCCGAATCCCATGCCCCCCATGGCCATGAAGTTGTCGTTCTCGGACGCCGCGGCCCCCAGGTAGCGCAGCCATCGCAGCGAGCCGTCGTCGGCGTTGTAGCTGGCGACGTACGTGGCGGTCTGCTCGCGACGGTCGGTGACGGCCACGTACACGCTGCGGTCGTCGGCGACGGGCGTGCCCTCGAAATTCACCGACCGGCCGACCTGCTCCGCGGGCCGGTCGGGCAGGGTCAGCTTGCTCGACCTCTGGATCCAGAGCGGCTTGCCGCCAGGGCGGTTGCGGTCGATCGCGACGATGGAGCTGTCGGCGCCGACCGGCCGGGGGCCCCCCGCAAAGTTGGGCTGGCTCGACGACCCCATCCGGGCGTAGATCCGGTCGCCGACCGCGGTCAGCGTGTACCGGGGGATCGCCCAGCTCGACGGCAACGCCTGCGGCGGCGCGGCGCCGTCGTCCGGGTCGTGCTTCCAGGCCGGTTCGACCGCCAGCGCCTGGCCTCCCTCCGACGGGTTCGGTCGGTCGCTCAAGTTGTACGCCGTGATCCGCGAGCCGTTGTTGACGATCACCTGGTCGCCGACGATGATCGGGTGATAGCCCAGAAGCTGGTTGGCCGGCGACGACGCCCCGTTGTTCACCCCGAACGCCCGAGGCACGTAAGGGCCGCCGGCCCGGACCGGGCTGATCCGTTCGAGCGCGACCCGCCATTGCAACGACCCCACGTCGATCGACTCGGCGACGATCTTGTTGCGGGTCGGCGAGCCGGCGAACGTGGGCCAGCGGCCGTCGGATTGGCTGGGAGGCGCCAGGTGGTCGGTTTCGAGCGCCGCGGCGAGGCTCGTCGCCAGCAGGCCCTTGCGGCCGGCGAGCGGACCCGACGCGCCGGGGAACCGCTTCGCGAAGGCCTCGATCTCGACGGCGGGCGTCAGGCTCTCGCCGGCCGCGGCGCGGCAGAGCAGCTTCTTGGCCGCGACCCGAGCCAGGTCGACCGACGGGTCGGGATGGACCAGGTTGAGCGGGTTCTCCGGGTCGTCGGCCACGAGCCGCCGGTACATCGCCAGCGCCTCGCCGAACCGGCCGTCCTGGAACGACAGGTCGCCCAGCAGCTCCAGCGCGTCGTCGCCCCACGAGGTGCAGAAGGCCTGCTCGACCACCCGCCGCAGCGGCCCGGCGTCGCGCCCGGCTTCACCCTCGCGAAACCAGCGTTCCGCCTGCGCGTCCATCCGCTTGCGGTACACGGCGCGGGCCTCGTCGGGGAGTCCGGCCAGCGTCCGCTGGCAGTAGCCTCGAAGATCGACGTACAGGACGAACTCGTCGCCTCCCTCGCCCCCGTCGGCCGGGTCGCGCGGCAGCCGGGCCACCTTGTCGCCGTATTGCTCGATGACCCGCTGATAGATCCCGACGGCCTCGGACCACTGGCCGGCCCGCACATGGCTGGCCGCGTTGCGCAGCAGGGTCTCGGCGGCCTCGCTCGAATCCGGGTAGAACTTGGAAGCGCTGCGGCCGGCGGGTTGAGCGGCGGCCGAGCCCGCGACCGTCGCCAGGAGACAAGCCGAAAGGACTCCGACGACTCGGGATGGAATCGCGACGGTCTTGCGCCGGTGGAACCGGAACCAAGTCATCCTCTCTCCCCTCTACCCGATCTTCGGATCTCTTTTATGGATCAAGGGATCAAGAGCCGCTCACCGTCATGGAGCTTACGACACGGATCGGACCATGGGATTCTCCCTCGGAGAAACACGCCGAAATCATTAGAAGCGAGGTCCGCGCGTCTGTTCCGTGGAAGTCCCTGACTCGCAGACAGGGAGAGACTTGAGAAATCGATCCGAGCCGAAAAACCGCTGGAATCCAACCTGCTCATTGGACCGCAAAACCGTTTGCATCTGCAACGGCAAATCCGATACCAACTCGCTCGAACCGCCGCGGTTCTCTCATTAGGGTACTACGAGATGCGACGTTCCGGCGTGAGTGCCATTGGATTATGCATCGCCGCTTGAGGTTGAGGCGTGCGGGTTTCGGTATGACGGCCGAAGCCGCCGAACTGCGTGCCGAAAGGCACTCGACCACGGCTACGATTGATTTTGAACGACGTATCCCACGTAAAAAATCAACGTGCCGGCCGCCGCGATGAGCAACGACTGCCCGAGTCCCACTTCGCCGACCAGTTCCGACGCGATCCCGAACGGGAGGATGATCATTCCTAGAACCTGGAGGAAGCGGCCGACGCGGTAGCGTCCCATGGAGACGGGTCCTGGAGAGGAAGCGAAAGAGGTTGACGTCGAAATCGAAATCCGATGGCGAGCCGCCCGACGGTTCGGACGACTCGCCGTTGGAAGTTGAGCGTCAAGGATTCTTGATCTGGCTCGGCTCGATCTTGAATTCCCCCGCGTCGACGGCCTCGCCGGCGGCGACGGTCACGGGCGCCCCCTTGGCCTTGCCCGGGTTGATCCAGCCGACTTTCTCCTGCCAGACGACCAGGTTCTGCGCTCCGGCCGGCACGCCGTGGATCTCGAACGAGCCGTCCTTGCCGCTGACCGCGTAGAACGGGTGGTCGAAAACGGCGACGTACGCCTTCATCCAGGGGTGGATGTCGCAGGCGACCATGATCGGCCGGCGCTCGGCCTCGAACTTCACTTCCAGGTGGCCGCCCACGCCCAGCATCTGGTTGAGCGAGGGGTTGGTGAAGCAGGTGTAACGGATGTTGTGGTTCACCGAGTCGCTCGACTTGATCTCGAGCGGCTGGTCCTTGTAGATCCCCTGGATGTAGGGGAAGAACTCACAGCCTTTCTGGTCGAGAACCGCCTTCGGGTTCTTGCTCAGCAGCGCCTTGACCGCTTCGGGGTTGGTCCCGTTGGGCTTCGACAGGTAGACCAGGGCGCCGGCGATTCCCTTGGTCTTGGGATCGATCAGCAATTCTTGGGAGAGGATCGGCTGCTTGGCGCCGCAGACTTCCGGGTCTTTGGACGCCTTGCCTTCCTCGACGAGCACCTTGGGCGTCGGGACGTCCCCTTCCCAGACCACGCGGCCTTTGATGGTTCCATACGACCCCTGGCCGATGATCGCCGATGAGACGGGACCAACCGGCGGGATCGCGGCGTCGGCCGTGCGGGCCGCGAAGACCAGGCTCGCGAGCCCGGTCGCCATCGCAAGGGGCCTGAGCAAGAAAGTGGATCGTCGGAACATGGAAGGTCCCTCCATTCTCATCGGTGTGTGGGGATTGAAGGCGGGGGGGAAGGTTCGACAAACGGGGCGAGCGACCGGCGAAGCTCGATTCGACGGATCGTTCTCTCAGAATAGCAAGCGGCTTCAAAAAAAACGAGGACGGCTTGCGAAGAGGTCTTCGAAGTCGCCCTCGTTGTTGGATTTACGTCGATGACGAGATCGCGTCAAGGGGTCGCGAAATCACTCCGCCCGAAGCTTGGCGACGTCGATCGTGTAGTTCTTGGCGGTCGTGTCGTTCGGCTTGACGTTGACGTCTTCGCCGGCGGGGGACGTGACGAAGCCGTTGCCCGTGAGGGCCTCTTGCCAGACGACCACCTTCTGCGTGCCGGCCGGGACGTTCTTGATCTCGAAGTTCCCCTTGTCGTCGGTCACGGCGAAGTAGGGGCTGTCGAGGATCATCCACCAGGCCTGCATCCAGGGGTGAATGTCGCAGGTGACCATGCCCGGCGTGCGCTCGGCGCCCGAGGTGGTCACAGTGTCGCTCGCGCCGGGGCCCAGGAGCTTGTTGCCCGGGCTGTTCTTGAGCTTGATGTTGACGTTGTGGTTGACGGTGTCGGACGATTTGAGCGTGATCGGCACGTCGGCCAGGGCGACCAGGACGTGGGGCTCGAAGATGCACTTGGTCTGGTCGAATATGACCTTGGCTTCCGAAGCGGTCTTCTTGGCTTCGGGGTTCACGGCCGTCGGCTTGGGGATGTAGACCAGCACATTCTTGACCCCCTTGGTGCCGGCGTCGACGACCAGTCGTTGAGAGAGGATGGGGGCGCCCACGGCGCAGACCTCGGGGTCCTTGGCGGCCTTGCCCGGCTCGACCAGAGTCTTGGCGGCCGGCGCGTCGCCCGAGAGGACGATCTGGCCCTTGAGCGTGCCCCAGCCCTCGGCCTTGACGGGCGAGGCGTCGGGGGTCGCGGCGGGGGCGGCGGCCGTCGAGCCGGCCCCAGGCGCGGCGGTCGGGGCCGCGTGCGAGGCGGTCGAGGCGGCCGGCGTCCCCGATCCCGGCGGCGGCACGACCACGGCGTCGCCGACCTCGGTCGACCCGCCGCAGCCCCACATGCCCATGCACAGCACGCCGGTGAAGCTCAAACCAAGCCGCGTCGGCTTCCGCATCCAGCTGTTCCGCATCATTCTTTCTCCTGGCTCCAGGTGTCGGCTTCGCGCCGGTCGACAGGGCGACGACGGCGACGTTGAACACGCGCTCAATCGAGAATCCGGGCGCCGACGACGAGGCGTCGGCGCCCGAACGCCGGTTGTCTCGTTATTCGGACGATCCGGCGGGCTTGGCCGCCGCGGTCGCTCCCGTTCCCGTCCCGGCCGCAGCCGCCGGGGCCGCCGCGGGAGGGTTCGTTCCCGCCGCCATCTGCCGCTCGATCACGTTGGTGTAGTTGAGCAGCGTGTCGCGAAGCGCTCGCACCATTTCGAGCGGTTGGTCTTCGAAGGACTTGGGGACGGGGATCTGCAACGGTCCGTGGGGCACGACGTTCTGCGGCATGGCCGTGTAGGGGAGCAGCCGCCGGGGGTTGGCGAGCCACTGTTCGAGGTAGCCCGGACGGAACCGGTTGGCCACCTGGCGGAGGTCAGGACCGTTGATCACCTGATCGCCCCCCGTCGGCTTGAAAGGGCCGACCGCGTGGCACTGGAGGCACGGCGAACCCTTGTTCGCCATGATCGTCCAGCCCGCGTTCAGGTAGTCGGGATGGGCCTTCTCGCGCTCGGCGATGTAGCTTTGCTGCTGCTGCGGGATCGACTGGTAAGGGAACTCGGCCGCGTCGCGGGCCGCGAAGAAGTCGGCCAGTTGCTCGGTTTCACGCGAGGCCTGGGCGACGTCCTTGCCGTAGTGGAACCGCGGCATCCGGAGCTGGGTCGCCGGGCGGATTGCGTAGGGGTCCTTGAAGAAGAGCGACAGCCAGGGGGTCTGCGCCTTGAGGCCTTCCCGGATCAACGGGGGGGGCAACCGGTTCCAGAACGCTTCGACGGGGGTCCCGGCCTTCTCGGCCTGGTGGGTGGAGTAGAGCCAGGCGAAATCGCCGCCGACGCCCGGTTTGCGCTCGATCTTGGTCTGGTCGAGCGTCACCGTGTCGCCGACGTTGAACGTGTAGCCGCGGATAGTCACCGGCTTCCAGAGCTGGATGCTGACCTCGTTCTCGAACTGGCCGGTCGGCATCCCTTCGAGGGTCGCGGCGGCGCCGTCGTCGGGCTTGACGCCGAGTTCGGCTTCGATGTTCGGGTCGTCGAGCTTCTTCTTGGGATCGTAGGAGAGATCGGGGAAGAGCTGCGGCAGGAAGTCGGTGTTCCGGGCGCTGTACGACGATCGAAGGTTGGTCTTGAAGCTGGGGAACGCGGCGGCCGTGGTCGTCCCCTGGGGGATCTCGAACTTGGGCATGTCGAGGACGTGGCAGCCGCCGCAGTTGAACCGGTTGAGGACCTTCGCCCCCTCGGCCTTGGCGATCTGGGCCTTGTCGTACTTCGTGCGGGCGACGTACCGGGCGTTGATCTTCTCGCCGGTCAGCCCGAGGATGAAGGTCATGACTTCCTCGACGGCCTTGGGATCGTCGGCCCAGGCGAACTGGGGCATCCGCAGGCGGTCGTCCCAGGACTTGTACTTCTCGCTCTTCTTGAGGTAGTCGTAGCTTCGCGGCCGGTGCAGTTTCTGGTAGAGGAAGCCCATGCGGGTCTCATGCCCGAGCTGCTCCTGGTAGAACGGGTCGGTGCCGTCGCGGTCGCCCTTGACCGTCTTCTGCTGGTCCTGGAGATACTCGTTGACGTGGCCGAAGTCGAGCCGGGCCGGGCTCTTGATCCCCCAGTCGTTGAGCGGCGTGCCGATCGGCTTAGCGTTCTCGAAGCCGGGGATGTTGTGGCAGCCGAAGCAGCCGAGCCGGCTGATTGACTTCTCGCCCAGGAAGAACAGCTTGTCGTCGGTGCTCAGCTTCTCGACGAACGGGTCGACCTCGCTCAGGGCCACCGCGACGTTCTTGCCGTCCTTCCGATACCCCCCCTTGGTGACGTAGAGCTTGACCAGGTCGTCGAGCCCCTTCTTGACCTCGTCCGAGTCGATCGAGGCCGTCTTGACCTCGACCGGCCACTCGCCGGGCGTGGAGATGATCCACGAGGCGACGTCGGCTGCGTCCTGGAGCGAGAGCTGAAGGTTGGGCATCAGGCTCTTGGGGTGGTACCGCTCGGGCGACTGGATCCAGTTGGTCAGCCACTTGAGCCCCTGGGGCTGCGACTGGAACTTGGCGGCGATGTTGCTCAGATTGGGCCCGAAATCGGCCTTCGCGAACTGCTGGACGTCCTTCGGGAAGCTCGTCGGGTCGTAGGTCAGCGCGGGGTCGAGCTTGTAGTTCGGGTTGATCGCCTTGCGGTCCCTGAGCTGGACCTCGGCTTCGGCCTCGGGCGCCGTCTTGTAGGGGCGATGCTGGTGGCACGCCAGGCAGCCCTTCTGGAGGAACAGCTCCTTGCCGTGCTTGGGGTCGGGATTCGCCGGCGGGTCGACGAAGTCGCCGGGCGGCGTGCTCTTGGCGAACAGGTAGTGGCTGATCGCGTGGATCTCGGCGTCGTTCTTGGGCTGGTCTTCCGCCGCGCCGTTGTTCGTCACGCCGTAGAACCGCGGCATCCGCGAGTCGGGGCGGAACGCGTGCGGATTCTTGATCCACTTGACGATCCAGTCCTTGGAAACCTTGGACGCGACGTGGCCGAGGTTCGGGCCCACCTGGCGTTCCTCGGTCAGGTCGGGGCCGAACGAGCCCTCGCCGCCGATCGTGTGGCAGCCCGTGCAGCCGTACTGGACGATCCGCTGGTAGCCCGCCTGAAGCTGCTTGGCCTGGGGGACGTCGGTGACGTCGTGGTGGCACTTCAGGCAGCTCGATTCGAGGAACCGCTGGGGCTGCATCGGGTAATCCCAGTGGTGGATCTCCTGCCAGCCGTATTCCTTCTTCCATTCCTCGGCCACCTTGAGGTTGGCCGGCGTGTGCGAGGCGAACGTGAAATCGGTGCCCGAGCCCTGGCCGCCGTGGCAGATCGTGCAGCCGAAGTCGTTGATCGGGTGCGGGCCGTTGCCGTCGAGGTAGAGCCCCGCCTTGACCACGTTGCCCTTGGGGTCGATGGTCGTCGCCCCCTCCTGGAGGAACGGGTGCGCGGCGAAGACGGGGGTCATCTTCTCCCCCTTCTCGTCCTTCTGGTAGCCGAGCCGGTCGATCCCCTGGTGGCAGGTGGTGCAGCGGTCGTACCGCGGCACTTCCTTGAAGTTGTAGTTGATCGTCAGCTCGGGGAGGCTGATCTGCTGGATCTTCGTCGGCGAGGCGGCCATGTCGACGCCGGGGAGGCTGCGCAGCCAGGCGAGGACGCCGAAATACTGGTTCTCTTTCTGTTCCTTCAGCCGCGCGACCCGATCGACCTCGCGCGTCAGCCGGCTCTTCTCTTTTTCGAGATCTTCGACGCCCCCTTCCAGCTTCTTCTTGGCGTCGGTCTTGACCTTCTGCTCGGCCTGGGCCGTCTCCAGCTCGCGGGAGAGGGTCAGCAGCTTCCGCTCGGCGTCGGCCACCTTCGAGTTCAGGAAGGCCCGGGCCTCGCGCTCCTCGCCGCGCTCGACCATGCCGTCGTACAGGCTGCGGAGGCTGTCCAGCTCGGCCTTCTGGAACTTCTTCTCGGTGTCGAGTCGCTCGGTCCGGCCGCCCAGCTTCTTCAGCTCGTATTCGACGCTCTTCAGATCGGCGGCGCGCTGGATGGCGCCCTGCTTGGCCTGCTCGATCTGCTGGTCGACCTTGTCGATCTCGGCCTGATACTTCTCCTTCTGAATGGCGAGCTTCTCTTGCTCGGCGGCCTGTAGCTTTCGGTCCTCCACGCGGTGGAAGTCGCGCTGGACGGCCTTCCAGGGGCGGAGGTGGTCGGCCATGATCATCCAGACGATCGAGAGCAGCATCGCGACCGACGAGACGGCGAAAATCACGTGCAGCGTCGGCTGGCGATAGTACGTTTCCTCGGTTGCCGGCATGGGTATCGGTCCTTGGGCGTGAGTCCGCCGGGGTCCAATCGGGGCGGCGGACGTGCTCGCCGGCCGACTCATGCGGCCGGCCTATTCACCAACGAATCAGATGTTGAAGAAGTACTCGGGGATCGCGACCAGGTATTTCAAGTTGATCGTCCAGCGGAGGACCATCTTGATCGGCAGGCTCGCCATGAACAGCAGCAGGACGGCCAGGGTCAAGTAGCGAACCATCCCGGCCTGCTCGGCGTACTTGCGGAAGAACAGCCGATACATGAGCAGCGGCGGGATCGCGAAGTAGAGCACGCAGAGGATGATCCCCGGAGCCTCGCGCTGAAGGATCGACGACGGCTTGGTCTGCCCGAGGATCTGAATCCAGACGATGTCCGACAGGTTGACGTTGTTGAGCGGGATCAGCTTGTGCAGATCCCAGAACTCGTAGGGGCCGAAGAAGTTCCAGTTCGGCCCCCGGAGGAAGGTTCCCAGCAGGATCAGGACCACCCAGAGGACGAGGAAGCCGTACTGGAAGGTGATGTAGGCGAACTTCCGCTTCTCGATCGTGTAGTAACCGTTGCCTTCCTTGTTGTTGTCGATGTAAGGCACCGCCATCAGGCCGACGACGATCAGGCTCGGCAGAACCACTCCGGCCATCCACGGGTCGAAGTAGACGAGCATCTCCTGCAAGCCCAGGAAGTACCACGGCGCCTTCGACGGGTTGGGGGCGACGGTCGAGCTGGCGGGTTGCTCCAGCGGCGCTTGCAGGACGATCCCCCAGAGCACCAGGACGATCGTGCAGATCACCATGCAGACCAGCTCGGTGTACACCAGGTCGGGCCAGGTGAGCGTCTTCTCGGGCTCGAGCGCCTCCAGGACCGGCAGTCCACGGGCTTGTCGCGAGTCGTTGATGACGGCCCGCCGCAGACTCAGCCAGGTGAAGAAGCCGACCAGCACCATCAGGCCGACGATCGGCACGTTGTCGGGCTTGGTCACGATGTCGCGAAAGTCGAAGTCGCTCATGCTCAAGCCGAAGAACAGGAGCGCCGCGTTGACGAGCCCCCAGGCGACCAGGCCGTTGGCCGCGAGCTTGCGGAAGGCGATCATCGCCACGAACGCGATCGTCGCCCCGACGAAGAACGTCGTCGGCCCCGAGACCTGATTGATGCGGTCCCGGAAGATCTGCGGCAGGACGATCGCCCCGCCGAACAGGTAGGCGAGGCCGATGGCCTGGAACAACACCGCGGCGATGGCCCAGATCAGCGTCCAGAGCATCCGGCTGATCGACTTGCCCAGCCCCACGGCCGGGATGTGGTCGTCGAGCGTCAGCTCGCCGCTGTTGCCCGAGTGCGTGCCGTCGCTGGCCCGCAGCTCGGAGAAATGGGCGGCGTCGGCGCCGGCCGTCAGGGCCACGACGATGTTGGCCAGAGCGCACAGGCAGTAGGCGACGTCGAGCGCCCCGGGCAGGAACGGCCGGGCCAGGATCATCACCATCGCCAGCCCGTAGAGCCCGATGTACGTCCCCACCAGCCAGTCGGGCAGCCGCCGGGTCCGCGGGGCCAGGCCGACGCGCGACGCCCCCTCGGAGACCATCTCCATGTAGGCGACGTACGCCGCGGCCGCCGCGTTCAACGCCGAGGCCAGCAGATAATACCAGGCCAGGCCGACCATGACGCCGGGGGTGATGTCTTGGTGCGGGAGGATCGGGAGGATTTCTTGGTGCATGAGTTTACGAGACCGTGGAGTCGGAAGCCTTGGAAACCAACGCCAAACCGCGGGTACTCGCGCGGCCCCGCTACAAGGGGCCGCTGATTCCGCCGTCCTTGCGCACGCGCCAGAAGTGGACCATGATCAGCAGCGAGACCGCCAGGGGGATCGCCACGCAGTGGAGCACGTAAAACCGGTTGAGCGTCATCTCGCCGACCGCCCGGCCCCCCAGGAGGGCGAACTTGGCGTCCGAGCCCGAGGTGATCAGCTTCACCCCGTTCAGATCCAGGAACGCCGCGCCGGGGCCCTCGACCCCCACCCCGGGCGTCGCCCGGGCCATGTTCGAGCCGACGGTGATGGCCCAGATCGCCAACTGGTCCCAGGGGAGCAGGTAGCCGGTGAACGAGAGCAACAGCGTGAGCACCAGCAGCAGCACGCCGATCACCCAGTTGAACTCGCGCGGCGGCTTGTAGCTGCCGGTGAGGAACACCCGGTACATGTGCAGCCAGACAGTGATCACCATCGCGTGCGCCCCCCAGCGATGCAGCTCGCGGAGGATGCCCAGCGTGGTGACGTCGCGGAGCGCCAGGATGTCGTTGTAGGCGTGCTCCAGCGTCGGTCGGTAATAGAACATCAACAAGACGCCGGTGACCACCTCGACGATGAATAGGAAGAACGTCGTCCCCCCCATGCACCAGGTGTAGCTGAGGGCGATGCCCTGCTTGCGGACGCTGACCGGGTGCAGGTGGAGGAAGAAGTTCGTGAGCATCACCACCACGCGATTGCGACGGTCGGTCGGCATCGGGTGGCGGAACACGCTCTTCCAGAGCTGCGACTGCGTGATGGAGTCCATTAATGACATGGGCGTCTCGGGAGGTCGATTGGAGGCCGATGCGATCCGTCCCCTGGGAGGGCCGGACCATCAAATCAAAGAGACCACGGGCGCGACGACGACGACGGGGCTCGGGCCGTCAAACCGAGATGAAACTGTCAGGGTCCGACCACTGGCCGAGCTCCTGCTGGAATTTCTGACTCTTGTCGACCAGGATCTGGCCGTCGTCCGCGAGGGTCACCTTGAACCGCTCGAGGGGACGAGGCGCGGGGCCCTCGAAATTCACGCCGGTGATGTAGAAGCCGCTGCCGTGGCACGGGCACTTGAACTTCTGTTCGCTCGCCAGCCAGTTGGGAGGGCAGCCGAGGTGCGTGCAGACCGACTGGATCGCGTAGATGATGTCCTGACCGTTGACCTTCGTCGACCGGACGATCCAGAAGCCCCATTCGGACTTGAACCGCTCGTTGACGTCCTCGGGGTCGAAGTTGGTGGGCAGTCCGACCTTGACGGTGCTCGGCGGCTCGGCCAGGACGTTGGGGAACATGAACCGGCCCATCATGACGGTGAAGGCCGAGGCGCCGAGGGTGAACGCGGTCCAGGCGATGACGACCGGCGTCGTCAGGAAGAGCAGAATTCCCCGCCGGGTGATCTCGAGTCGAGAGCCGCGCGAGGCTTCGCCGACGGCCGTCGCGCGATCGGGCTTGGGGAGCACGCTCGTGGGCTTCGGCGCGGCGACCTTCGGAGCGGGCTTGGCCGCCGCGATCTTGGCGGCGACTTCCTGATCCTTCTTGGCGCCGGTCTGCCGGAGGGCTTCGGCCAGGTCGCGCGGGTCGCTGATCTCGCCGATCGGGGGCAAGGTCCGGGCGGCGGCCTTCGCGGCGGGGGCGGCTTTGGCGGCCGCCGCGGGCTTGGCTCCGGCGGCCGGCGCCGCGGCGGCGGGATTGGCTCCGGCGCGGGCGGCGGCCAGCTTCTCCTGAAGCGTCATCGGCCGGCCCAGGGGCGCCGCGGGAGGAGGAACCGCCGGGGCGGCGGCCGGCGCGGGCGCCTCGGCTTCGACTTCAGCCGGCGCGGGGGCGGCTTTCGCGGCGGGAGCGGGGGCGGGAGCCGCCGATCCACCGGCTCGGGCGGCGGCCAGTTTCTCCTTCAACGTCAGCGGACGGCCCAGGGGCGCCGCGGGAGGAGGAACCGCCGGGGCGGCGGCCGGCGCGGGCGCCTCGGCTTCAACTGGCGCTGGGGCGGCTTTCGCCGCGGGGGCGGGAGCGGCTGAACCGCCGGCTCGCGCCGCGGCCAGTTTCTCCTTCAACGTCAGCGGTCGGCCCAACGTCGCCGGCGAGGGGACGGCCGCCGCCGGCTGCGCGGCCGCCGGGGGCGGAGTCGCGGGGGATGGGGCGCTCGCTTGCGCCGGAGCGTCGTCGGAGGAGGCGCCCGGCGTGGCCGGCCCTCCACGGCGAGCGGCTTCCAGGATCTCCTTGATGCTTGGTCGATTTGCCATCAGTCGGTTCCAGCCTTGGGTAGCTCGATTCGCCTCGTCGCTGTCCGGTCATCCAATTCACGACCTGAGACGTAAACGTCGCATTCATCGCAATCCCGGCGCCGCCCGTCTGTCAGCCTCGTTCGGCTCTATATTTCAACCTCGGCTCTGCATCGCGCCTGTCTTGAGCGACCCCAACTCGTGACGTGCGTGATTCTCGTTCAATCCACGTCGGATCGGGAGCTTGCGACTCGGTTCCGACGGCACGTGTTGACCTCGGCCTTTTGGAGCGATTTCCCAAAGAAAGGTCAATAGCTTTAGACTAGCACCCCGCGCGGCGCGGTTCAACAACCTGCTCCGGTTGTGCGAACAAGCGTTTCGCGGCGCGCCTAGGCGGAGTCGAAAAGTTCGAGCGTGCTGGAGATCTCGCGGAGCCGTTCCGAGAGGTACGAGCGGATCTCGTCGCCGGTCGAAAGCTGGAGCACGTGGTGCGCGAACCGCTCGGCCTGCGCGGTGGTCACCGAGGAGAGGAGCGCCTTGACCGTCGGCACGAACGCCGGGCTCATGCTGAACCGCCGCAGGCCCATGCCGAACAGCACCAGGGCCGACCGCGGCTGGCCGGCCATCTCGCCGCAGAGCGTCACCGGGGTGCCCGTCCGCTGGCAGGCTTCGAGCACCATGTGGAGCACCCGGAAGATCGCCGGGCTGAGCGGCTCGCAGAGGTGGGCGACCTTGGGGTTGTCGCGGTCGGCGGCCACCAGGTACTGGATCAGGTCGTTCGAGCCGATCGAGATGAAGTCGGTCTCGCGGAGCAGCGCCTCGATGCAGACGGCCGCAGCGGGGACCTCGACCATCACACCGGTTTTCACGTCCTCGGCGAACGGGACCCCCTCGCGCCGCAGGTTGCTGCGCGTCTCCTTGACGAGTTTGTTGAGCTTCCGCAGTTCCTCGACGGTCGTGATCATCGGGAAGAGCATCGAGACCTTGCCGTGCCTCCCTGCGCGGAGGATGGCCCGCATCTGCGTGACCAGCAGCTTGGGGTTGTCGAAGAAGATGCGGATCGACCGCCATCCCATGAACGGGTTGGGCTCGTTGCGGCGGCCCAGGTAGGGGACCGTCTTGTCGCCGCCGAGATCGAGCGTGCGGATCGTCACCGTCTTGTTGGGGGAGTCGAGGATGATCTGGCGGTAGTACTCGTACTGTTCCTCTTCGCCGGGGACGTCGTGGTGGGTGAGGAACAGGTACTCGGTGCGAAACAGCCCGATCCCCCCCGCGCCGACGGTCTCGGCGGAATGGGCGTCGGCCAGGTTGTTGATGTTCGCCAGCAGCTCGACCTGGGTGCCGTCGCAGCTCACCGCCGGCTGGTCGCGGTTGGCGATCAGGCTGTCCTTGAGGTGGAAGAACTCGCGCTGAACCTTGCGGTACGCCATCGTCGCTTCGCGGTCGGGGCGGACGATCACGTGGCCCTCGCGGCCGTCGACGACCATCAGGTCGCCGCTGACCACGTCGTTCATGATCCCCTCGACGCCCGAGACGGCGGGAATGCCGCGGCTCCGGGCCAGGATCGCGGCGTGGCTCGTCGAGCCGCCGATCTCGGTCACGATCGCCGCGATCGGCAGTTCGCCGAGGTTCATCGCCTGGCTCGGCAGGATCTCGTGCGCCACCAAAACCACCGGTTCGTCGCCGGGGTGCGACTCGGCCGCGCCGTTGACGCTCGACTCGGTCTTCCGAGTCAGGTGCGAGCCGATCCGCGTGATCACGTCGCGGACGTCCGTCAGCCGCTCCCGGAAATACTCCTGGTCGATCCGCGCGAACTGGGCCGCGTACCCGTTCATCACGACCTGCAAGGCCGAGAACGCCGTGAGCAGCTTCTTCTGGATCGCCGCATGCACCTTCGCCAGCAGCTCCGGGTCGTTGACGATCTGAAGGTGCGACTTGAAGATGTCGGCCGCCGGCGTGCCGAGCTCGAGCGCGATCCGCTGGACGAAGATCTCAAGCTCCGCCGTCGTCTCCTCCACCGCCCGGTCGAATCGCTCGATCTCCGCCGGGACCTGGCTCGGGCTGTCGAGCGTCTGCGGCTCGCCCGAGCCGAGAACCGACTCCACCCGGTAGGCGGCTCCGACCACGACCCCAGGACTCACTCCGATACCTTTGTGCATGGCGCGTCCGTCAAATCGTCCCGGTTCGCAAATCGACCCTGTTTTGGAAAGCACCAAACCCGCAATGAACGCTTATCCAGACCATTATGGTCTAACTAAACGTGTCGAATTCCGGCGAGTTTCGCTGAACGGAGAACCCGCGAGGCGCGGCCGTTCCGAACATCCAGGGACCTGAGCAAGCGGTGACGAGCGTGGTTCAAGAGCTTTCGAGGTCAAAGGACCAAGTGTGAACTGTCTGCATGCGGGCCGTGTTGAAACTTGGCGCGCCCGCGATCAGCAAGATGAGGGACGGGCGCGAGCGGTCGCCTCCGCCCCGCGCGGGACGGCCCCGTCAATCTATAGCGTAAGGGTTCCCGCGCGCGTCGTCCAGTTCGGTTCGGCCGGGGCTCGATTTGATTCCCGCCGACGCGCGCGGTCAGACCCCCTCGGGGGTTTCGGCGGACTCCGGCCGGGGAGGCTCGCCGAGCGCGCCGAGGATCAGGACGACGACCGCCATGACGCCGTAGGAGGCCGCCCAGTGATAGGGGGTCTGGCCGGCCGTGGCGGCGGTCCGGCCCTGGGTTTTGAGTTCGGCGACGACCCGGGCGGGCGACATGATCGCGCCCGACGGCAGCGGGGAATGGATGACGCCGAACCACGAGAACACCCCCGCGAGGATCAGCGCGCCGACCGTCGAGCCGACCCGGCCGTCGATCAGATGAGCCAGCGCGGCGCCCCAGAGCAAGCTGGTGACGATGAAGCCGCCGGAGAGCATGGTCGCGGTGGCTATCCAGTGTTGGGTCGACGGCTGAAGCCGGTCGAACGGCTTGCCGACTTCGGGGAGGACCTGGTTGATCGTGATCAACGCCAGGTACGCGAGCGCGGGGACGCAGGCGAACGCGACCGCCGGGTAGTGGCGGAACGGCGTCGCGTGGAACGACTGCGCGGTGATCTCCAGGCCGACGAAGACCAGGATCGGGAAGACGACCGCCTTGGGGATCAGGAAGAAGATCCAGTCGAAGTAGCCGAAGACGCCGGCCGCGCCCACGAACAGGGCGGTGGCCAGCGTGTACCCGGCCCGCGCGCCCATCGCCTTGTACGCCGGGTGGCCGATGTACGGGGTCGACTGGATCACGCCGCCGAAGCCGCCGGCCACAAGGGTCGCGAACCCTTCCGCGGCCACGATCGCACCGGTCGAGTACTCGTCGCCGACGGCCGCGGCGCTCTCGGTGCAGTCGATGCCCCCCACGACGGTCGCCAGGGCCAGGGGGATCGCCACGGGCAGGTAGCCGAGCGCCTCGGGCCAGGCCGTGGCGAACCAGGTCCACCACGCGGCCATCGGAAACGGCAGCGCGAACCGCAACAAGGTCGACGGCGCGGTCCCGTCGGCCCCGGCGCCGAGGCCCGCGAGGTTCATCCCGTAGAACACCAGGCAGCCAAGGGCCACGGCGAACACCGCGCCCGGAAACCGGCCGGGCAACCGCCAACGCGCCGTGAGGGTCGCCAGGACGACGATCAGCGACGCAAAGCCCGCCACCGGGTGGCCGGCGACGTCCAGCAGCGGCAGGAAACTGATGAGGACCAGGGCGATCGCCGCCAGCGAGCCCAGCAGCCCGGCGCGCGGGACCATCCGGCGGACCCAGCCGCCGAACGGCGCGCAGGCGAGCTTGAAGACGCCCGAAGCCAGGAGCATCGTGATCCCCAGGAACCAGGCGTGCTCGGCGGCGGCCGTCGCCTCCAACCCCCTGCCCTTCGCCGCCAGGAAGGCCGGGCCGATGATCAGGATCACCGAGCCGAACGTGCTGGGGGTGTCGAGGCCCAACGGCATCGCCGTGACGTCGGCTCGGCCCGACCGCCGCGCCAGGCGGAATGCGGCGACCGTGAAGATCAGGTCGCCGACGAGCACCCCGACCGCCGTCCCCGGGATCATCCGCGTGAGCACGAAGTCGCGCGGGAATCCGTAGCCCAGAACCAGAAGGCTGGTCGTGAGGATCATCACGCCGATGTTGTCGATCATTAGACCGAAGAACGCGTTCAGGTCGCCCGCGCCGGCCCACTGGTACGTCTTTCGACCATGAGCCGCGACGGCTGTCGAGTTGTCCACGGCGGCGTCCCCTCACGAGCTAGAACCGAATTCAGCCCGGCGCTCGCGACGGCCTTTCCGCGGCCCTCGCGGCGAAGAGAGCCAGGATTCCCACCAGGAAGTAGACGACGGCGGTGGAGCCGATCGCCACGCTCAAACCATAATATTTCGAGGCGTAGCCGACGGCGACCGGCGCGAGGAAGCCCCCCGTCCAGCCGACGGAGTTCATCAGCCCCGCGGCCGTCCCCCGGTCCTCGGGCGCCACGACGTCGAACAGCGAGGCGAAGATGTTGGCGTCGTAGATCCCCTTGCAGAGCCCCGCGCCGAGCAAGGCCGTCACGAGGACCGGCAGCGTGCTGCTCACGCCCGCCCAGTAGACGAACGGAGCGCCCAGGATCAACCCGAGACTCTGAACCTGGATTCGCCCCCCCTTGCGATGCCGCGCCCGCCAGTCGGCCAGCACACCGCCGCAGAGCGCCCCCACGAGGCTCGCCAGCGGCCAGGCCGTCGAGGTCAACGACGAGTTGGAGACGTCCATCTCGAATTTCCTCAGGATGAACGTCGGCAGCCACGTCAGGAACGTCGAAGCCACGAAGTTGGCCCCGACGAACACCAGGAGCAGCAGCAGCGCGGCCCGGTTGCTCAAGATCCGCGCGACCTTGTCCCAGAGCGTCATCGACGCCGTGAGATCGGCTTCCGGAGCGGCGTCTTCGGCGCGTTCCGTCTGGCCGCGCTCCGGCTCGACCAGCCAGAACGCGAGCACGACGGCGTAGAGCATGCCCATCAGGCCGAGAGCCAGGAACGGCGCAGGCCAACCGTACCGCTTGGCCAGGCCGCCGGCCAGCACAGCGCCCCCCGCCGTGCCGAGGTAAACGCTGGTCTGGTGGATGCTGAGCGCGCGCGACCGCGTGCGGGGGCCATGGTAGTCGGCCAGCAGCGACATCGAGGCCGGGAAGTAGAAGCTTTCGCCCAGACCTTCCGCCGCCCGCACGGCGATGAGCTGCCAGTAGGTGCCGCAATAGCCGGTCGCCGCGCAGACCAAGCTCCAGAAGGCCAGGCCGACGGGGACCAGCACGCGCCGGGAGACGCGGTCGACGACGAAGCCCGCCAGCGGAGCCGTCGACGCATAGACGATCATGAACGCCGAGCCGATCCAGCCGAGCTGGTCGTCGTCGAGCTGAAACTGCTCCTTGAGCGGCTGGAAGACCGAGTACAGCGCCTGGCGGTCGGCGTAGTTGAAGAAGCCGCAGAACCAGAGCAGCCCGAGCACGACCCAGGGATAGGACGCGCCGGCGGGCGGCCGGCGGGCCTTGGGGGGCGCGGGGACGGATTCGAAGTCGCTGTCCATGGTCATGCGGTCACCGCGAGGCAGAGTATTTCGGAAGGAGCCTGCGTCGAGTTCGACGCGATGCGCGACGTCGCGCCGGGGCCGTATCAATCAGTCGCCCGCGAGAACCCAGTCTTCGGTGAGCACGGCGTGCATGATCGTGCTCTCGCCGCCGACCGAGTGGGTGTACGTCAGGTGGATCGCGCCGTCGCGGGACTGGATCATCGAGGGATAATGGAACGAGCCCTTGCCGGCCTCGGCTCGCTCGACGTGCCGGGTCTTCGACCAGGTCGCTCCCTCGTCGTCCGAGAGCGAGACGGCAAGCGAGTGCCGGCCTCGATCGAGGTCGTTGTAGACGAGCGCCCAGCGGCCGCTCGCCAGCCGGATCGCCTCGATCCCCGCGCCGGGGTTCGGCAGGGCCGTGTCGACGACCGGCGTCCAGCTCTTGCCCTCGTCGGGCGACGTGCTGAGGCGGATCTTGTGGTGCGGTCCGTTGTCGCGCATGTAGGCCGCGAGCGTCCCGTCGTTCTTGCGCACCAGGCTCGGCTGGATGTTGCCGAAGCCGACCATCAGGTCGCCGGCCTTCCAGGTCTGCCCCTTGTCGTCGCTGATCGCCATGATCGACGACGAGAACGTGTCGCAGTACAACGGCAAGATCCAACGCCCGGAAGGAAGGACGACCGCATGGACGCGGGGCATCCAGCCGAGTCGTTGATAGAGCAAGTCGTCGGCC
The DNA here is from genome assembly GCF_001956985.1 of Paludisphaera borealis. NCBI lineage: Bacteria > Pseudomonadati > Planctomycetota > Planctomycetia > Isosphaerales > Isosphaeraceae > Paludisphaera > Paludisphaera borealis. The sequence continues at coordinate 7,193,201 of NZ_CP019082.1, forward strand.
CGGCGCTCGACCGGCTCCAACTCGGCTTTGTACTTCTCCTTCTCAGCGGGCGTGAGCGAGGCGACCGCTTTGTGAATCGCCTCGGCGAACGGGGCGCTCTCGGGCGTCAGGTGAAGCACTCCCGAACGTGACCACGCAATCGGGCTTGAAGCGGTCTGCGGCGCGTCGGCCACGGCGTACTTGAGCAGGGCGCCTTCCCAGCGATGGTCGAGGATCGTCGGCCAGAACAGCCAGATCTTGCCGTCGGGGTCGGCGAAGACGGCCGGGTTGCAATCCGGATAGCCGGGGGTGTCGGCCGTCACGAACCGGGGGTTCCACTCCTTGGCGCCCTTGGCGAGCCACGCGGCCTGGATCAGCACGTCGTCCGACTTCCGCTCGCCGGTGCCCGAGTACCAGACGGCCAGCAGGTCGCCGTTCGCCGTCTCGACCACGCACGACGAATGGTTGTGTTTCTTCTCGGGCTTGAAGATCGGCTGACGGACGAGCTGCGGAGGTTCGGCCGAAGCGGCCCGCCGGCTGTCGCCGACGGCGCCGAGACAGATCAGCCCACACAGCACCGCGAGGATCGTCGGTCGCGCCATTCCGGTCTCGTTCCTGGTCTTGGTTTCACGGATGGATGACTCGTAGGCTCAAGAGTTTAGTGCGACGGAGGGGCGCGAACAAGGGCCGACCCGACGGCTCGATCGCCCCGGAGGTCAGCGCCGCAGGCCGGGAGGGCCGCCGCCGGCCGAGGGAGCCTTGTCGCGATCGGCTTCACCCTGGCGAGGGAGGCTGAAGTTCTTGTTGAGCAGCGGCTGCTTGTTCAACTCGGCCGAGTGGACGATCAGGCTGGGGCCGAGCTTGCGGCCGGCCGGCGCGTCGAGCGTGTTCCGCGCGGCCGTGACGAGGAACTCCCCCGCGTGGGCCGCGTGCGGAAAGCCGAACGTGACGCCGCGCAGGGGCTTCTTGTCGGCCGAGCCGGCGTGGCGGGTCAGGAACGGATTGGTCCAGCGGACCTGGTTGTCCTCGACCACGGCCGACATATAAACCCGCCCGGTGTTCACCTTGACGAACTTAGGGTCGTGGCTGACGCCTAGAGTCGCCCCGGTCTCGGAGTCTTCGAAGACGTTGCCGCGCACCACGGCGCCCAGCACCGGCGCGTGCGACCATCCCCAGGCGACGGGGCTTTCCGTGGCGCAGGCCGAGCACCCGAGCGATGCGGCCCCGCCGAGCAAGTGGTTCTTCTCGACGAGCAGACCGAAGTGGTTCCCGGGAAGCACCATGCAGGTCGAGGTCCGGCTGCCTCGGATGTCGATGCGATTGCCTACGAACCGCTCGTTGACGAACCCGCGCGAGATCGAGACGTACTCGGTCCCTTTCGGAATCGGGGCGTCGACGAGCAGGGTCGTCGGGTCGAGCGGCTGCGCCACGCGCCGCCACTGGCCGGCGGCCGGGCCGGTGAGCAGCGACACGACGTCGCCGGGCCGGACGTCCACCCCTTGCATCCGTCCGGTGCGCAGCAAAAGGCCGTCGTCCGAAAGCGCCCGCAACTTCCCTTCGTAGCTCACGCGGTACGACTCGGTGAGGATGATCTCAGGCGCGTTGATGCGAGGCACGCCGTCGCCGTCGATCTCGCCGATGCCCTCGACCTCGTTTTGCTCGACCAGGTCGTTCGCGCCGTTCTGGGTGAGGACCAGGAACCGCCAGACCTTGCCGCTGGGCTCGACCGGCTTGACGCGGTTGCCGCGAGCCACCACGTCGTTCGTGCCGTGGCCGGTGAACACCCCTTGCGAAAACGTGCCGGGCTGGGTTCCCGTGCACACGTTGTTCAGGCAAACCCAGGGGCCTTTGAAGAACTCGATCGGCCCGCCTTTGAGAGTGTTGCCCTCGATCCTCCCGCTCATCGCGTTCGTGAACCGCATCAGCCGCATGGCTTCGACCCACTTCGAGGGATCGGTCGCGGCGGGGCCTTCAAGGTCGAGGTTCGTCACGGCGACGCCGACCTTCAGCTCGTGGCGCTGGGGATCGCGGTCGTCGGTCGTGCCGATCACGGCGGAGCCGTAGCTGACCTCGGTGTTCCAGCGGATCGGCCCTTCAAACCGGACCGCGAAGCCGTTGAGCGTCGTGTTGCCGCAGTGGATCTTGATCGCCGTCGTCCACGGAGTCGCGCCGGCGGGCTGCGAGAAGAGGAGCGTCGCTCCTTTTTGCTCGGCGGTCAGGGTCGTCGGCTTGTTGAGGATCAACGGCTGCGTCAGTCGGTACGTCCCGGGCGCGAGGCTCACCACGCCTCCCCGGTCGACGGCCGCCTGGAGGTCGTCGCCGGGTTTCGCTTCGGTGCGGTTCGCGGTGGGCGTCGGGGCTCGACGGGTCGGGTCGCACGCGCCGCCGGGGAACTGGGCGATCAGGGACTGGCCCGTCTTCGAGACCAGCCGGAGCACGAGGTTCGCCCCGGTTTCATCGCGAGACGGCGGGAAGAACAGGTCGAGCGACCCCGAGGCCGACCCCGGGCGGATCGTCAGCGCGCCGTTGCTCTCCCATTCCTCGGTCGCCTTCAGCTTCTCGTCGCCGGCCGCCCGGTAGACCCACGCGCCGCGGACTGAGTCGGTGAGGACCGCCCCGGCCAGGTCCGGCAGTTTCCCCAGGCCCGACACCGTGACGTGCACGTCGCCGGGGCCGTTGACGTCCTGGCCGTCCTGGCCCAGCCAGCGGGCCGTGGCCGTCGCCAGGTGGACCTTCGGAGTGGTCAATTCGGGCATCTGGAGCTTGGGGTCGCAACGCCCCGCCTGCACGGTCGCCGAGTCCATGGTGTCGTTCTGGTACAGAATCCTGACCTTGAGGGTCTGCCCGTTCAGGTCGCGCGAGGGATGAAAGAACAGGTCCCCCTCGCTCGGGGTCTTGGGATCGGCCCAGAATTCGGTGCCCGGCAGCAACTGGGGATTGATTCCCGATTCCCACTTGGCGCCGCCGGGACCGTCGATCCGCACCGCCTTGATCTGGGCCTTCTTCGAGATCCCGGCGACCTGGATTCGAGCGTCTTGCAAGCCGTCGGGACCGACTTCCGGGCCGGTCCCCACGCGGTCGAAGCCGTCTTGTCCCACCCATTTCAGCCCCAAGGTGGACTGAGCGGTCCGCAGGCTGGAATTCACCTTCCGGCCGCGAAGGATCAGTTGATGTTCCGGGCCGTTGTCGTAACGGACCAGCATCTTGTAATCGCGCGCGCCTTCCCAGCCGCTGGGCTCGATGTAGAGGTCGGCCTGGGTCGATCCCTTTTGACGCTTGACTTCGATCTTCCAGGCGAACGACTCGACGTTGTACTGCCATTGCGCGGGGTCGCCGCTCAGGTGCAGGATGTCGATGAACGAGATCTCGCGGTCGGGGTCGAGGTTACTCAGGACGATGTGGACGTCCTGGACGTCGTTGGGCTCGCGCCGGTTGTTGTTGGCGACGAAGTCCTGGCCGTCCTGCCCGATCCACCGCGCGACGGGTCGTCCGCCGGCCGCCTGGTAGCTCGCGGCCCGGACCGACTTCGGCTCGTCGAGCACGAAAGCCAGAAGAAACAGGAAGCCGACGGCCGTCGTTCTCATCGTCGCTGGATTCATGCCGACCTCCGTGGAGACGCGTCCTGAGATCCGCCTTCGTCCCGTTCCATCGGACGGCGAAAGCCTCATTTTCCATCGCACTTTCCGGCCGAAAGCCTACCAGATCCAGATGATCGTCTGAAGCCCGACGAGCCGCCCCTACTTCACCGGGGCCGTCGTGCCGGCCGATTCGTGATAAGATGGCCGCCTGAGATTTCCTGGGATCAGGGACCGACGCAATGGCTCGTGAATCGATGGGTTCTCTGTTTGACGAACCGGACCAGCCGGAGGATATCGAACCGGCCGCCGACGCTCCCTTGGCCGAGCGGATGCGGCCCCGGACGTTCGAGGAGTACGTCGGCCAGTCGAACCTGATCGGCGAGGGGACGCTGTTGACGCGGGCCGTCGGCCGCGGCGGCAAGCTGCCGTCGTTGATCCTCTGGGGGCCGCCGGGCACGGGGAAGACCACGCTCGGCCGCCTGATCGCCCGGGCCTCGGGTGTGAAGTTCATCGCCCTTTCCGCCGTGTTCGCGGGCGTTCGCGAGGTCCGCGCCGCGATCGACGAGGCTGTCAAGATTCGCCGTCGAGGCGGCCGCGTGATCCTGTTCATCGACGAGATCCATCGCTTCAACAAGGCCCAGCAAGACGCGCTTTTGCCGGCCGTCGAGGACGGCACCGTCACCCTGATCGGGGCGACGACCGAGAACCCCTCGTTCGAGGTCAACGCCGCGTTGCTCTCACGCGCCCGCGTCCTCACGTTGAATCCGCTCACCGAGAACGACGTCGCCGCGATCCTCCGCCGCGCCCTGGCCGACGCCGACCGAGGCCTCGCGTCACTGCGTCCTCACCTCGCCGACGAAGACCTCGAACACCTGGCCCGCTCGGCAGGCGGTGACGCCCGCGTGGCCCTGACAGCCCTCGAATCGGCCGTCCAGGGGGCCGAGCCGGGTCCCGACGGCGCTCGAAGGGTCGACCGTGAGATCCTGATCGAGGCCCTCGGCCGCGCCCGGTTCGCCTACGACAAGGGGGGCGAGGAGCACTACAACCTGGCCTCGGCGCTGATCAAGTCGCTCCGTAATTCGGACGCGAACGCCGCGCTCTACTGGCTGGCCCGGCTGATCGAGGGCGGGGCCGACCCGATCTTCATCGCCCGACGGCTCTGCATCCTGGCCTCGGAAGACGTCGGCCTCGCCGACCCCCAGGCGATCGTCCAGGCCGCCGCCGCCGCCCAGATCGTCCAGCTCATCGGCCTTCCCGAAGGGCTCTATCCGCTCACTCAGGCGACGATCTACCTCGCCCGCGCCCCCAAGTCGGCCGCCGTGAAAAACGCCTACTTCGCCGCCGCCGCCGACGCCGCCGCCACCGCCCGCGAACCCGTCCCCCTCCACCTCCGCAACGCCGTCACCCGCCTCATGAAATCGGTCGGCTACGGCGAAGGCTACCGCTACGTCCACAACGACCCCAAAGCCAAGGACGAGATGACCTGCCTCCCCGACGGTCTTGTGGGCAAGGTGTACGTTGAGCCGGAGGGGCCGAGCTATGACTAGGTTTGATTGCGAAGCATGCCTCCCACGACGAATTTCTCGGCGCGAAGGACATGGCTGTCACTGACGCGGTCTTTTCCATCAAGATCAGCGATGGTTCGAGATACTTTTGCGAGTCTATCCATGGACCGAGTCGAGAGGGTGTTGGTATGGACTGTATTCTTGAAATAAGAGAGTCCACCGTCGTCGAATGAGCAATATTCCATGACCTTCCCGCCCGGGATCGCGGCGTTGAAGGGAATCCCTTGGCCGGAAAACCGTCTCTCCTGTCGCTCACGAGCCAGTTCGACTTTGGCCCGTAATCGCGGCGAGACGCCTTTCTCCGGCTCGGCGAATCGCTCCTCCGTCGACAGTCGCCGAAGCTCGACCTGGAGATCGATCCGGTCTACGATCGGGCCGCTGAGTTTCTTTTGGTATTTTCGAACCTCGGTCACGGCGCAGGTGCAACCATCCGTCCCGTAATATCCGCATGGGCATGGATTCATCGCGGCGACAAGCGTGAAACGACTTGGATACGAAAGGGTCGCTCCAACGCGAGAGATGACGATCTCGCCGGTTTCGATCGGCTGACGTAGCGACTCAAGCGTGGCGGTACTGAATTCGGCGATCTCATCGAGAAAGAGCACGCCGAGGTGCGCGAGTGTGATCTCCCCGGGGCGGGGGATTTTACTTCCGCCGCCGACCAAAGCCTGTCTCGACGCTGTGTGATGGACGCTCCGCATCGGGCGTCGCGTGATTGCGAGCCCATCACGGTCCAACGCTCCATAAGCGGAGTAAATCCGCGTCAGCTGGACTTTCTCCTCATCCGAAAGCCTCGGGAGGATCCCTGGGATCGCGCTCGCCAGGAGTGACTTACCCTCGCCCGGGGGGCCAATGAGCAGCAGATTATGACCACCGGCAGCCGCAATGCAGGCTCCTTCCTTCGCTTCGTTCTGTCCCTTGATGGCTCCAAAGTCGACGGCTCGCTCGATGAGGCTTTCGAACTGGATTCCATTCTTGAGGGCGTTCTCCAGCTTGCCGGTGCCTCGGAAATATTGAATGACCTCGTCCAACGTCGAAGCTGGAAAAACTCCACATCCGGCGTGCCCCGGCTTCGCGAGGATGAGGGCTGCTTCCTTCTCGTTGCCCGCCGGGACGATCAGCTTCTGACCGGGCTTGGCGCAAAAGGCGATCGAAAGCGCCCCGGGAACCCTGCGGATTTCGCCGTGTAAGCCGAGCTCTCCAAGGAGGATGTAATCCCCTTCGAGGTGCTCCGCGAGATCTGGTAGGATGCCGGCTGCTTGAAGGAGGATAATCGCCAGTGGGAGATCGAGCCAGGTCCCATCTTTCGGCAGATCCGGCGGAGCCAGATTAACAAGTATGGAAACCTGTGGGTTGGGAATCTTCAGCTTCGAAAAGGCCCCGGAGATTCGATCAAGCGACTCGTAGACCGAGCCTCTCGCCATCCCGGAAATCGTCGTCGCCCCTCTCCAGGTCGTGGGAAGGCGCAGGATCTCCATCGCTCGCGCCTGAATCTCGATGATGTAACCGTCCAACCCAAAGAGAATGCCGCCATTGAGCGTGTGGTCGCGAGTTAGCAAAGACTTGAGCTTCTGCGTACTCTGAACTTGATCGCGGTTGGCCATGATAGGGCCTCCGGCTCTGTTGGGAAGCGAGTTGACGGGCGATTCTTCGCGGCTGTGTTGTTTTGGACAATCGCTGTCGGACGGCCGCGCCCGCTGGGAAGCATCCATGATCCATGGTACAGCATAGATCACGCCTTTGAAGAGTCGGCTGGCAATTCGTGGCCGATATTCTGGCTATCTCTGCCTGTTGCCGGGCGCGAATTTGGCGATTTTCATCATGACCTCGCACTCGGCTTGAAACCCATTGGTCGATGCCGCCAAAGGGTGGCGCCGGATCTGCGAGAAGACTCTTGATCTCCCCGACGGCGGGATGAACCAACGCTTTGATGCGTGTCCTTGGAATGGAGTTGAACCGCTGTGCGAGACGACGACGGTCTTTGGTACAAGGATGCGATCATCTATGAGGCCCACGTGCGGGCCTTCTTCGACAGCAACGACGACGGCGTCGGCGATTTTCGCGGGCTGACGTTGAAGCTCGACTATCTGCGCGACCTGGGGGTCACGGCGATCTGGCTCTTGCCGTTCTATCCGTCGCCGTTGCGCGACGACGGGTACGACATCGCCGACTACACGAAGGTCAACAAGCAGTACGGGCGGCTGTCGGACTTCCGCGAGTTTCTGGAGACCGCTCATCGTCTCGGGATGAGGGTCATCACCGAGCTGGTGCTCAACCACACGTCGGACCAGCACGAGTGGTTCCAGCGCGCGCGGACGGCGCCGGCGGGGAGCCCCGAGCGCGACTTCTACGTCTGGAGCGACACGCCGGACCTCTATCCCGAGGCCCGGATCATCTTCAAGGACTTCGAGGTCTCGAACTGGACGTGGGACCCGGTGGCGAACGCCTACTTCTGGCACCGGTTCTATTCCCATCAGCCCGATCTCAACTACGACAACCCCGCCGTCTGGGAAGCGGTGTTCCCGCTCGTCGATTTCTGGTTCGGCATGGGGGTCGACGGTCTCCGGCTCGACGCCGTTCCGTACCTCTACGAACGCCCCGGGACCAACTGCGAGAACCTCCCCGAGACGCACGAGTTCTTGAAAGCCTTGCGCAAGCACGTCGACGAGAAGTTTCCGACGCCCCCGCGGATGTTCCTCGCCGAGGCCAACCAGTGGCCCGAGGACGCCGTGGCGTATTTCGGCGACGACGACGAATGCCACATGGCGTTCCACTTCCCGGTCATGCCTCGGCTGTTCATGGCGCTGCATCAGGAAGACCGGTTTCCGATCCTCGACATCCTTGCCCAGACGCCGGCCATTCCCGAAAACAGCCAGTGGTGCATGTTCCTCCGCAACCACGACGAGCTGACGCTTGAAATGGTGACGGACGAGGAACGCGATTCGATGTATCGGGCCTACGCCCAGGACCCCGAGGCGCGGATCAACCTGGGCATCCGCCATCGCCTCGCGCCGCTGTTGTACAACGACCGGAGGCGGATCGAGCTGATGACCGCGCTGTTGTTCTCGCTGCCCGGCACGCCGGTGCTTTATTACGGCGACGAGATCGGCATGGGCGACAACATCTACCTCGGCGATCGCAACGGCGTGCGGACGCCGATGCAGTGGTCGCCCGACCGCAACGCGGGGTTCTCGAACTGCAACCCGCAGAAGCTCTACTTCCCGGTGATCACCGATTCGGAGTACCACTACGAGGCGGTCAACGTCGAGAGCCAGCAGCAGAACACCAGCTCGCTGCTCTGGTGGACGAAGCGGATGATCGCGCTGCGCAAACAGCATCGGGCGTTCGGCCGGGGGACGTTGGATTTCCTCCGCCCCGAGAACGCCAAGATCCTCGTGTTCGTCCGGAGCTATGAGGACGAGCGCATCCTGGTCGTGGCCAACCTTTCGCGATTCATGCAATACGTCGAGCTCGACCTCCGCGAGTTCCAGGGATGCGTCCCCGAGGAGCTTTCCGGGCGCAGCCTGCTGCCGCCGATCGACGAGCGGCCGTATCGATTGACGCTTTCGCCTTACGCCTTCTACTGGTTCTTGCTGAAGCCGGCCGACGCCGCTAAGCCGGCCCTGGACGGCGAGCCGCTGCGCGTGGGCGATCTGCCCGCGCTGACGGTCGCCGACGACTGGCGGACCGAACTGTGCGGCAAGGATCACGCGCGGTTGGGGGTGATCTTGCCGAGCTTTCTGGAGCGTCGGCGGCCGCCGGGCGTGCCCCGGATCGTCGCCGCCCACATCACGCGATCGTTCGCCGACCCCATGGGATCGGGCGACATCCAGTGGCTCGTCGTCCGCGTCGAGCTCGACACGGGCGATACCGAATCAAGCATCCTGCCGCTGACGGTGATCGGCGAGGACGACTCGTCGCGGCTTCTCGAATCGGCGTCGACCGCCGTGCTGGCGCGGTTGACGGGGAATCGAACGGGCTTGCTCTGCGACGCGGTCGCCGCCCCCGCCTGCGGCCAGGAACTCGTGCAGGCGATCCAGGCCGGCATGACCGCGCCCCTGGCCGACGGCGAGCTGGCGGCCGTGGCTTTGAAGGGGTTGGCCGAGGCCGTGGGCGACGCCCACACGCTGGTTCCCTCCCACCTCATCCGCGGCGAACGCTTCAACGCCACGCTCGTCTTCGACGAGCGGCTGACCCTCAAGACGTTCCGGAGCGTCGAGACCGAAATCAATCCCGACTTCGAGATCCGCACCTTCCTCTCGGCCCGGCAGGAGGCCCCGATCGTTGCGCCGGTGCTTGGTTATATCGAGTATCGCCGGGTCCACGGCCCGCCGGTGACGGTCGCCGTGCTGAACCAGTACATCCCCAATCATGGGACGGCCTGGCATCTGACGATCAACCAGCTCAGCCAGTTCTACGAACGGGTCGCGGCGCATTCGCACCGGCGGATCTCCGAGACGCCGAGCGACCCCAACCCCGCGGTTCCCGACCCTGGCGCCGAGGCGTCGCTTGAGGAGATCATCGGCGGCTTCGAGAGCATCGCGCGGAAGATCGGGGTTCAGACGGCCCTGCTCCACCGCACGCTCGCGTCGGATTCGCGGGCCGCCGATTTCCGCCCCGAGCCGTTCGGTCGGCTCTATCAGCGGTCGCTCTACCAGGCGATGCGGAACCTGACTCATCAGGTTTTCACCCGGCTGACGTTCGAACTTCCCAGACTGACGGAACCGGTCAAGGCCGACGCCGCGCGCTTGCTCAGCCTTCGCGAGCCGCTGCTCGAACGCTTTCGAGAGGTCGCTGACACGCCGCTGGGCGGGTCGCGAATCCGGATTCACGGCGACTATGAACTCGACCAGCTCGTTTATACCGGGACCGACTTCGTCGTGATCGACTTCGAGGCCGATCTCGAAGACTCGACGGGCGAGCGCCGGGTCAAACGGTCGCCGCTCCGCGACGTGGCCGCGATGATCCGGTCGTTCGATTACGCGGCCCACAGCGTGCTTTTCGACCTCGAACACAAGGAAGGCCGGCCCCCCGGCCTGGTCCGGCATGAGGACCGCTCGGCCCTGGAGCCGTGGGCCCGGCGCTGGCAGTCGCGGATCTCCCGCCAGTTCGTCGACGCCTACTTCGAATCGCTCGACCGCCCCGGCCTCCTCCCCGCGACCCGGAGCCAGTGCGAGTTTTTGCTCGACGTCATGCTGCTCGAACGGGCGCTCGACGAGGTCGGCCGCGACATGGCCCGCCGCCCCGACTGGATGGTCGTCCCGCTCCGCGCTCTGCTGCGGATGCTCGAACCCGAAGCGCCGCCGCCGTCGAATGAAGTGCTCGGGGTTTGAGGTCTCGGCTTCAGGCGATCAGTTCCTTGACCACGCGCGCGGGCTCGACGCCGGTGAGGTGGACGTCGAGGCCCTGGAACTTGAACGAGAGCCGCGCGTGGTCGATGCCGCAGAGGGCGAGGATCGTCGCGTGCAGGTCGCGGACGTGGACGACGTTCTCGACGGCCTTGTAACCCAGCTCGTCGGTCGCGCCGTAGGTGACGCCCCCCTTCGACCCGCCGCCGGCCATCCAGAGCGAGAAGCCCAGAATGTGGTGGTCGCGGCCGGTCCCCTGCCCCATCGGCGTTCGGCCGAACTCGCCTCCCCAGACGACCAGGGTGTCGTCGAGCATCCCCCGCTGGTCAAGGTCCTGGACGAGCGCGGCGCACGCCTGGTCGACCTCGCGAGCGGCGACCGGCATGGCGTGGTCGATGCCGCCGTGGTGGTCCCACGCGCGATGGTAGAGCTGGATCATCCGGACCCCGCGCTCGGCCAGCCGCCGGGCCATCAGGCAGTTGGAGGCGAAGCTGCCGTCGCCGGGGTTCTTGACGCCGTAGAGGTCGAGCACCGACTTCGGCTCGCTCGCAAAATCGGTCAACTCGGGGACCGACGCCTGCATCCGGAACGCCAGCTCGTACTGGGCGATCCGGGTCTGGATCTCGGGATCGAGCCGGTCGTCGATCAGCATGCCGTTGAGTCGGTTGATCTCCTCGACGCTCTGCCGCTGGGCGTCTGGGCTCACGCCCGGCGGCGTGCTGATGTAGTGGACGGCGTCGCCGCGCGACTGGAACATGATCCCCTGGAACTTGCTGGGAAGGAAGCCGGCCGACCACTGCCGGGCCGAGACCGGCTGCTGGCCCGACGCGCCGGCGGACGTCAACACGACGAACCCGGGCAGCTCGTCGGTCTCGGCGCCGAGGCCGTAGAGAAGCCACGAGCCCATGCTCGGGCGGCCCTTGATGATCGAGCCGCTGTTCATGAAGGCGTGCGCCGGGTCGTGGTTGATCTGCTCGGTGATCATCGACCGGACGATGCACATCTTGTCAGCGTGCGTTGATATGTGCGGAAAGAGATCCGAGATCTCCTGCCCCGACTGGCCGTGCTTGTGGAATTCGCACGACGGCCCGCGCGCGATGAGGGTCTTGTTCTGAAGCTGGGCGAGCTGCTGCCCCTTGGTGAACGACTCGGGGAACGGCTTGCCGTGCAGCTCCTTCAGCTTCGGCTTGTAGTCGAGGCTCTCGAACTGCGACGGCCCGCCGGCCATGCAAAGGTGGATCACTCGCTTGGCCTTCACCGGCAAGTGCGGCGGCTGGACCACGCCCCGCCAGCGCGAGTCGGGCTTGACGGCGTCGGCCGCGCGGGCCGACTGCTGAAACAGGCTCGGGTTGAGCAGACCCGACAGCGCGAGCGACCCCAGTCCGTAGGCCGAGTTCCGCAGGAACACCCGCCGCTGAACCGCCGTCCGCCACGCCTGAGGATCGATCGGGTGATTCATGATTCAATACCTGGTGATGGTCTCATGCAGGTTGAGCACGACGCGGCAGACGGTCGTCCAGGCCGCGACCTCGGACGGATCGAGCCCCTTCGCCGAGGGCGACTGGCCGACGTGGAGCAGGCGATCGGCTTCCGGCGGATGATCACGGAACACAAGCCTCTGCCGCGCCAGGAAGCCGGCCAGCGACGCCCGCTCGGCGGGCTTCGGCGCTCGCGACAGGGCGCGCTCATAGAGCCGCTCGATCCGCGCGTCGTCGTCCTTGAGATCGCCGTGCGACAGCAGATTCTCGGCCAGGACGCGGGCGGCCTCGACGAACGTCGGGTCGTTGAGCAGCGTCAGCGCCTGCTGGGGCGTGTTGGCGACGTTCCGGGTCGGCGTGCATTCCTCGCGCGGAGGAGCGTCGAAATTGGCGAGCATCGGATGCAGGAACGTCCGCTGCCAGTGCATGTACAGGCCCCGGCGATACTGGAGGTCGCCCGCGCTGGCGTCGTAGTCGCGGTCGGGGAACTGGAGGTTGGAATAATAGCCGGCCGGCTGGTACGGAAAGGCGCTCGGCCCGCCGATGAGGTCGAGCTTGAGCAGGCCCGCCACAGCCAGCGCGTTGTCGCGGACGAACTCGGCCTCCAGCCTGCGGGGCGACTGCGAGGCGATCCAGCGATTCGCGGGGTCGGCGTCGCGCAGCTCGGGCCGCTGCCGCGAGTCCTGTCGATAGGCCGACGAGGTCACGAGTGTCTTGACCATCCGCTTGACGTCCCAGCCGCCTTCTCGGAAGTCGACGGCCAGCCAGTCGAGCAGTTCGGGGTGGACCGGCCATTCGCCCTGGGCGCCGACGTCTTCGATCACGCCGCTGAGGCCGGCGCCGAAGCACTGTTTCCAGAGCCGGTTCATGAACACCCGCGCCGTCAGCGGATTCTCGGGAGCCACGATCCAGCGCGCCAGGTCGAGCCGGGTCTGCCGGCCCGAGGACTTCGAAGCCTCCTGGGGGAGGAAATGCGGCACCGCCGGCTCCACCACCGCGCCGGTCTTGTCTTGCCAGTCGCCCCGGGGCAAGACCCGGGTTTCCAGCGGCGGGGCGGGCTGGGTGATCATCGTGAACGCCCGGCCGTCGCGGCACTCGGCGATCTGCCGGCAGAGCCCGCGCATGTCGTTCCAGAAGGCGGTGTCGGTGGCCGAGCCGAGCCGGTAAAGCGTCTTCAACAGAGCCGTCTGCTCAGGCGTCCGATCGCCGGCTTTCGCTTCAAGGGCGGGCTTCACGTCCGGGTCGAGGCCGCCGTCGAGATTTCCCCGTGGGTCGAAGCCGAACGGCGAGAAGCCGACGCGGACGCAGCCCGCCTGGGCCCCGTTGACGTCGACTACCAGAGCGTCGCCGTCCTTCAGCTCGATCGGCGGATCGAGATGCCAGACGGCTGTCTGCTTCTCCTTCGCGTGATCCGTTGAGGTCGTCCAGCCGTTCAAGACGCCGGGGACTTCATAGCCGTTGAAATAGCGCGGCTGTTTCTGGTCGGCTTCGGCCAGGTGGAACCGGACGGGCTTGCCGTCCTTCGATCCGGCCGGATGGATCGAGGCCGTCAGGGCGACCGTTGCGTTCTCGGCGCCGTTGCGGGTGATCTTGCCGCCGTTCGCGGGGTGCGGAAGCAGCTCGACGCGGACGCGCGAAACCCAGGCCGCGCCCGGCTCGACGCGGAACGTCCAGGTCTCCTTGGGCTTAGCTTTGGACTTCGTCTTCTCATCAGCGATCTTCGGAAGATCAGCCAAGAGCGCGCCGCCGTCGGGCTGCGGCTTCGCGTCCGGCTCGTTCGAGACCGGGACGGTCCGCCAGCCGGTTTCCGACGTCTTCAAGAACTCCCGCGCCTGGTCGAGCCATCGGGCGAAGGCGTCGTCGTCGGGCGCGGTCGAGCAGGCTTGTCGGATGCGGTCGGCGAGCTGCTTGCGACGGTTCAGCAGGTACGCGCTTTCGACTTCGATCTCGGGGGGGAAGGGATGGTCGTTGCTCCATCCTCTCAGCTCGGGGTTGGGCGTGTAGTCGTAATCCTGGTAGACGCCCCACTGCTTGACGTCGGCGAAGAACGCGGCCAGCGAGTAGAAATCGCGCTGGCTGAACGGGTCGTATTTGTGGTCGTGGCATTCGCAGCAGCCCATCGTCGAGCCCAGCCAGGTGAGCGAGACGGTCCGCACGCGGTCGGACGCGTACTTGGCCAGGTATTCGCCGGGCTGCGCGCCCCCTTCGCGGGTCATCATGTTCAGGCGGTTGAAGCCGGTGGCGACGAGTTGTTCGGTGGTGGGCTTGGGCAAGAGGTCGCCGGCCAGTTGCTCGATGGTGAAGGCGTCGAACGGCTTGTTGCGGTTGAAGGCGTCGATGACGTAGTCGCGATAGGGGAAGACGCGCTGGCCTTGGTCGCCGTGGTAACCGACGGTGTCGCTGAACCGCGCGAGGTCGAGCCACGAGACGGCCATGCGCTCGCCGTAGTGGGGCGAGTCAAGCAAGCGGTCGACCAGATGTTCATAAGCTTTGGTGTCAGCGTCTTGCTCGAACGCGCGGACCTCGTCAGGTGTGGGGGGGACGCCGATCAGATCGAGTGAGAGCCGGCGGATCAGCGTGCGCCGGGGGGCTTCGGGCGACGGCTCGATCCCCTTCGATTCGAGCGAGGCGAGGATGAAGGCGTCGACCGGATTGCGGACCCAGTCGCTCCGCTTGACGTGCGGCGGCTTCCGCTTGGCCGGGGCGACGTAGGCCCAGTGCGCCTGGTATTCGGCTCCCTGGGCGATCCAGGCCTTGAGCAGGTCTTTCTGATGCGCGGTCAGCGTCTTGTGCGACTCGCGGGGCGGCATCATCTCGTCTTCGTCGTCGCTCAAGATCCGCGCGACGAGTTCGCTGTCATCGGGCTTGCCGGGGACGATCGCCTGTTTTTCGAGGGCCGAGGCCCGCTCGTCGAGCCGCAGCTTCGCCTTGCGACGGTTCTTGTCCGGGCCGTGGCAACTGTAGCAGTTGTCCGACAGGATCGGCCGGACGTCGCGATTGAACTCGACCCTCGCCGCCGCGCGGGCGTCGGGCTCCGACGCGGGAGATCTTGGGCAAATGGTCGCCAGCAGTCCGATAACGAACATCGCCCGCTGGGGGACGTTCCAAGCTGGGAATTCGCGCACGAGTCGGGACCTCCGCGATTGATCGTCCCCGCCGTCGGTTGGTCCGTCCGGCGCGGCGTTCCGAGGTTGCCGAGCAATTGTTGAATATCCACGACTATAACCGACGCCGCCTCGTGAAACATACCCCGTCGACCATCAGTGAGGCCGGTCCGATGCCGATGTGGAGTGCGGCTTGCCGCGCCGCGCGTGGCCCATGCGGGAGCAAGCTCCCAATGGCACTTACTTTTTTGGTTTAGGTCGTGTGGACAGCAGATAGGCGTTGTGGGCTAATGACGGGCGACGCTTCACCATCACGGAGGGCCTGTCATGCGCCGCCGCCACGAGATCTCCGACGCCGATTGGGACCGGATCAAGGACCTCCTGCCGGGGCTTCCCGGGGGCACGGCGGGGTCGCCCAGGACAACCGCCGGTTCGTCGACGCCGTGCTCTGGATCGCCAAGACCGGCGCGCCGTGGCGCGACCTCCCCGAGCGGTTCGGCAACTGGAACAGCACCTGGCGGCGGTTCGACCGCTGGTGTTCCAAGGGGGTCTGGGCCCGGGTCATGACCGCGTTGCAGGACGAGGACCTCGAATGGCTGATCCTCGACTCCACGGTGATCCGCGCGCATCCGGCGGCGGCCGGCTCGAAAAAAAGTGGGACGGCTCCGGCGGACACGCCGAGCAGGCCCTCGGCCGCAGCCGAGGCGGATTCGGGACCAAGATCCACGTGGCGGTCAGCGGGCTCGGACTCCCCACGCGACTGATCCTGACGCCGGGCCAGGCCGCCGACTCGCCCCAGGCCGAGGCGCTGATCGACGGCCTGGCGACGGAAGTGGTCGTCGCCGACAAGGGGTACGACAGCCGTGCCGTGGTCGAGGCGATCGAATCGCGCGGGGCCAAGGCGGTGATCCCCTCGCTTCGCAACCGCAAGATCCAGCGGCCTTACGATCGGGATCGCTACCGCGACCGAAACCTGGTCGAGCGGTTCTGGCACAAGGCCAAGCAGTACCGCCGCGTGGCGACGCGGTACGACAAGACGGCCAAGAACTTCCTCGGATTCGTTCATGTGGCTTCGATCATGATCCTCTTGCGATAGCCCAGAACGCCGCGGTTCACCAGCTGCTGTCCACACGACCTACACCGACCTGGAGATGGACGAACTTCGAGCCGCCGTCGGTCGGCTGGACGCCTTCGTCAAGGCCGATGGAGAGCCCAAGAAGGCCGAGTCGGATTCTCAACCCCCTCCGGCTGGGACGGATCAAGACGAGGACGAAGCCAAGACATGTTGAAGGTTCGGCATCTCGGCGAGATGACGAGAGGCATCCATCCCCCTGAAGGGCCGTCGCGGTGGTCCAAACAACCACCCCGGCAGTCCTTCTTTTTTTGGCGACAATGAATCGACTCATCCAACAAGACGGGCGTCGTCGATACTGATCCAAGTGGATGAAGGCGAATCTCTGGATCTCATGAAGGCGACCGAGGATGCGGATCGATCGACGCGAGTTCTACAACACGATCTGGACGACCCCCACAAGCCAACTAGCCAAAGAGTTCGGCGTCAGCGACGTCTGGCTCGGAAAGCTCTGCAAGAAACACGACGTTCCGAGACCTCCTCGCGGCTACTGGGCTAAACAGCAGAGCGGCAAGCCGACCTCCCAGATTCCGCTGCCGCCCATCACGGACACGAAGCTTGAAACGATCGAGATCACGCCTCAGCCCGTCCCTCCAAAGCAGGTGATCCCTCCCATGGCCGCCGAACGCATCGTCGCGGAACGATCCCCGAAAGCCCGCATCAAGGTGGTTGAGACCCTCGAAGCCATTCACCCCCTGGTGCGACGCACCTGGACGAGCTTGAAATCGACCACCCAGTACCACTACGCCGGACTCCTCCAAACGGGAGGCGAGGGCTGCCTGGACGTGAAGGTCGGCCCCGACAGCATCGAACGGGCCATGAGGATCATGGACGCCCTGATCAAGGCCCTGGAGGAGCGGGACTACCAGGTGGTCGTCAAGAAGGACGGCTCCAAGACCGCCACCTTCGCCGAGGTCGACGGCCAGCTCATCCCGTTCCGGATCTACGAGCATTTCTCGGAGCACCGAGAGCCCGCATATCACAAGAGCCTCAACGGCCGGAATCCCCACTGGTCTCGAGATCAGAAGTACATCCCAAACGGGGCCCTGGAACTGCTGATCGAATCGTCATCCTTTTCCAGAGGCCCTCTTTCCTTCAAGGACGGTTCCGGAAAGCGGGTCGAGGACCAGCTCAACGAGTTCGCCGTCGGCCTGATAGAAGCCTCGGTGGCGATGAAGGAAAACAAGGCCCGGTGGGAAGTGAGCCGTCGTGCGGATGAGGAACGCCGAAAACAGGTTGAGACGGCGGAACGGCTTCAGGAAGAGGAAGCCGAACGAATCGTCTGGGTCGATGGAACCCTGAACGCCTGGAACCGATGCAGGAACCTCCGGGAGATGATCCAGGAAGCCCGAACTCGGGCTTCGGAACTTGGGCTCCCGATTTCACCGGGAAGCCACTTGGGCCGGTGGATCGAGGCCGCCGAACATAGGTTGAGCACGCTCGATCCCCTGGGCCTCATGCTGGCCGAGCTTCGGCAGACGAGACAGGCTGACGGACGATCAAGTTGAGGTCTGCTACGGCTCCTGGGAGGCTTGCGTCATCATCGCTGAACCAACTTCTCCGGGCCTGGAAACGACGATCGGCGTAGACGCCGAGCCTCAATCCAGGCCTCGTCGAGCCTCACGCATTTCGCTGTGATGGGCGAGAAGCATCGACCATACTGGACACCAGCCGCACGAAGGAGCCCAGCCGACCCGAGTCAAATTGTTCAAATATGATTATCGACAGAAAAGATCTGTACGACCAGATCTGGGCGACGCCCGCATCCCAGTTGTGTAAGAGGTTCGGATTCTCGGACGTCTGGCTGGCCAAGCTTTGCAAGAGACACGGCATCCCACGCCCTCCGCGTGGCTACTGGGCCAAGAAGAGAAACGGCATACCCACACGACGCATCCCGCTGCCACGCATCTCCGACGAAACGCTTGAGAAGATCGACCTCACCCCTCGGCCGGCTCCCGAGAAGCAAACCATCTCCCCCGTTCTCAAGAAGAGCCCTCCCAAGAGGGAGCCCGCCGAAGCCGCCATCACGGTGAACAGCCGGCTCACGGCGCCACACCCCCTGGTCGATCGCACGAGGAAGAGCCTGAATGCCTCACTCAACCTGGATTCCTCCATGAGGGACCGATGGGGACTGATCTCCACGAGAGAGGAGGGCTGTCTCGACGTGGCGGTGGGTCCCGAAAGCATCGACCGAGCCATGAGGATCTTGGACGCCCTGATCAAAGCCCTGGAGGCGAGAAAGTGCCGCGTCCAAGTTCCTGGAGAGGAGTTCGACCGGAGGACCTTGGCCGAGGTCGATGGCAAACTCATTCGCTTCCGGCTCACCGAAAAGGTCCAAATGAAACTCCGGCCCCCTTCTCCGGACCGGGTCCGGTCCTGGCTCGACACGATGCACATATACATCCCATCAGGAGAGTTTAGGCTCCAGATCCTGAGCGACCACGGCTCTTACACGCTCCGAACCTGGAAGGACGGGAAGCGGAAACGAATTGAGGATCAGTTGAACGACTTCATCGTCGGCCTCGTGGAAGCCTCCGAGCAGATGAAGGCGAGTCGAGAGTATGCCCGGTTGGCCAGGATCGAGGAAGAACGCAAGCGGAGAATCCGCGAAGAGGCGGACCGCCTTCGTCGAGAGGAGGAAGAACGGGTTCGATGGGTTGAAGCCACCCTGGATTCGTGGGAGCGATGGCGGTCCCTGGGGAGGATGATCCGGGACGCTCGGAACCGAGCTTCAAGGCTTGGACGAAGGATCACCCCCGAGAGCCGGATGGGCCGTTGGATCGAAACCGCCGAACGGAGGCTGGCCAAGCTCGATCCCCTGGCCCCCATGGTGAACGAACTTCCCCCTTCGACGCCGGTTGAAGGCCGACTCATTGAGGAGAAGGCAGGGACGTCGGTGGACGACCTGGAGGGCGAAGAAGGTCCGCCGAAGGGGTGAATGGTTTGCACCCGAGTTTGCACCTCGAGGCGTCCAACGAGGTCCAAAGGCGTCCATGGTTGTCCGCAGGCATGAGAAGCGGACTTGGGGGTGACGAGTCGCCCGTAAACGACGCAACCCCCTGTTTTGCAGGGGGTTGTCTTCGTCTGGCCGGACCTGTCCCGGCATGTCAGCGGAGGAGGTGGGATTCGAACCCACGGTACCGCGGAGCGGTACACCGGTTTTCGAGACCGGCCCTTTCAACCACTCAGGCACCCCTCCGGTGTTTGCAGCGGCTTCATCGTAGTTTAGGAAAACCTCGGCGATCATGGAAGAACAGACTGAGGATTTCGCCGCATTCTTCGGCTAAAATCCCCGAGGCCAGTTCAACGCGATGGTTCATCCGACGGTCGTCGACCAGCCGGTAGAGGCTCTGGCAGGCCCCCGCCTTGCGATCAACGGCCCCGTAAACCAGCCGCTGGACGCGACTCTGGACGATCGCCCCGGCGCACATGGCGCACGGTTCGAGCGTCACATAGAGCGTGCAACCCTCCAGACGCCACGATCCGAGGCCGCGTCCGGCCAGCGTGAGGGCGAGTCGCTCGGCGTGGGCCGTGGGGTCGTGCAGGGTCTCGCGGAGGTTGAACGCCTGGGAAACGATCTTCCCCTCCCGGACGATCAGGGCGCCGACCGGAACTTCGCCCAACGCCGCCGCCTGACGGGCGAGCCCGAGGGCGTGCTCCATCATCCGACGGTCGAACGCGTCGCCGGCCGTTTCGGGAACTTCGTGGGACATCGAGAATCATCCCGTCATGGCGTCGAAATCGCGGGGCGATAGGGATGCGCGGTTTCTTGATTCGCTGGTCAGGCCGGACGAACAAATCGAGGAGGGGAACGATGTCGCAACTCGTCCAATTCCATCGAGGGAAGGCGAACGACTCGGAAAGCCGTTCGCTAGCGGATTTCTGGTCGTTCTCGGACAGCCAGATGGAGAGCCGCCACGACTTCATCCAGTGGATGTTTCCTTTGGAGGAGCCGAGTTCGTTCAACCCGAACGCCCCGATCCTGACCCGGGCCGACCTGGAGGCGTTTCGAGACGACCCGGCGCTCCGCGACAACTTGCTCCGGTCGTTCGATCGTTTCCTCGCCTTCCTCGGGCTCGCGCGCGAGGGCGACCGGGTCGTCCCGGCGGCGGATTTCGAGAAGAAGCAGTGGCGGCTCACCGAGCCCAACCACAACTGGCTGCGGATCACCCGCGTCCTGACCAGCCTTCGCCTTCTCGGTTTGGGGAATCAGTCCGAGGCGTTTTATCAAGGACTCGAACGACTGGTCGAGCAAGGCAAAGCCCGGATCTCGGCCGACACCCGAGCGTACTGGAAAAACGCGACGTTCCCCGATCAGCCCCAGTGAGGGCCGAAAGGGGAACGTCGCCGAGAAAGAAGGGTGCGGCGGTCGGTCGCGGGATCAGGCCGCCTTGCGATCGCCGCCCATGTCGAAGGCCTGGAAGACGATTGCGGCCGCGGCGCCGCCGAGGAAGTCGGCGACCAGCGGGATCCAGATTCCGGGAATCGTCGAGCTGTCGAACACGCCGACTCCGACGGCCACGGCGGGGTTGAACGCGCCTCCCGAAACCGGGCCGGCGGCGAAGGCGCCGACGACGACCGTGAAGCCGATCGCCAGCCCGTAGAACGAATTGCCCTGGGTTCCCTTGGCGGTCGCCGTGCTGAGGACGACGAAGACCAGCGCGAACGTGAATAGGAACTCGACCAGGAGCTTCGCGGCCACGGTGTACTGGATCGGCGACGGGGGCGAAACCGCCCCGCCCGTGGCGGTCCCCTTGATGAAGAGAACCAGGGCCGCCGCCGCGACAGCACCGATCACCTGGGCTACCATGTACGGAATCGCATCGGCCCAGGTGCATTTACCGCGGAGCGTGACGCCGAGCGTCACGGCTGGGTTGAGGTGCCCGCCGGAGATGTGTCCCGTGGCGTAGACCATGATCATCAGCGCCGAGCCGATGGCCAGCGGCGCAAGGGCCGACGCGTCCGGGCTCTTGACGGTCATGCCGATCGTAAACACCAGGAAGAAGGTTCCAATAAATTCCGCGACGAGCTTACCGGCGAGCATCAGCGTCTCCTTTTGAAGCGTCTTGAGGCGACTTGGCCGTAGAGGGCGTGGAGGGGGGACTCTCCAAACCGAGAATCGCAGGAGTCAGCAGACAGGGACTCGCACCCGGCGAATGGCGATCCGTGCTTCCCAAAGGGGGCTGCTCGGCGCGGTTCGACCCAGGAATCATCCAGCCGACAACACTGTATTCTGCCTGTTTTCACGTTCGCTAGGGCCCGCCCTCGATTTTTCCACGAATCTCAAGTCCTAAAGATAGGACACGGACGGGAGTCAGGCCGCGGAGATCACGACCTGACCTGTCCGATGGTCGCCAATTGCATCGATTGCGCGCATCATGCCGAGATCGCCGATAGGACGATCCCATGCGATTCGCCGTCCGTCGCGAACGTCGGCGTCAAAGGATGTAGCGGCTCAGGTCTTCGTCCTTGGCGACGTCTTCGAGACGTTGACGGACGATCTTGGCGTCGATGACGATCCGTTCGCCGGCCCGTTCCGGGGCCTCGAAGCTGATGTCTTCGAGCACGCGCTCGAGGATCGTGTGCAGCCGCCGCGCGCCGATGTTCTGGGTCGAACGGTTGACCTGGAAGGCGAGGTCGGCCATGGCCTCGATCGCGTCGTCGGTGAACGCGAGTTCGACCCCCTCGGCGGCCAGGAGCGCCTCGTATTGGCGGAGCAGCGAGGCGCGGGGCTCGCGAAGGATGCGCGCGAAGTCGTCGCGGGCGAGGTCGTGCATCTCGACGCGGATCGGGAACCGGCCTTGCAGCTCGGGCATCAGATCCGACGGCTTGCTGCGGTGGAACGCGCCGGCCGCCACGAACAGCACGTGGTCGGTCTTGACCGGGCCATACTTGGTGTTGACCGTCGTCCCCTCGACGATCGGCAGCAGGTCGCGTTGGACCCCCTGGCGCGAGACGTCGGGGCTGCGCGAGCCCTCCTCGCCGCCGGCGATCTTGTCGATCTCGTCGATGAAGACGATGCCCGAATCCTCGGTCAAGGCGATGGCCGCCTGGTTGATCTTCTCGGGTTCGAGGAGGGCTTCGATCTCCTGCTGAAGGAGGATCGGGCGGGCCTCGCGAACGGTCATCCGGCGCGACTGGGACTGCTTGGGCATGATCTTCTCGAACATGCCCTGAAGATCCATCTCCATCTGTTCCATGTTGCCCGCGCCGAGGATGGAGACGGGGGCCATCGGGCGGCCGGGGATGCTCAGCTCGACTTCACGGTCTTCGAGCTGGCCGTCGACGAGCTGGGCCTTGAGCTTGTCGCGGGTGCGCTGGCGGCGCTCGGCGGCCTCGTCGCTCTTGGGCTCGTCCGGTGCGCCCCAGGGCGTCTGTGGCGAGGACGAGAGCGACGGCGCCGGCCCCGGCAGGAGGAGGTCGAGAAGCCGCTGCTCGACCCGGACCTTGGCCTGCCCCTCGACCTTCTCGCGTTCGGCGTTCCGAAC
Source organism: Paludisphaera borealis (assembly GCF_001956985.1). Lineage (NCBI taxonomy): Bacteria > Pseudomonadati > Planctomycetota > Planctomycetia > Isosphaerales > Isosphaeraceae > Paludisphaera > Paludisphaera borealis. The sequence goes on from NZ_CP019082.1 coordinate 7,215,873, forward strand.
CAGGAGGATAGCGGCTTCAAGGAGGTCGCGGATCAGGCTCTCGACGTCGCGGCCGTAATAACCGACCTCGGTGTACTTGGAAGCCTCGGTCTTGACGAACGGAGCGCCGACGAGGATGGCCAGCCGCCGCGCGATCTCGGTCTTGCCAACGCCGGTCGGGCCGATCAGCATGATGTTCTTGGGCGTGACCTGCGGGCGAAGCTCGTCGGACAATTGCCGTCGCCGCCATCGGTTCCGCAACGCGATCGCCACGGCGCGCTTGGCGTCGGCCTGGCCGACGATGTCGCGGTCCAGCTCGGCGACGATTTGCCGGGGCGTCAGCTCGTGCTCTGGCACGGGAGTTCCTCCACCGTCAGATGGGTGTTCGTGTAGATGTCGATGCCGCCGGCGATAGTCAGCGACTCGCGCACGATCTCCGACGCCGAGAGGTTCGAGTGAGCCAGGAGCGCCCGGGCGGCGGCCAGGGCGTAGCCGCCCCCCGAGCCGGTCGCCAGCACGCCGTCGGTCGGCTGGATCACGTCGCCCGCCCCGCTCAACATCAGGCTGAAACGCGAGTCGACGACCAGCAGGACGGCCTCCAGCCGCCGAAGCACGCGGTCGGTCCGCCAGAGCTTGGCCAGCTCGGTCGCCGCCCTCGGGACGTTGTTCGGGTAGTCCTTCAGCTTCGTCTCGAACCGCTCCATGAGCGCGAAGCCGTCGGCCGCCGAGCCCGCGAAGCCGACGATCACCTGACCGTCGAGCAGCTTGCGGATCTTGACGGCGTCGGCCTTCATCACCTGGGTCCCCAGGGTCACCTGACCGTCGCCGCCAATGGCGACCTTCCCCCCCCGGCGCACCGAGAGGATCGTCGTTGCATGCCACTTCAAAGCACTTTCCCCCTGGTTGCCGGCGTTCGACCTCATCCCCTCGCCCTCGTCTTCAACCAGACGACTTGAAGCCCGAGGATCGCTTTTTTCCAACCCGCGGGATCATCCTGCGAGCATACTGCTCCGCCCCAGCCGTGCCAAGCGAGGCGGAACGGCTCGGGAGTCGCTCTCCAAATCGAGACGGCCCCCCCGCCCCGGAAACGAACTGGGGCAACTCGTAGTAGATTCAAGATGGGACGTACTCCCTTCTCCTGGGGTCGCTCCGCGCTCGTTGGAAATTCGGTTGCAGTAGCAGGCGTGGGCGCGCCTCGGTCGATCTTGAAAACCCGCGCGGACGAATCGTCATGATGCCTGGGGAACACCCGACCTCATGAAAATGGGAGTGCCGAGGAGTCGCGCGGGCGGCCTCCGAATACGAGCCCGAAGCGCCAGCGAGTGCATTGTTTTGCGTTTGCTGACTCGGCCCCCCGGTCGAGGAATTTACTCGCTTGCGCTTCGGGCTTGTATTTCACTCCTCGATCGTCCCGCAGCCGGTCCCACAAGCTATTTTCAGAGCAATCAGTCATGCCCTCAAGGGCGCACCCATCCTGATGAAAATGGGGGCTTGCGGTCGACCGGGTCCGGTAGGGGCACCCCTTGTGGGTGCCCGGTTCGTTTCACGCCGACCGCTCACGCTCGGCGATCGGGCACCCACAAGGGGCGCCCCTACGGCAAACCACAGACCGGAATTTTCATGGCAAACCCGCGCGAACGAACCCAATCACCCAGGACCAGCCGGGGACCACGGCTGGGCGAGCGACGACCGACGGCCGGGGTCCGAAACCGAGCTTTCGGCGCGAACGAAGCCAATCCGCCCTCATTCCCTAACATTCTATTTAACAATGAGTTACAACTCACAATAATGGATTCGCCGAGGCGCGAACGAACCCAATCGCGAGCCCGCGCCAACGCCCCGGAGACAGGCGTGGAGCGTCCAGCGGGAGGATCGTTCCAGGTCGAACGAAGCCAATCGCGCCCGGGTCTTGGGGGCTGCCTCGGGGCGCGGTTCGACGCCGCGCGGGGGTGGAATCGGCGCGAACGAACCCAATCACGCGGGTGCCACGGCTCGGGTCGACTCAACGCGCGACGCGGTCGCGCGGCCCGGAATCGATCGCGGCGCGCGGGGCGGGCGCGGGCTCGGAGGGCTGTGAACGCAACGCCGCCCGCTCGGCGGCCTGGGAGGGGGTGAACTGGTAGGGCAGCGCCGCGAGCTGGTTCGTGAACCGGAGAATCCGGACGCGCCGCACGGGCTTGCCCGATCGTTCGACCCAGAAGTCGCCGAGGGGCTTGCAGCTCTCGAACCACTGGTCGTAGAAGCTGAGCGGCGTGTAGTCGTCGTTGATCATCACCAGGACGCCGTCGCGCCCGACCCACTGCTCGGGCTCGCTCCAGAAGGCGAACCCTCTGGGGTCGTCGAGGTTGTAGCAGACCACGGGCCGCTTCATCGCCGTGGCGTGCGCGATCTGAGCGCTCATGTACCAGTTCCGCGTGAAGATAAACGCGCGCGGGTCGTCGAGAATCCCGAGCCGGTCGAGCCGGTCGGCGATCTGGTCCCAGCCGTACGAGTCGATGGTGGGGTCGGTCCGCCTCGTGAGCACGCCGAAACCGCCGGCTTCTCCGCGCTGGAGCCAGCCGAAGCGATACTCGGAGACCGCGACCGCCAGCAGAACCAGCGAGAAGCACGCCGCGGCGTTCAGCTTGCGACAGGTCCGTGAAGGCAGTGCGAGGCTCTGATTCGCCAGGTTGCGGCCGAGGATCGGGAACAGCGAGACGAGCCCCACAAGCCCCCAGTGCGGCAAGACCGGCCGGAAGCAGGCAACCGCCGTGAACACGCCCAGCGGCAGGGCGCAAAGGCAAAGGGCCAGCCGCTCATGTTCCGTCTTCAGCTCGTTCCAGCGCCGGGCCAGTCGCCAGCCGATCGCGATCAGGGGAAGCCAGATCCAGGGGAAGAAATAGGCCGCCTGGGCTCCCAGGGCGCCCAGGAGGTAGTCGAGGCGAAAGGCCGGGCCGACGACCGCCCTCTTCCCCTGAAACGCGAACGAAGCCCAGCCGTTGGATGCGTTCCAGACGATCACCGGACTGAAGATCGCCAGCCCAATCGCGATCGCCAGGTACGGCCCGGGCTCGATCAGCCGTCGCCGTTGCGTCGGGCGGAGGAGCAGGAAGAGAACCGTCCCGGCAGGCAGGAAGACCGCGTGGTACTTGCTAAGCATCGCGCCGCCCCACGCCAGGCCGACGCAGGCCCAGAGGCCCAGCCGCCTCGGCTCGTCGATCGCCAGGCTCAGCCGGTCGATCGTCAACAGCCAGAAGAACAGCAGCGGACCGTCCGGCAAGGCGAACGTCGAGGCGGCCAGGCCGTAATAGCCGGTCAGGTTCAAGGCGAGAGCCGCGTAGAATCCCGCCCAGGCCCCGAACCACCGCCCGGCGATCCGTCCCATCAGCCAGGTCGACCCCGCGAACAGCAGCACGAACCCCAGGCGCAACGCCAGCTTCGAGGAGACGTCGCCCATTCCAAACAATCCAAACATCTCGACCCATGCGACCATCGGCGGGTGGTCGTAATAGCTGGGCGCGGGATGCAGGGCGTAGAGGAAGTGGTAAGCTTCGTCGTTCCCCAGTCCCAGGAACGCCGCGGCGGCGAGCCGGATCATGGTCGAGACGACGATCAGGAGGGCCAGGGCACGCTTGGGGGTCATGGAGCTTCCTTGCTCGACGATGGCGACGACGCTGCCAGAAGAGGCGCAAGCTTTCTTGTAACCCGAACCCCGACGTAGAGCGAGGTCAATCGCCTCGCCAGACTCCGCAGCCTGTTGAATCAAGATTCAACAGGCGACACGAAAATCTTCAACCCCGTACAGATTCTGGGCAAAGATTGCCTGTTCTTCTTGCAAGGTCGTCGGTTCCATCGCGGTGGTCCGTCGAGAAGGACGGCGGGATGAAGCCGCAAGCCGTCGTTGGGGTCGACGGAATCGGCCTCTCGACCGCGAGCCACCTCGCGGGGGCGAGTCGGTTCTCGTAAGATCGTGATAATCTTCAAGTAAGATGCGACGACCGGCGACGACGCCGCGCGGCGGGGAGAGGACGGAAACCGGTCCGAGGTTCGTTCCTGACGGGCGCTCCGAGGAGGCGGCCGATCAACTTCTTGAGTCTCCATGGAAACGGTCCTGATTTTGCTCTGGTCAAAGTTCAGACTTCGGGAGATTCTGAGGAAACGAGCCTGGGGGACTTTGCTTGGGCCGTAATTGGGCTACATTTATCTAGCAGAGTGATGAAGGTGCTCAGCCTGGTTCAGAGAAAAACCGCGAACTCATCGGGCGCGACATTCGTCTACCAGATAGAGATGGTTGAGAGACGAAGTCGAAGGAAGTGGTGGAATCACGGGTCCGCCGATCTCCGCACGGAAGCCGTCGAGGAATCATCGAAGCGAGGAGCCGGCGAAGACGAAGAGAAAGACTGAGGAACTGTGGACGTCTGGTGGTGGTGTCGTGACAGGGGCTTATCTATACGAATCGAGGACTCGCCATGACTGCGAAACTGGCTGAAACCCAACTCTGGCAACACAATTTGGTGTCGCTGATCCGGTCCGGTCTCTTTTTGAGAGCCGAGACGGGCGAGTGTTACGGCCTCTTTACAGTCGTCGGCGTCTACACCGACCAGAGCAAATCGGCGCCACTGGCGAAATACTCCGACGCCCGCCGCGCCCGCGACGCGGCCGACATCGTGAACCGCCTGGCCCTCGTACCGCCGACCGCCGAATCCAACTGATTCCCACGCCGTGTTCGACTCCGATCAAGCCGTCGCCCCCGCTCGAATCCGCGGGGGCGATGGCTTTCTTCGTTCCTCGACACTCCCGGAAAGTCGAGTATGAGACGGGTGCCGCCCCACTCGGTCTGGATCGGTCACGATGGCGACGGGCGGAACTTCCCCGAGCTTCATGAGTCCGACGTTCAGGCTGTGGTTCAGCTCGCGATCGAAGAGCCGGCGATCCAGCCTCCCCGCGACCTCGTCTTCCTCCGCATTCCGCTCTCCGACGGAGCCGGCAACCCGAGCGAGTCTCTGATCCTGGCCGTTCGCACCGTCGCGCAATTGATCGGACTCGGAATTCCGACGCTGGTCTGCTGCGGAGCCGGAATGAGCCGATCGCCTTGCATCGTGGCGGCGGCCCTGTCGCTGGCCCTTCAACTGACTCCCGAGGAAGCCCTCGACCAGGTCAAGAACTCAGGCCCCTGCGACGTCGCGCCGAGCCTCTGGGCCGAGACGCGCGATCTGCTGGCCGCCTGGCGTTCCGACGTCGGGCTGTGACGACTCGCCTTGCTTTCTCAAATTCCCAGGAGGGTCTTCACCCAGTTTTCGACCTTCGCGAGGGTTTCGGTCGAAGCCGTCCCCAGTCGGCGGTCCAATCGATCGATGGAGATGGAGCGGATCGCCTCGCAGATGACGAAGCTCGGAAGCGACAGGCCCCCCTCGCCTACCGACAGAGCGATGCGCGAGCGGATCTTTTTCTCCACCGAGGTGATCGGGAGCACCCAGACCAAGCCGCTCCGACCTTGATGAAAAGAGTCAACCGAGACGATCAGCACGGGCCGGGCGCCGCCTTGCTCATGCCCTCGCACCGGATTCAGATCCGCATACCAGAGGTCGCCGCGAAAGATCTCACCAGGGGACGCCGCCATCGCGTTGGGCCTCCAAGGTCAAGGGTCGCGCGAGGCACGAGTCAGTCGTTCAAACCATCACCCACCGTGCCGTCCCAGGATTCGCGTTCCCGAAGCTCCTCCGCCCAGGCCGCGGGATCGTCTCGAAGCGCCCGATAATCTGCGTCGAGGCCGGCCAGGAGGGTCGCGTTCCTGTAAGCCCGCACCGCCTTGTCGAGCACCTCGACCATCGTCTCATCCGTTTCACCAGCGAGTTCGCGCAGCAAGGAGTGGCTCAATCGCGAAATCCGAACGGTAAGAGTTTCCATGACCACCACCACCACGAAAGGCGGCGACTCCAGGTTGTGATCGCCCCCCCGCGAGGGAAGCGTCGCGATTCGGAAGAACGGGCGCAAGATGGCCTCACAGCCAGTATACTCAACAGTATACACGCCCGTCCGCAAGTCGCAAAATCATGTAGTTCGATTCTGGAGTAGGTTCCCGGAGGTCATCCGACCGCGTCGCGGGCGAGTTCGAGGGCGCCGTGGACGACGACTTCCTCGCCGAGAGCGGCGGGGACGATGTCGAAAGCCCCTCGGAACGGGGGGAAGACCTGGGCGTCGACCAGCCGGCGGAGGGGGTCGAACCAGAGGCGTTCGCCGATCAGCGAGACGCCGCCGCCGAGGATGATCCGCTGGGGGGCGACCAGGGTGACGGCCTGACATAGCGCGAAGGCCAGGGCGCGACGGGCCTGATCAAGCAGGGCCAGACTTCGCGCGTCGCCCCGCTCGGCGGCCTGGGCGACCATGACGGTCGTGATCCGATCAACGTCGCCGTCGGCGGCATCGAGGACGTCCCAGCCGCCGCCCGTGGCGACGACTTCGCCCGCCTTGGCCCTCGCGGCGCGGGCGATCCCCCAGCCGGAGGCGACTTGCTCCAGTTCGGGAAAGGCGCCGTCCGGGCCGGGCACGTTGAGATGGCCGATTTCCGCCGCGCCGAGCCCTGCGCCGCGGTAGATGCGGCCGTCGATGATCAAGGCCCCGCCGACGCCGCTGCCGAGCGTCAGGTAGAGAATCGGCGAGCGTCCGACGCCCGCGCCGAGGCGGGCTTCGGCGAGCCCGGCCGTGTCGGCGTCGTTGTGAACCGAGACGGCGTCGACCCCGAGGTTCCGTCGAACCCAGTCGGCGAGCGGATAATCGGTCCAGCCGTCGATCTGAAACGAGGCCTGGGTGCGTCCTCGCTCCGCATCGACCGGCCCGCCGAAGCCGACCCCGACGCCCCGGACGTCGGCCGGGGTGAGCGAATAAGCGGCGAACAGGGCCTCGGAGGCGTCGCGGATCTGTTCGCGGACGCCTTCGGCCCCGCGCGCGGGGTCGACGACCCGTCGTTCCAGAGCTTCGATCGCGCCCTGTCGGCGGCCGAGCCCGACTTGAAGCTTGGTGCCGCCGATCTCGATACCTAAGAGCCAGGGGCCGTTCATGATCGTCAGCTCGCGTTCGGGCCTTTGCGGGAGACGGCCTTGGCCGCGAACCGTCGGTTGAGGTCGTCGATCAGCCAGTGGAAGACCACCTGGTGCAACGATTCGACGATGCCCATGTCGTCGATGCCGACGTGAAGGTTGTGCCGGGCCAGCTTCTGGAGCTTGCCGCCGGAGAACCCGGTGAAGCCGACGGTCTCAAGGCCCTCGGCCTCGGCCCACTCGACGGCCTTGAGGATGTTCGGGCTGTTGCCCGAGCCGGAGATCGCCAGCAGGACGTCGCCGGGCGAGGCCAGATTCTTCAGTTGCTCGACGAAAATGCGGTCGTAGCCTTCGTCATTGGCCCAGGCCATGATGCCCGCCGTGTTGTCGGTCAGGCTGAGGACCTTGAGCCGCTTCTGGTTCTCGAAGTCGCGGAGCGTGCACTTGGCGAGGTCTTCGCAGAGGTGGGACGCGTTGGCGCCCGACCCGCCGTTGCCGATGATGAAGACGAACTTGCCAGCGTCGTAAGCGCGCTCGATCACGTCGCTGACGTTGACCACCGAGCCGACGTCGAGCCGCCCGATCTCCTGACAAACCCGCGACAGGTAGTCCCCCGCCGACAGCGTCGTTCCCAGCATTCTCGCGACTCCTTCCGTGCGCGCGTCGAGTTGGGCTCGACACGCCTTGGTCCCCTCGCGCCGGGATCATAGCAGCAACCCCATCCCGGTACGAGCCCGAAGCGCCAGCGAGTGCATGGATTGAACGGCCGACTGGGAATGCACTCGCTAGCGCTTCGGGCTCGTTTTAGGAGCCGCCGCCGAGATGGTCCGGGCCGCCGCGAGTTGGTATCGTGGGGCAAGGCTCAGCCCGCGTCCACGGGGCCGAGTACGAACCGGTGCCACCCTGGAATTAACCTCACGAACGATCGAGACGCGATGACCGGGTGGCCTTGCTTGCTTCTCAATGGACTGCTGGCGCCGGCCGCCTGGTGGGTCGCCGTGTACGGATTGCGGCAGCAAGGCCGGCTGACGCAGGTCGTCGCCGCGAGCGTCGTCGCCTGGGTCTGGTCGACGCTCGGGATGCAATTCCTGGGAACTCTCGGCCTGATCCAGGTCGGCTGGCTGCTGACGTGGACGGTCCTCGGCCTCGCTGCCGGCCTGGCGTGCCGGCGGTCTCGCGGCCCGTCTCCCGCGATCGAGCCCGACGAGGAACCGACCGGCTGGGGCTGGGAAGGGGTGCTCGCCGTCGCGGCGGCCGTCTGGGCGTCGCTGGCGCTCGGCTTGAGTTCGTTGATTTTCCCGGTCAAGGTCATCAGCGACGGGCCGATCTATCACCTGTACTTCGCCGCGCGGTGGTGGAAGGCGGGGCGGCTGTTTCTAGTGGCCTCGCCGTTTGGCGAGAGCGCCGCGACGTATTTTCCGGCCAACGGCGAACTCTGGTTCACGTGGCTGATGACGGGCTGGGGCGGCGACCGTCTGGCGCGGATCGGTCAGGCGCCTTTTCTGCTCCTCGCGGCTCTCGCGGCGTACGGCTGCGCTCGCGAGCTGGGTGCCGGCCGGAAGGCGTCGATCGTGGCGTCGGCCCTGTTCGCGACGTGCTCGCCACTGATCCTCTTCACGTTCGAAGCCAACGTCGACACGATCTTCATCGCCGGCTACCTGACGGCCGCGTACTTCTTTCTGCGGTTCGGCCTGGGGCGGGATGGGACGACGGCGTTGGCGCTCGGGGGGCTGGCGGCCGGCGAAGCGTTCGGGACCAAGTCGATCGGCGTGGTGTTCGTCCCCCCTCTGCTGGTCGCGGCCGTCTGGATCGTCGCGCGGCGGACCCGGTCGTTGCGGTCGACGATCCTCCTGTCCGCCCTGATCCTCGCGTCGGCCCTGACGACTTCGGGCTTCTGGTACGGTCGGAACTGGCTGTTGACCGGCAATCCGCTCTATCCGCTCCATCTTCAGATCGGCGACGTCGTGTTGCTGAGCGGCTGGTACGGGCCGGACGCCATGCGAAACAGCGTTTACTACATCCCGATGGGCGACTGGCGGGCGATGATCGACAACATCGTCGCCGTGCTCGATCCCCGTTTGGTTCCGCTCTGGCTGGCGTCGATCGTGGGCTTCTGGGCGATCGGCGGCCGTTCCAAGGGCCGTATCGGCTGGGTCTGGGCCTTCAGCGCCGCGGCCGTGTTGAACGTCGCGCTCTACTGGCTGTGCATCCCCTACCGCACGCAACAGCGGTTCATGCTGCCGGGATTGGGGATGGCGGTCGTTCCGCTCGCCCGGCTGCTGGACGGTCGCCGCTGGCTGACGCGAGCCACGGTCGTGCTCCTCCTGGTCCACCTGCTCACGCCGCAAACCTGGCCGCTCGCCAGCGGCGAGTCGGACATCCCCTGGGACCTGAGCCCCAAGATTCCCAACGGGATGGGCGCGATGATCCAACTCGGCCCTCGCCTGCAACGGCTTGCGGCGTCTCGCTTCGCGCTCTCGGAAATCGTGGCTCCGGCGGAACTGATCGTCTCGGCGGCGGCGGCTCTCGTGATCGCCCTGGCGTGCTCGAAGCCGTGGCGAGACGGCCGGGCCTCGGCCTGGGCCGGGGCGTCGATCGTGGGTTCGCTGGCCGTGGTCGGAGCGGTCGGTTACGCGGAAATCGCGATGGTGGGCTCCGATTCTCGCAGGCTGTTCTTCCCGGCCTTTCTCGACTTCTACGCCGGCTGGATGCAGCTCGACGCGCGATCGGGGCCCGACGGCTCGCGGGTCGCCTACGCGGGCACCAACATCCCGTACTACCTGATGGGCTCCGGCTTGCGCAACGACGTCCGATACGTGAACATCGACGGACACCCCGACTGGCAGATGCACGACTACCATCGTCAGAGTCGTCAGCAAGGCCAGGGCCTGTGGCCCTCGTCTCGGCCCGGCTGGGACCGGATCGGCGGCGACTATGAGGCGTGGCTGGCGAACCTGGAAGCCGACCGGATTCAGCTTCTGGTGGTCACCCGAGCCAATCCCGGCGAGGGGCCGCACAACGTCGCCGACACCGAGAATTTCCCCATCGAGCGGCATTGGGCCGACGCCCACCCGGAGGTCTTCGAACCGCTCTACGGGATCGCCGAACACGACCCCTGGTTCCGCCTCTATCGCATCCACGCCCGCGCGAATCGTGGTACAGCGAACGTCGCGTTGTGACGTCAGCGAGGCCGGCCGTCGCCGAAATCTCGAAAATCTCGCACGGATTCGCCCGCCGGCCCCCACACATAGAATAAACGCGGAGCGCGGCTTCAAAAGTCCCGGCTGATCCGGCGGGCACCGCATCCTCGGCCTCGGGGGAGACGACAAGGCGATGCGACTGACACTGAGAACGCTTCTGGCGTGGCTCGACGACACGCTGCCGCCGGTCCAGGTGCGCGAGATCGGCAAGCAGGTCGCCGACAGCCCGCTGGCCCAGGAACTCGTGCAGCGGATTCATCGGGTGACGCGACAACGTCGGTTGACGGTCCCGAGCAAGAACGGCGCGGACGCCACCGACCCCAACCTGGTGGCGAGCTACCTCGACAACGACCTTGAGCCCGAGAAGGTCGCCGAGTACGAGAAGAAATGCCTGACCTCGGACGTCAACCTCGCGGAAGCGGCGAGCGTCCACCAGATCCTCAGCCTGCTGGGCCAGAAGGTCCAGGTGCCCGCCGAAGCCAAGGCGCGGATGTACCAGCTCGTCAAGGGAAGGGAGGCGCAGCCGGCGCCTCCTTCCAACGGCGCGCCGGTCGAGCCGGAATCGGTCACCAAACCCATCCCTCCCTGGGTCGTCGCGCCTCCCCCGCGGCGGCGCTCGCTGGAGCGGTTCGGCCCCCTGGCGGCCTGCCTGGGGCTGATCAGCCTGCTGTGCTGGTCGGCGTACGAGAGCCTGCAACCGGAGGCCGCCGTGACCCAAGACCCGGGAGAGCTTCAACTGAGAATGAGGCCCACCCACGCCGCGCCGGCACTGGCCAAGGCCGACGCGACGCCAGAGACCGAGCCCGAGACCGCGTCGGCCGAAAACGCCCATCCCGCCGATGCCGTCGCCGACGTCGAGAACGTCGCCGAGAAGCCGGAAGCTCCCAAAACCGACGCCGCGACGACGCCCGGCGACGCGACCGCCGACGCCGCGAAACCCGCGGTCCCCAGCGTCGTCGCCCCGAAAGGCGAGCCCCTTGAGACTCGCAAGATCCCCGAAGGCGCGGTCGGCGTCGCCTCGAAGATCGAGGGGATACTGCTGCGTTACAACATCGACAAGCGCGAATGGGAACGGCTCGCCGAGGGCGCGGCGATTCATACGTCGGACCGCCTGCTGGTCCTCGCCCCGTTCCGGGCGGTCGTGGCGACGGGCAAGTCGGCGCTCGACGTCCAGGGAGACACGGAGTTCCAGCTCTTGCAGAAGGACCCAACCGAGGAGCCGGTGGTCGGGATCGTCCACGGCCGCGTGGCGGTCGAGCCCTCCTCGTCGCCGGCCGCCTTGCACTGCATGTTCGCCGGTCGGACGGTCAATCTGGAACAACCCGCCAACGCCGCGATCGGGTTCGAGCTCATGAACCGCTGGACCTACGGCCAACCGACGGCGGGGGCCGCCGTTCTGGGCGTCCATGCGGCGAATGGAGAGATTTCCCTGAGCATGGACAAGGCCAAGGAGAAGCTGTCGGGCCCGGGGACGATCCTCGCCACCGCCAGCGGCCATTTCAATCGCCCCGCCGCCGCCAAGCCGCCCGGATGGGCGATCGAACCCGAACGCTCGCCGGAAGCGACCGAGCTGCGGACCCGCTTCCGCAAGGAGTTCTCGATCGACCGGCCGGTGCTGGCCGACCTCGTCTCGGCGACCGAGAACGAGAACGCCGAGATCAAGACGCTGGCGATCGCGGCCCTCCGGGCGCTCGGCGACCTCTCGCTCTTGACCCCGATCCTCGACCGACCCGGCGATCCCATCGCGCGCCGCGCCGCGATCGCCGCGATCCGTGAGCAAGCTTCCCTCGGCGGGCCGTCGGCCCAGCGGGCCTGGGATCAGCTCGAAGCCGACTTCGGACCGGCCGACGGAGCCAAGCTCGAAAGACTGCTCGTCGGGTTCGGCGACGAGGAGGCCGCCAAGACCTCGACGCTCCGCGCGCTGGTCGACGACCTCTCTCCTCGCAACGAGGCGCTCGGCGTTCGCGAGCTGGCGTTCGACAACCTCAGGACGCTGACCGGCCGCACCACGATTCCGTACGACGCCGACCACCCCGAGCCCGGCTTCGCCGCCTGGAACCATCTCGTCGAAGCAGGAACCCTCAAACTGGACCCCAAGCGCAAACCGCCGATGTAAACGAACCCTCGGCCGAATTCGACGCAATCCTCTACAAACCATCATGACGCCGTCGGGACACTCGGTCTCATGATGGTTTGTAGGGACAGGCGTCGGCGAACAGCCTCCGCCCCGGGGTCCGCTGAGGTCTGCCGCCCGACTCGATTCCTGGAAACTTCGAGAGCGGCGTGGTATATTTCAGAGAATGAGTCAAATGGGCGACCGGCGAAAATTCTTCCCGTTGTTCCGTTCCGGGAATGCGGGTCTCGGCCCTTTCGCCAGGGCTGTTCGACTGACGAGTGCTGGTGCGTTGAGCATTTCGAGATGGTCCGGCAACTTGAATGGGCGCGTCTGGCTTCTCACCGCGTTCTGGGCGTTGCTCGGAGCGATCGGAGAAGCTCGGTCCGATCCGTTTCAAGGGCCTCCCGATCCGGCCGCGCCTCCGGCCTCCGCGCCGTCGCCCTCTCCTGCCCCGGCCGTCGTCGACGACGCACGGCCTGACGACGGGCGAACGCCCCGGCTCTGGCCCGAGCAAATCATCATCCTCGACGACGTCGCGGACATCGGCGAGTTCTGGAAGAAGCTCGCCGGGCCTTACATCCTGATCAAGAAGGCCGCCCCAGGATCGGCGAAGCCGGGTCCGTCCGACGCCCCGCCGCCAACCCGCGACCGCGAGTATGTGGTCAACTCGGTCAAGCTGGAGGGGACCGTCGAGGGCGCTCGCGCGCATGTCGTGATCTCGATCCATTTCACGGTGCTCATCGCCGGACCGATCTGGGTGCCGATCCGCCTCGACGACCAGGTGGTGCTATCCGCCACGGAGGGCAAGAAAGAACTCGAACTCCGCCCGTGGCCCCAGAACCAGAAGCAGTGGGAGGCGCGGCTTGAGGGCGAAGGCGAGCACCAGATCCGGATCGAGCTGCTGAAGCCCGTCCGAATCGACGCCGAGCGGAGAAGCCTGGTGCTGGCGATCCCCGAAGCCCCATCCACCTCGTTCTCGCTGACCCTGCCGCAAGCCGTGTTCGACGCCGACCTCGGCACAGGCGAGACCATCGGTCAGAAGCCGTTGCCCGGCGGCAAAGGCGTGAGCCTGTTCGCCCGCACCAAGCCGCGGTCGCTCCTGACGATCGGCTGGAGCGAGGAGGGCGGGGCGAGTTCGCGGGTCGCGCCGTTGCTCTCGGCGCGCGTGGAGATGGCCGTCGACGTCGACTCGGAGGCGGTCACCACGCGCTCGAAATGGGTGATCCGCTGCGTCCGAGGAATCTGCCACAACCTCCAGATCCGGCTCGAAGACGAGGAAGTCGTCTCCCGGCTCCAGCTCAACGACCAGTTCCCCGCCTCCGGCATCGAGCAATCGAAGGGGGGCAACCTCCTGTCGATCCATCTGAGCGAGCCGATGCGGCCGGGCGACTCGCGACCGCTCGTGCTGGAGACCCGTCGCCCACTCTCGACGGGGACCGGCAAGACGCTGATCTTCTCGGGATACCCCCTGACCAACGCCAGCGAACAGTCGGGCATGATCGGGATCGCCCAGAGCCCGAACCTGTGGGTCAACCTGGTGAACTCCCAGGGCCTGCGGCGGATCGACCCGCGGGACCTTCCCACGGCCCTCCTGGCCCAGCCCGGGACGAGCATCGCGTTGCACTTTCTCGATCAGCCGTTCCGCCTGGAGCTAGGGGTCGAGGACGCGCCGCCGCTGTTCCGCGCCGATTCCACCACGAAGTTGACCCTCGACGCCGATCAGGTTCGCAACGAGACGACGATCGACGTCCAGCGGGTGCGAGGGAAGCTGTTCGAGATCGAGATCGGCCTCGCCCCCGAACTCAAGGACGTCGTCACGAGCCCCGTCGAGCTGATCGAATCGACCACGCCGCTGGCCCAGGAGCACGGCGCCGGCGCCTCCCCGGCGCAGGCCGAGCGCATCTTGAAGCTACGGCTCACGGCGCTCGGCCGGGACCAGAAATCGCTGAGCCTCAAGCTGGTCGGCCGCCAGGAAGCCCCCAATTCCGGCGAAGCCCGGCTGGGCCTCTTCACCCCGCGCGGGGCGGTCTCGACTTCCGCCACGTTCTCGCTCTACACGGGCCGCGACCTGACGATCGAAACGCTCGACGAGACGCTCTTCAACGACGTCCTGCGCGACCCTTCGACGCCGGACGGAAAGCTTGAAGCGCGTATCTCCAACGTCTTCGGCGGCGGCTCGCCTCCCTCGAGCCTGCGACTCCGGAGCAATCGCAATCCCAGCGTTTTGAAGGTGCGGCTTCAGCGCCATCCGCTGGCGATCACGCACGAGAACCGGGTGTCGGCGAGCGTCGCCCGCCGCGAAGTCGTCGTCAGCCAGGAATCGGCCGTCCAGGTCCGCTACGGCGTGATTCGATCGCTGACCGTGCGAGTCCCCGCAAACGTATCAAGTCGCTGGGAGGCCTCCATCAAGAAGGAGGCGGTCCCGCGCCAGGATCTGGGCGCGACCAAGGACGGCGCGCGGCGGTTTCGACTGACCTTCGACCGGCCGATCGTGGACGCCTCGACCCTGGTTTTTCTCTACCGCCTCCCCCTGGGCCGAAGCCTCGATCCCGCCGCCCCGACCCCGATCCAGATCCCCTGGATCCAGATCGAGGAAGGAACCGCCGGCGGCTGCGCGTTCAATCTGACGTCCGACCCGAACGTCAAGCTGGCGATGAACGACCCCTCCTGGACGCGAGCGGAAGACGACGATCCCGATCGCCCTGAGACGGCCGGCAATCTTCGGTGCCGACTGATCCCCGGCGCGGCCGCCCCCACCGGGCTGAAGATTTCGGCCGAGCTGGTCGAATCGGTCTCGCTGCCCCGCCTGATCGTTTCGCGCGCGCTGGTCGCCGCCACCCTGGGCTTCGACGACGACCTGCGAATTCACGCCTGGTACGCCCTCGACGCGCATCCCACATCGCTCGCCCTGGCGCTTCCCGAGGGCGCGCGGTGGATTCGGGCGCGGGTGGACGGCCGGACCGTCGAGGAGATCGAGGCCGACGACGACGGCTTGAGCTACCGGTTCAGCCTCCCGCCCGAATCCGCTGGCCGGCCGGTCGTCGTCGAGGTCGAGTATCAGTACGCCGCGAAGGCGGTCCGTAAGCCCTGGGAACCTCCGAAGCTGCTCGACGGCGCCGACGTCCTGCAATCCTACTGGCTCGTGCAGATCCCCTGGAACACCGCCCTGGTCGGCCTTCCCGGCGGCTGGGCGGATGAGAATCGATGGTACTGGGACCTCTACGTCTGGAAGCGCCGGCCGATTGCGACGATCGACAAGCTGATCGCCTGGGTTTCGGAGTCGACGGCGGCGGTGAACGCCAATGCGATCGACGAGATCTTCGCCGACCGCGACGACTCCCACGGCTACTTGTTCGGCCGCGCCGGACCTCCCTCGGCCCTGAACGCCTGGGTCGTCGCGCGGGCCTGGATCATCGTCGTGTGCTCGGGCCTGGTCCTGGCTCTGGGCTTCGCGACGACCTTCCCGCGAGTGGGCGAGCGCTGGGTCTGGGGGTTCGCGACGGTCGCCGGCCTGCTGTCGGCGATGTTCCTCCACCCCAGCACGATCGCGCTGTTTCTCCAGTCGGCGTGCTGCGGCTTCCTGCTGACCTTCTTCGGGTATGTGATCCATCGGATGCTCCGACGCGACGGCGACGTTCCTCCCGCGGTTCGGCCCGGGATTTCGTCCGGCAGCGGCGTGGGCTACGACTCGTCGCAACGGTCGGCGATGGGGGTCGGGTCTGACGATTCGACGGCCGTCCGCGTCCGCGTGTCGTCGACCATGGACTACCTGTCGTTGCCGCCGACCCCCGAGCCGGAGCTGGAAACGTCCCGGTCGTCCCCATTGAGCGGAAATCCCGCAAACCCGTAGCGCGACCCGACGGATCGGGATCGGCCGCCGACGTTCGCTCAACCCCTGGCTCAAGGCCCGCTCATGGCCCCTGCTCGATTCATCGCGGTTTCTCGGCTGCTGCTCGTCGGCCTGGGGACGATCGTCCTGACCGCCGCGGCGCGTTCCGCGGACGCCCTCCCCGAGGTCGTCCGCGTGCCGATCCCATCGAAGCGGGTCGCCAATTTCTTCCCCGCCGACACGCCGCTCCGGCTGATGACCCCGCGCGAGTTCGATGCGCTGGTGAAGACGGCCGAGGAGCGAGTGCGTCGAAGCGATTCGGGCCAGCCTCGACTGGTCCGCGCCCGGCACTCGGCGCGGTTCAGCGCGGGCCTGCTCAACGGTCGGTCGGAGCTTGTGATTGCGAACGCCTCGCAAGGTTCGGCGATGCTGCCGCTTGAACCGTGGTCGCCGGCGCTCCTCGCCGACGTCAAGTCCGGGGCGACCATCGGGGCGTTGAGTTCGGGGAAGACGGCCCTCTGGCTCGAACCGCCGAAGTCGACCGATGCGACGAGTGAAACCACGATCACGCTCGAATGGGAGCTGCGCGCGCGACCGGATTCGCGCGGCCGACTCTTCGCGCTGGCGTTGCCGGGCGACGAGACCTCCTCGCTGACGCTCGATGCGCCCAAGGGCTGGGCGCCGTCGGGCCCCTCGGGTCGTCGCGAGGGACCGGTCGCCGGACCGGGGACCGACCGCGAACTCTGGCGATTCCACGGCCGTCCGGCGGAGTGCGAGCTGCGCCTGGTCGATCTGGAAGAGAAGAAAGACGAGTCGAACCAGCCCCACGTCTGGGTCGGGGGCCCGACTCGCATCGACCTGGGCGCGGGGGGCGGGAAAGAGGCCCGAACCGTCAATTTCACCACCGCCTGGTCGGTTCAGACCGACTCCAGCGAGACCCGCGAGTTCTCGGCCGAACTGGCGCCAGAGCTCGAACTGCTCGGCGTGGTCGGCCCGAACGTGCGCGAGTTCCATCTCGATCCGCGAACCGAACAGGGCGCGTCGCGCGTGACAGTGACGCTAGCGGGAAACTCTCAGACGGTCTCGACGGTCGAGTTTCAGGCCCACGTACGAGCACCCGTCGAAGGCACGTGGACCGTCCCCTCGATCCGGCCGCTGCCCCCGGCGGTCTGGACCGGCGGCGCGACGAGCATCACGCTCGATGAATTCCACACGGTCCGCGCGTGCCGCGAGCGCGACGGCCGGCGCATCCCGCCGTCGTCGGCCGACCCCCAATCGGCCGCCCAGCTCGTGTTCGAGTCGTTCGCCCCCGGTCCCGTCGCCGATCTGACGTTTCGCGGCGCCGGGACGGAGACCCCGTACGTCGTTCGCGGACGGCTGTTCGTGCGCCAGTCGTCGACGCGGCTCGAATGCGAGTTCGACGGCCTGGGCTCGGGCGGATCGGCCTCGGAGTACGACGTCGAACTCCCCCCCAACTGGATTCTCGACCGCGTCCAGGTGAGCGGGGTCGACGACGCCGTCTCCTGGCACCAGACCGTCCGTCCCGACGGGAGCATCCTGCTCCGCGTCCTCGCGCCCCCCGCCGACGCGTCGGCCGAGGGGAGATCGCTGACCCTGAGCGCGGGGGCGACCGTGGCGCCGGGACGGGGACCCCTGGCGCTGCCGCGCGTCCGCCTGGTCAAGGGGACGATCGCCGACGAAGCCTGGGTCGCGCTCGTGGACGAGCCGACGCTCCTGACGCCGATCTCGACGAGCGGTCTAGCCTGGATCGACCCCGCGCAGGTCAAGGGGCTGCTTCCCCCGTCGATGACTCCGCCGTCGGACCTCAGGCCGGCGCTCGGATGGCGGTGGACGGCCGACGCGGCGGAGGCGATGATCGACCGGCAACGGGTCGAGCAGGAGCGGCAGGGCTGGATCCATGTGAAGGCCCGGATCGAGGATCAAGGCCGACGCCTCGCCGTCAGCGGCCGGATCACCGTGACCGGCGGTCGCGAGGGCCTGGAGAGCCTGCCGATCTGGATCGATCTGTCGCCGAACGCCGCCTTGTCGTGGACCTTCTCCGACCCGGCGACCGGGCGGAAGATCGCGACGACGCCGCTTTCCGAATCCGCGCGTCGAAAGCTCGGCCTGCCCCGTTCGGGCGTCGCCCTGGAGCTGGCCGCGACCCGCCCGACGTCGGGCCGGACCGCCGTCGACTTCCGGGCCGAGACGCCGTGGACCGGCCAGGGCCGGGTCCCGCTGCCGTGCCTGCCGAACGCGTTCGCCCCGCGCGGGGTCGTCGTGGTCGAGATCCCGCACCGGATGCGGTCGAAGGTCGTGACCAAAGAACTGAGCCGGATCGAAGCGTCGCTGGCGGGCCGACTCGCGCCGGGCCCCGGCCCATCGACTACGGCCGTCGCGTCCCCTTCGACGTCGTCGCCGTCGAGCCCGTACTGGACGGCCCACGCCCTCACATACTGGAAACCGGGCTGCACGCTCGATCTCGCAACCGAAGAACTCACGCCGGCGATGATCCGCGGCGTCGTCCACGACGCCCGTTTGACGACGCTCGTATACCCCCAGGGACGCTGGCTGAACCGGCTCCGGCTGGTCGTCGGCGCCGATCAGCTCGACGCGATCCCGCTGAAGCTCCCAGCCGACGCCGAGCTGGCGCGCGTCCGCCTCGACGGTCTCGACGTCGCCCCCACCCTCGATCAGGGGAACCTCTCGATCCCGCCGCCGCGCGCCCGCAACGAGAAGACGCGAACGATCGAGCTGGATTATTACGTGAACGTCGGACGATCCTTCGATCGTCGAGCCATTCGCCCCGCCGTTCCCGACTTCGGGCTCCCCTGCCTCTCCTTCGGCTGGGAGTTGGTCCTGCCCGCCGACTGGGAAATCGATCGAGCGGGCCAAGGCTTCGTCATGAACACGATGGACGAGGCGGTCGGTTGGCCATTCGGATCGCTGGGGTTCCCCAGGCCGCGATGGCCCGGCAGACGGCCGACGCCCGTCCTCGGCGAGGAGGGCCTCCGCGCGCTCGACGAGCAGCTCACGAATGCGGCCTCGCGGGAGCTGACCTTCTCGGAATGGTTCACCCGGTGGGACTCCGGCTCCTTCCCGGTGGTGATCGACCGGCTGTCGCTCGTTGCGGAAGGGTACGGCCCGCGCACGCCCTGTCAGCCGGCCCAGCGCGATCCCTCGGGTTCGTCGGTCTCGCTGCGAACCCTGCGGCAGAACGGCCTGGCCTTGGTGCTCGTCGACGACACGCTGGTGGTCACGTCGCGGCGCGAGGCCGGGCTGGCCGACGCGGCGACGACGTGGCGGGACGCGGTCGCCGAGGCCCTGTTCTGGGGAGCCGACCGGACCGACCGATTCCAATCGGCGGCGCGCTGGAGGGGCGAGGCGTCTTCGAGCGATCCGACCGCGGCCCGCCGCGAACGGCAGCTTCCGGGGTGGTCGACCTGGCGGTTGTCGTCGTCCGGCTGGCCAGGTCAAGACTCTCACGTCCAGACGATCGACAGGACGTCGCGGATCGTGCCGGGCTGGCTGACCGCCGTCCTGATCGTGCTCGTCGGCCTGAAGGGAGGGCGATCGCCTCGCCGCGGCCTGATCGTGCCGATGTTGCTGATGACGGCGGCGGTGGTCGTGCACGACCGGACCCGCGTCGCGCCGGCGCCGCTGAGCGCCGGGCTGTTCCTCGGGGCGCTCGGCCTGCTGCTGATCCGGCTCGGCCGGCTCTTGCGGACGACGCTCGGCGGCGCGAGAGCCGGATTGCGATCGAACCACGGTCGCACGCCGTTTCTGAAAAGAACCGGCGCGCGGGTCGCGACCCTCCTGGCGGCGACGGCGGCGTGCCTGGCGATCCCGCCGGCCCTCGCCGTGCTCGACGTCGAAAAGCCGATCATCGCCCTGATCCCCTACGACGGCGTCTACGATCGCTCGATCCCGCCGGGGCGGATCGTGGTCCGGCAGGAAGACTACCAGCGGCTGGCGCGGATCGCCGAGCCGCCGCCCGCCGCAGCGGGCTCGGAACTCGCGATCCTGTCGGCCGAACATCACGCCAAACGATCGAAGGATCGTGAGGTCGCGGTCGTCAGCGATTACACCCTGAAGCTCGGCCCCGGGTCCGTCGCCTTTGATTTCCCCGTCTCCGGCGCGCGCGACATCGAGGCGACCGTCGACGACCAGAGCGCCCCGGTGCTCATCGCGCCCGGGGGCGAGCGCGGCGTGGTGACGGTCGCCGGCAGCCGCACCGTCCGGCTGCAACTGCGGCGCACCACCGTCCCGGCCCTCGACGGCGCGATGGAAGTGCTCGACCTCAAGATCAACCCGTCGCCCCTGGCCCGATTGATCCTCGACCAGCCCCCCGGCTTCCGCCCCGTCCAGCACCTGGGCGCCCGGGGCAAAGTGGTGGCGAAGGGCGATCAGACGATCCACGCGAACCTCGGCCCCGTCGATCGCATCGAGATCTCCTGGACCTCGGCAGAACCGGTCCTCGACCAGCCCAGCGCGAGCGTCGAGAGCATCGTCCTCTGGGATCTCGATCCCGCCGGCGAGAGGGTTCGCGCGCGGTTGACCTACCGGCCGCGACGGCGGACGTCCACGATCCGGATCGCCATGGAGCCGGGCCTGATCCCTCGCGAGATCCAGGTCCCGGGACTCGTCGATTCCTCATGGGGGGGGACGCCGCAAAATCCCGAGTGGATCGCGCGGGTCGATCCGCCGATCCAGGATCGGACCACGGTGGTCCTCGACTTCTGGCGTCCGTTGCAAGCGACGACGGCGAGCCGACCGGGGGAACCGGTCGACCCTTCCGGGGCGATCACGCGGCGCTTCCCGAAGATGGAGCCGCTGGGCGTCGATCGGGACTCCGGCTTGCTGGCGGTCCGCAGGCCGGGGCACTGGACGGGACGGCTCGAACCGATCAAGGGCGCCGAGCCGCTCAGCGACGAGAGCTTCGTGCGGGCCTGGGGAACCCTCCCCGACGACGCGCTCACTTTCGCCGGGACCGTGCGGTTCAACGCGCGCGACGCCGTCGAATTTCGGACCGGACCGACGCCGCTGCGACTCAAGATGAAGCCGTCGGTCCAGCTTCGGCTCGACTCGGGCCGGATCGACTGCCAGATCGAGGCCGAGCTGACCGAGATCTCGGGCTTGCTCGATCATCTGGCGTTTCAGATTCCCGAGCCCCTGATCGTGCTCGGCGTCGAGTCCGAGGGCATGACCGACTGGAGCCGGCCGGCCGGCCGGCCGTTGCAGGTTCGCTTCGACCACGTCGAGCTGATGTCTCGGCGCGCGATCAAGATCAAGATCAAGGGCTGGATTCCCGTCACGGAGCTGGACGCGAAGGCCAAGCCTCAGCAGTTCCGGACTCCGCTGCCCTGGATCGTCCTGCCCGGCGCTTCAACCGCGCCCGGCTCGCTGATCGTGGTCTCGAAGGCACCCGCCGAGCTGCCGGCCACCCCCGGTGGGGTGGTCCTGCTGTCGTCGGGGCCGGCGGAGGCGGGCGGACCAGGGTCGCGCCAGGTTTACCGGATCGACGACCCGACGAAGGCCGCCGAGTTGCGATGGTCGCCCCCGCCCCCGCGCGTCAACGTCTCGGTGCTGAGCCAGATGACGATCCATCCCGATTCCGCCGAGTGGATCGCGATCCTCCGCTACGACGTCGCCGGCGGCTCGCTCGACGCAATTCATCTCGAAATCCCGGCGATCTGGGCGGCCAAGGCGCAGCTTCAACTCGCGGGTCAGGATCATCAGCTCACCACCGTATTGCGCGACCAGTCGACGTTCTGGCTCATCACGCCGGAACGCCCCATCTGGGGGTCGCAGCGACTGGTCTTGCGATCGAGCGTGCCGATCGCCTCGGAGCAAGAGGTCAAATTCCCCGAGGTCACGCCGCGGGGCCAGGGAGCCGCCGACGCCTGGCTCGGCCTCGTCTTCGCGACGGCGTCGCCGCTGACGATCGCGGGATCGGCCGGCCTTCAGTCGATCGCCTACACGAGCCGCTTTCAGGCCGAGGAGTTCGGCGCCGCCGCGGGGATTACGACGCGCGGCTTCCACGTCGAGCGCGCGAACTGGTGGCTCAAGGTGCAGGCGCCGCGCCGCGCCGAGGCGTCCCGCGTCGCGGACGACGACTCCGCCCGCGTGAAGACGGCGGAAGTCATCTACGTCCTGTCGCCGGACGGGTCGCTCCTCGGCCGGGCCTCGTACCAGACCGAGCCGCGCACCGGCCAGTTCCTCACCGTCGACCTCCCCGCCGAGGGCGTCCCGACCTGGGCGACCGTCGAGGGGACGGCCGTGGAGCCGTTGCTCGCCGAAGGCGGAAGATGGATGATCCCGCTCGAGGAACAGACCACCCAGTGCGTGACCGTCGTTTGGAACGAAGGCCCCGCCGCTGATCCTGCTCGATCACGGTCGCTTGGCCTGCCGCGCGCCGGGACGGGACGGGCGTCGACTCTGGTCGGCGTCCATCTGCCTCCCGAACGCGTCCTCAAACCCGCGCTCAGCGGCCTGGAGATCGTGGGGTCGGAACGCGTGGAGCAGGAGCGATCCGATCAAATCGCCCAGCGGATCACCGAATTCCTGGCCGAGATGGATCGCGGCTCGGGCCGCGACCGGGAACGTCTGACCTCGCTCCTGATCAACCATGAACTGGCGATTCGAACCGTCGAGCACGCGTTGCAAGCCGTGTCGAGGCGAGGCGCGGACCGCGCGCGGCGCGACCGGGCCGCGCGCGAGCTTGAGGTCGTCAAGTCGTCGCGAGCCGCTGTGGTCGAGGCCGTCCGCTCGGCGGGGCTGGACGAGCAGATCGAGTCGGCCCGGGTCTACCTGGGACTCTCCGACAAGGGGGCGGGGGCGCAAACCCTCGGCGTCCCCGAACCGACCGGCGTCGACCGGATCCGGAAGCTCGGCAAGCCGACGTTCCTGATCGGCTCAATGCCGGGACTCCAAGAGCCGCCGGTCCAGGTCGAGGTCGTCGTCGACGGGCCGACGTGGTACGCGGGATCGAGCGCCGACCGAGCGCGGTCGATGCTGCTTCTGGTCCTGCTGCTCGGGTTGGGCGTGACCGGACTGACGACGGCTCGCCTGGCGGGCGCCCAAAGCCTGATGATCGCCGCCTGCCTGGCGCTCGCGGCCCTGGCCGGCGGCCCTCCAGGACTGGCCCTGGCCGCGGCGGCCGTCGCGGTGGGCTGGTCGTCCGCCGCTCCCTGGAGAACGCGAGTACCGGCCGACCGCGTCGAGAGCACCCTGGGCTCAAGCCTCGTCAGCTCGCGTTGAGATACAAGCTCGAAGCGCCAGCGAGTGGATCGTCCCGACGGCCGACGCCGGATGCGACGTGGTCCGGGAGATCCACTCGCTGGCGCTTCGAGCTTGTAAACCCGAGGCGTTCAGCCGATCAGTTCGGGAAGCGGCTTGCCGCCGTCGACGATCTTCATCGGGCGGCCGCGGGGGGTAGTGTACTGGGTGTCGATGCCGATGCCCATGGTCTTGGTCATCGTCGCAATCAGGTCCATCACGCCGATGGGTCGATCGGAGACGTCGACGCCGTCTTTGTCGGTCGAGCCGACGACTTGCCCCGACTTCATGCCGCCGCCGCCGACGACGACCGACCAGCTCCGCGGCCAATGGTCTCGGCCGGCGTTCTGATTGATCCGAGGAGTGCGGCCGAACTCGCCCATCCAGACGATCATCGTCGTGTCGAGCAGCCCGCGCGCCGCGAGGTCGGCCACGAGCGCCGACATCCCGAGATCCAGCTCGGGGAGCAGACGTTTGGAAAGGGCGTCGAAATTATTGGTGTGGGTGTCCCAGCCGCCGAGCGAGACCTCGACGTAGCTGACCCCCTGCTCGACCAGCCGCCGGGCCATCAGGCAGCCCGAACCGAACGACCCCTTGCCGTAGGCCTCGCGAATCGGCGCGGGCTCGGAATCGAGGCTGAAGATGTTCTTCAACTTCGAATTCATCATCCGGATCGTCTTGCCGTAGACGGCCTTGTGGTCGACGGCCATCTGATTGCGACGCTGGCCGATGAACTGGTTCTCGACCTGGCTGAGCATCTGGAGCCTGCGCTCCAGGCGCAGCTCGTCGACGTCGCCGGGGGGTTTGAGGTTGGCGATCGGCGCGTTCGGGTTCTGCACCATGAAGGGGGTGTACGACATGCCCAGGAACCCGGCCCCCGCCCCCGGCGAGTTGATCGCCACGCAGTGCGGCAGGTCGAAGTCGCTCATCTGCGAGCCTAACTCAAGCGCGCAGGACGAGCCCCAGCCGGGATGGACCACCGTCGGGTTGGGCACGTAGCCGGTGTGCATCAGGTACGTGCCGCGCTCGTGGTTGCCCTCCTTCGAGTCGAGCGACCGAAGGATGTTCAGATGGTGCATCTGCTTGGCCGTCTTGGGCATGTGCTCGCTGATCTGGACGCCCGGCGCCGACGTCGCGATCGGTCGAAACGGCCCGCCGTTCTTCTCGCTGTCGGGCTTGAGGTCCCAGATGTCGAGATGGCTGGGGCCTCCCGACATCCAGAGCACGATGCAGCTCCGGTGTTTCTTGCGGACGTCCGCGGCGTTGGCCCGAAGGTCCGTGAAGAACTGCGCCGCCGGAACGCTCAGGGCCGTGGCGGCCATGTGGCCCAGGAAGTGGCGTCGGCTGAGTCCGCCGGGCGAAGCCATGATCGACGACATGAAAGGTCGGCTCCTAGAAGGTCCCGGACCGCCCCGCGCGGCGGGCGGACGAGGGAGAGGCGGCGGCGTTGGAATGCTACGTCAATGGATCAGGATGAACTCGTTGGAGTTGAGCAGCGCCCAGAAGAGGTCCTGCAAGACATGAAGCGAGTCGGGGAACGCATCCAGGTACTGCATGGCCGCGTGTCGCTCCTTGGCCGTCGGGAACCGGCTGAGGGCCGCCAGGTAGATCTGATCGATCATGTAAGGCGCCGGCGCGCGTCCTTGCTTTTGGGCCTGCTCAAGGACGTCGGCGAGGAAGCTGCCGGACTTGCCGGAAAGGGCGTCCTTCATCAGCTCGCCGTTCATCATCATCAGCGACTGGGGGATCGTCCCTTGAAAGCTGGTCGCCTCGTCCCCCTCGTCGTTGCCGAAGGCGAAGAGGAATTGCTTCATCCAGGCCTCGCGTTTGGCGTCGTCGCGACCGCCGGCGGTCTTGTGGGCCGAGGTCGCCGTGAGCAGCGAGTCGAAAAGCTGTTCGGGCGACATCGGCCGAAGCTGCATGACGTTAAAGACGCTGTCGTCCCGGTCGCCTCCCTTGGAAACCTCGCCCTTGCCGGCCCGGAGGCTCGTCGCCTGGTAGGCCCGCGACGTCATGATCCAGCGGATCATCTGCTTGACGTCGTATTTGGAGTCGCGGAACGCGTCGGCCAGCTTGTCGAGGATCTCCGGGTTCACAGGGACGTTGTGGGGGCCGATGTCGTCGATCGGGTTGACGAACCCCCGCCCCAGGAACTGAGCCCACATCCGGTTGGCCATGGCCCGGGGAAGCAGGTCGCTCTTGGGGTCGGTGATCATCTTGCCGAGCTCGACGCGACGGATCACGCCGTCGCCGTGGCCGGCCTTCACGCCGTTGAGGAACGTGGGGAAGGCGACGCCCATCATGCCGTTGCGCTTCTCGAACCGGGCCGTGGCGTTGGACGGCTCGTCATGCAGCTCGGTGTGGTCGTAGGCTTCCAGGCCGGCGGCGTTGGGCGCGTTCTTGTCCTCGGTCTTGACCCCTCGGAAGAACGCGTTGATCCCCCAGAAATCGCTCTGCTTCCAGTCGTTGTTCGGGTGGTCGTGGCACTGCACGCATTGGATCTGCTGGCCGAGGAACAGCCGGGTGGTCCGCGCGGTGAGCGGCACCGCCTCGGATTCGAGATGCGCCAGCGTGAAGTTGACCGCCCCGTTCTCGCGGTTCGAGCCGCTGGCCGTAACCAGGTCGTAGACGACCTCGTTCCAAGGGCGGTCGGCCGCGAACTGCTTGCGCAGCCAGGCGGTCAGGGCCGCTCGATCGACCATCCGCCCCTGGGGGCTGCGGCCGACCAGGAGGGTGGTCCACTGGGTCGCGAAGTTCTTGGGGAAGTCGACGTGGTTGAGCAGATATTCGACCAGCTTGCCTCGCTTGTCGGCTTCACGCGTGGACAGGAACGCGCGAGCTTCCTGGACGCTGGGGATGCGGCCCAGGACGTCGAGATAGGCGCGACGGAGGAATTCCTCGTCGCTCGCCGGCTTGCCCGGCTTGACTCCGGCCTCTTTCCAGGCCGCTTCCAGCAGCGGGTCGAGGAAGTTCCCGGCGGCGGAGACCGAAGCCTGGGAGGCCGTCGACGACTTCGACGCCGGCCGATCGCCGGCCGTCGCTAGGATCGGAATCGCGAAAATCGCCCAGGCGAGGGCCGCGCCGCTCGCCGTCGCGAACGCGACCGCCGAAACACGAAGTCCCCGGCCGACCCGCCGTCCCTGTCGCGAATTCATGGGAAACCACCCCCAAGAGGCCAACCCCGGGCGATCTCGGGTCGTGCCGACGCGGGACCGGTCGTTTCGATTTCTCAAGATGCGGCGCGTGGAAATTTCGAAAGCGACAGGCGTCGACCGGACCAGGACGCGGAGGATGTTCCTCGAACGACTACACCCTTCTACGATCTATTACCAGACTAGTTCACCGATGTGACCGCCACAAGTTTATTCAAGCCTCGACTCACCCGTCAATCCACGCATTGCGCCGAATTCTTCGTAAGCGTCGGCCTTGGGGAGGTTTCCGATGCAGGGTCGACGCCGGCCGTCCGAACGGTTGCGTCGGGTCTTTCGGCTGCGCATAATGAACCTCTTCGTCGGAGCTTCGTAAAGGGATGGTAAGGACGGCGAAGGCTCCGCGCATCGCATTCAACGACCGAGTCGTATCCGGCTGACGGGCGGTTCCCACTTGACCGTCCGGTCTCCGGTCAGGCCAACTCGGCCCTCTTTTACAGGGTCGATCCGATTTCAAAGTCTGGGAGGAACGTATCGGCATGTCCACGCCGGTCATGATCGAAGCCGACGGGCTTTGCAAGCAATTTGGTTCGTTTCTGGCGGTCCGCGACGTGTCCTTCTCGATCCCCAAGGGGCAGGTAGTCGCGTTCCTCGGCCCCAACGGGGCGGGCAAGACCACGACGATGCGGCTGCTCACGGGGTTCGTGGCGCCCACGCACGGCTCGGCCCGGATCGCCGGGATCAACGTCCAGGAAAACCGGATCGAGGCCGCCGAGCGGCTCGGCTACCTGCCGGAAAACGGTCCGCTCTACACCGATATGACGCCGATCGGCCTGCTTCGGTTCTTCGGCGCGGCCCGCGGCCTGTCGGGATCGCGGCTGGCCGACCGCATCGCCGCCGTCGTCGATCAGTGCTCGTTGAGCACCGTCGCCCACAAGGCGATCGGCAAGCTCTCCAAGGGCTACCGCCAGCGGGTGTCGATGGCCCAGGCGATTCTCCACGATCCCGACGTGCTGATCATGGACGAGCCGACCAGCGGCCTCGACCCGAACCAGATCCGGGGCGTTCGCGCGCTGATCCGCGACCTCGGTAAGACGAAGACCGTGCTGGTCTCGACGCACATCCTCCAGGAGGTCGAGCCGATCGCCGGCCGCGTGCTGTTCATCCACGACGGCAAGATCGTCTTCGACGGCGCCCCGGCCGACCTCGCCCGCAAGAGCGGCACCCTGGAAGAAGCCTTCTATTCGTTGACGTCGCAACCGGTGTAACCCTCCGAGAGCGCGGCCGTCGGCCCGGCCCGGGCGTCGTGAGCGTCGGATTGCTTCCTTAAATTAAAGAAGCGACGAGCCGCGCGGCTTCGCCTCATCGTCAGCAGACCAGACCCTCGACCACTGCCCAATTTAGAGGAATCCCCGCGGTGACTACGCTCGAATCCGAACCCAGCAGCAAAAAGCCGGCTCCTTCCGGAGCTCGATCGCGGCAAGGCGGAATCCGACCGTTCCGGGCCCACGTGATCTGGGCCGTCTTCAAGCGCAATCTTCAGAGCTATTTCAGCAACCCGGCCGGATACGTGTTCATCACGTTGTTCGTCTTCATCAGCTCGGCGGTCGCGTTCTGGCAGGACGAGTTCTTCACCAACAACCTGGCGAACCTCGACCAGCTCAACCGGTACATGCCGTACTTGCTTCTGTTCTTCATCCCGGCGATCACGATGAACTCGTGGGCCGACGAGCGGAGGCAAGGGACCGACGAACTGCTGCTGACCCTCCCCGCCCACGACCTCGACGTGGTGCTCGGCAAGTACTTCGCGGCCCTCGGCATTTTCACGGTGGCCTTGCTGTTCTCGTCGAGCCACCTGCTGGTGCTCTCGTATCTCGGCTCTCCCGACCTCGGCGTGATGGCGTCGACGTACCTCGGCTACTGGCTGATGGGCGCGCTGTTGATCGCCGTGGGGATGGTGGCGTCGCTCTTGTCGTCGAACGTCACGGTCGCGTTCATCCTGGGCGCCCTGTTCTGCGCCATACCGATCTTTCTGGGAGGGATCGGGTCGCCGACCGGCGGTCCGCTCCGTCGCCGGCTTGAAGGGTGGTCGGTGCCGGCCCAGTTCCACGATTTCGGCGTCGGGGTGGTCACGCTGTCGGGCCTCTTCTACTTCGTCGCGCTGGCCGCGGCCATGCTCTACCTGAACATGGTGCTGCTGGGCCGCCGGCACTGGGCGGGAGGCGAGGCCAGCAAGGGCCTCTGGTTCCACGCGGCGGTTCGGTTCGCGGCGGTGATCCTGGCCCTGTTCAGCCTCAATATGATGATCGAGCACCTGGGCGCCCGCGCCGACGCCAGCTCCGAAAAGCTGCACACGCTGTCGGCCGAATCGATCGAATTGATCGATCAGATCAAGGACGACCGGCCGGTCATGATCCAGGCGTTCTACAGCCCGGAGGTTCCCCGCGAGTACGTCGAAACCAAGACCGACCTGCTGGACCTGTTGCAGAGCTACGCGGCCCGCAGCCGGGGGAAGATCCAGCTCAACCTGACGCCGACCGAAACGTACTCGACCGCCGCCCGTGAGGCCGAGAAGCGGTTCGGGATCGAGCCCAGGCGGGTCGTCACGACCGACCAGGCCAAGCAGTCGTCCACCGAGATCTTCCTCGGCGTCGCCTTCACCTCGGGTCTTGAAGAGGTGGTGATCCCGTTCTTCGACCGCGGCCTGCCCGTGGAATACGAGCTGACGCGATCGATCCAGGTGGTCTCGCGGAGCAAGCGGAAGAAGGTCGGCATCCTCTCGACCGACGCCAAGATGATGGGGGGCTTCAATCAGCAGAGCTTCGGCCAGACGCCCGAATGGTCGATCGTCACCGAGCTGAAGAAGCAGTACGAGGTGACTTCGGTCTCGCCCGACACCCCGATCGCCGACGATTTCGACGCCCTGCTCGTCGCCCAGCCGTCGTCGCTGACCCAGAAGCAGATCGACAACCTGACCGCCTACGTCAAGAACGGGGGCCCCGCGCTCCTGTTCCTCGACCCGTTCCCGGTCGACAACCCGCAGATTTCCCCCGAAGTCCCCCGGGCGCCTGCCGGTGGGCCGTTCGGCGGCAGTCCTCCGCCCGAGCAGAAGGGGAACCTCAGGCCGCTGCTCGACCTGGTGGGCATCGACTGGCCGACCACCGAGATCGTCTGGAACTCGTACAACCCCCATCCCCAGCTCGCCGACCTCCCCCCCGAGGTCGTGTTCATCGGCCGAGGGAGTGGTGAGAAAGACGCGTTCAACCCGGACCAGAGCGCGACGTCGGGCCTTCAGGAGATCGTCACCCTGTTCCCCGGCATGCTGCGAAGCAAGGGGGGGGGAGCCGGTCCCGAGTTCACGCCGCTGTTGCGAACCAGCGACGCCGGCGGCTTGATCTCCTGGTCCGAGACGGCGCAGCAGGGCTTCATGGGGATCTCCGGGATCAACCCCCGGCGTCGCCACCTGCCCAGCGACGTCGGCTACACGCTGGCCGCCCGGGTCAAGGGAGCGGCGGCCGGCGAGCCCAAGCCCGCCAGCGATCCCGCCAAGAAGGACGAGAAGAAGCCCGAGGAGAAGCCCGCGACCATCAACGTGATCGCCATCGCCGACCTCGACATCATCTCCGAGCAGTTCTTCGAGCTGCGGCGGCGGAAGATCGAGAACCTCGACTTCGACAACGTGACCTTCGTGCTCAACTGCGTCGACGTCCTGGCCGGCGACGAGTCGTTCGTCACGCTCCGCAAGAAGCGGCCCAAGCACCGGACGCTCGTGGCGATCGAGGAGCAGACCAAGGACTTCCTCGAAGCGTTGCAGAACCAGACCAAGTCGGCCGAGGACGCCGCCAAGAACAAGCTCGACGACGCCCAGAAGGCGTTCGACAAGCAAGTCGACCAGGTCAAGACCCGAACCGACCTCGACGAGCGGACCAAGGAGATCATGCTGGCCAACCTCCAGGAGGTCGCCCAGCGCCGGCTCGACGTCGAAAAGCAGAAGATCGAGGACGAGAAGCTCAACCAGATCCGCGAGGGCAAGGCCGACTCGGAGCAGAAGACCCGGGCCATCGAGAACCGGGTCCGCTACCTGGCCGCGGCGATCCCGCCGCTTCCCCCGCTGATCCTGGGGATCATCGTCTTCATCACCCGGCTCCGTCGCGAGAACCTGGGCGCCAGCCCCAAGCGGCTGGCGGCCTGAGCCCGTCGCAACGTCATCCGCATCCAGAGAACACGCAGGAATCGCAAGAGGAACGATGATGACCGAGCTTTGGAAAACGGGGGTCTTCGTCGCGGTGGCCCTGGCGCTCACCGGGGCCGCCGTGATCACGACCCGAGACCGCGTCACGCGGAACGAAGCGTTCAACGACCAGGGGCAGCCCTTCTTCCCCGAGTTCAAGGACCCCCTGCTCTGCACCGACCTGGAAGTCGTCGACTTCGACCCGTCGACGGCCACCGCCTCGCGGTTCCGGGTCATGTTCAAGGACAACACGTGGGTCATCCCGTCGCACTACGACTACCCGGCCGACGCCCGCGATCGGCTCTCCAAGACGGCCGCCGCCGTCATGGACCTGACCAAGGACTCGATCCGGTCGGACAACGGCGACGACCAGGAAGCCATGGGGGTCATCGACCCGCTTGACGCCAAGGTCAGCGCCCTCAAGGGGCGCGGCAAGCGGATCACGCTCCGCGACGCCTCCGAGAAGGTCCTCGCCGAGTTCGTGATCGGCGACGAGGTCAAGGACCGGTCCGGCCAGCGCTACGTCCGCGTGCCGGGGCAAAAGCGGATCTACGGCGTCGCGGTCAAGGCCGAGCCCTCGACCCGGTTCGCCGACTGGATCGAGACGAACCTCCTCAAGGTCGACGCCGCCAAGCTGCGTAAAATCGAGTTCGACAACTACAAGGTCAACCTCGAACAGGGCTATCAAAAGGGCGAAGTCCTCGACGTCGACCGCAAGGATTCCGCCGCCCCCTGGACGATGCCCGGCCTCGCAGCCGGCCAGGAGGTCAACCCCGACAAGATGAAAGCCGTCACCGACGCCCTGGCCGATCTCAAGATCGTCGGCGTGCGGCTCAAGCCCGCCGGCCTGACGCGCGACCTCAAGAAAAGCGACCAGAAGGGGATCACCCTCACGGCGCCCACCGTCGCCTCGCTCCAAGGCAAGGGCTTCTACATGACCAAGGACGGCCAGCTTCTCTCGAACCAGGGAGACGTCCGGGTCTACACCGACGAGGGGGTCGTCTACACCCTTCGGTTCGGCGAAGTCACGTTCGGCGCCGGCGACGAACTCGAAGTCGGCGAGCGCGACGACGCCGAGAAGAAGAAGGACGAGCCCAAGAAGAAGGACGGCGCGACGGCCGAAAACCGTTACGTGATGGTCACCGTTTCGTTCGACCCCACGCTCATCCCCGAGCCCAGGGTCGAGGAGGCCAAGCCGTCAGTCCCCGTCGGCCAGCTCCCCGCCGACGTGCTCGCCCCCGATCCCAAAGATCCCAAGACGATCGCCGCAGAGGAAGTCGCCAAGAAGAAGGCCGAGATGGAGAAGGCCGAGTACGAGAAGAAGATCGCCGACGGCAAGAAGCGGGCCAAGGAGCTGACCGACCGGTTCGCGTCGTGGTACTACGTCACGCCCGGCGCCAGCTTCCGATCGATCAACCTCGACCGCGCCGCCCTCGTCCGCCCCAAG
Organism: Paludisphaera borealis; assembly: GCF_001956985.1. Taxonomy (NCBI): domain Bacteria; kingdom Pseudomonadati; phylum Planctomycetota; class Planctomycetia; order Isosphaerales; family Isosphaeraceae; genus Paludisphaera; species Paludisphaera borealis. The sequence goes on from NZ_CP019082.1 coordinate 7,248,118, forward strand.
CAGGTGCCCGCCCCGCCCGGAGGCGCCGCCGGATTCCCAGGATTCCCCGGCGGCGGCGAAATGCCGACGTTCCCCGACGGCGCCGGCGGACTGCCTCAGGTCCACCCCTGACGCCTCGCCGACGACCTTCCAGCGGACCCGCCCCCGGGGCCGTCGAGTCCGAACCTCGACGGCCGCCGGGGCGTCTGTGCTTCCGGCGCATGGGAGTCTCGGCCCGACTATGGTAGAATGGCGGCACGCCAGACCGGCGCGTGCGGCCGAACGGGTCTTGCAACGATCCCGTGGTCAGACGTAAAGTCTTGAATGTTCTGTTCTTGAAGAGGCAGCCAGGGGACCGGCCGAATTTCGGTCCGCGCCCTGGCCGCCGAACTGGGGAAGCGGCGATGGCTAGCAGCACGGGCATCGATACCTCGAATCCTTCGACCAGGGAAGCCTCGCAGACCAGGGGGATGCGCCACGTCCTTTCCGCCCTGGTTCAGAACCGGCCCGGGGTACTCGCCCACGTATCGGGGATGTTCGCCTCGCGGGGCTACAACATCGACAGCCTGGCCGTCGGCGAGACCGAGAACCCCTTGCTCTCGCGGATCACCGTGGTGGTGATGGGCGACGACCGGTATCTCGAGCAGGTGCGCAAGCAGCTCGAGAAGATCGTCACCGTGGTGAAGGTCCATGACATCTCGAAGGAAGACTACGTCGAACGCGACTTGATGCTGATCAAGATCAAGGCGACGCCGGCCAACCGGATGGAAATCCAGTCTCTGGTGCAGATCTTCCGGGGACGGATCGTCGACGTCAGTCTTGAAGAAGTCATGATCGAGATCTCGGGGCAGGAGAAGAAGGTCGAGGCCTTCATCGAAGCCGTCCGCGGCTACGGGATTCTCGAGATGGCCCGGACGGGCCGGATCGCGCTGGTCCGCGGCTGCCGGAGCATCGAGGAAAACGCCCCGGACGCGTCGTCGCCCGTCGAGGACGCAGAGCCGATGGTTCATGGGCATTCCGAGCTTTGAGCTGTTTCGGCCCACGCCGTCGTCGCCCCGCGACGCGAGCCCGTCGCCTTGCGTCGCTTTCCCGCCCGGCCTTCAAGCGACGCCCGCCGAACCAACCCGCCCGGGACTGAGCCGATCAGGCCCCGGGTCTTCTATTCCTACTCTTACGACAAGACGAGCCACCGAGGAGAACGCGATGCCCGCCCAGATGTACTACGATCAGGACGCCGACCTTTCGCTGCTCAAGGGCAAGACGGTGGCGATCATCGGCTACGGCAGCCAGGGTCACGCCCACGCCCAGAACCTCCGCGATTCGGGATGCAACGTGGTGGTCGGCCAGCGGCCGGGCTCCGCCAACTACGACATCGCCGTCAACGACGGGTTCAAGCCGGTCTCGGCGGCCGAGGCGGCCGAAGCGGGCGACCTGGTCAACCTTCTGCTCCCCGACGAAGTCCAGGGCGACATCTACGCCAACGACGTCAAGCCGCACCTTCGCCCCGGCAACCTGCTGCTCTGCTCCCACGGTTTCAACATCCACTTCGGACAGGTCGTGCCGCCGAAGGGCGTCGACAGCGCCCTCGTGGCCCCCAAGGGCCCCGGGCACCTCGTCCGCAGCGAGTACGTTCGTGGCGGCGGCGTCCCCTGCTTGATCGCCACCGCCGACGACTGCTCCCCCGCCGGCAAGGCCCTGGCCCTCGCCTACGCCAAGGGCATCGGCGGCGCCCGCGCCGGCGTCTTGCAGACCACCTTCGCCGAAGAGACCGAGACCGACCTGTTCGGCGAGCAAGTCGTGCTCTGCGGCGGCCTCAGCGCCCTGGTCAAGATGGGCTATGAGACGCTGGTCGAAGCCGGCTACCAGCCGGAGAGCGCGTACTTCGAGTGCGTCCACGAGCTGAAGCTGATCGTCGACCTGATCTATCAGGGCGGCCTCGACTACATGCGGTACAGCATCTCGAACACGGCCGAATACGGCGATTACAGCCGGGGCCCGCGGATCATCAACGAGCAGACCCGCGAGGAGATGCGGAAGATCCTCCGCGAGATCCAGTCGGGCCAGTTCGCCCGCGAGTGGATTCTCGAAAACAAGGCCAACAACCCCGTGTTCAACGCCACCAAGAAGCTCGAACGCAAGCACCCGGTCGAGACCGTCGGCAAGCGGCTCCGCGCTCTCATGCCGTGGATCAAAGCCAAGACGGTCTGACCCATCCGAGGTCGTTTTTCATGCCGCTCTACCGGGAGTGTCCTTCCTGCCGAGCCCTGCTCACGGAGGACCAGCTTACGACCTCCGAGGGGCTGTGCCCCTATTGCGACGCCCGGGTCGGAGCCCATGGCGAGTTTGCGAGCCCCGACGCCGCCCCGGACACCCGGCGGCGGCGTCCGCTCGTCCCGCTCTCGGCCCCCGCGACCCTGAGCGGCAAGCTCGCGACGGCTCTGTTCCTGCTCTTCGAGCAATTCGCGCTGATCGCCGGCCTGATGCTCCTCATCAAATTGCCGTCGAACATCGGAATCGAGCTGATCGCCGACCAGAACCCCAACCGCGTCGACCCGGTCGAGATCCTTCGCCTCAAGATCCTGGTCGATCTCTTCTTCGGCCCGATCTACATGGCCGGAATCGTCACCCTGCTGGCGAACCGCATGTCGGGCCTGCCGACGACGTTCCGCGAGGCGGCCCAGGCGGGCCTCCACAACTGGGCCTCGCTGTTCGCCGCTCGGATCGTCTCGGGGTTTTTCATCCTCTGCGGCGTGATCCTCTTCATCATCCCGGGGATCATCCTCGCCATCCGCTACAGCCTGATCGACGAAGCGGTGGTGCTCGAAGGCGCAACCGTCGCCGACTCACGCGCCCGCAGTTCCGCCCTGACGGCGGGGAAGGAACTCAAGATCTTTCTGGCCGGCCTCGTCTCATTCTTCCTCATCGCCGCCTTCTTCGAGCTGACCCGCGATCTCGCCGGCCAGGCGGGACTGTTCGACGACCCCTTGACCCGCGCGGCCTTCGACAGCCTGGTCGATGTCTTCGCCATCTTCTACTCGATCGTGCTGTTCCTCTATTACTGGGAAGCACGCACCGAACGGGAATCCGCCGGCCTCCTGCTGACGGCCTCCAAGGAAGTCCAGAACTACGAGCTTTAGCTTTCGCGGTCGATCCGCCAGCCCGTTCCCATCAAGGTTGTTTTCAAAGCCATGGCCGACCCCATTCAGAAAGCGCCGGAGAACGTCTCGGGCCGATACTACGTCGATCTGACGTGCATCGACTGCGACCTCTGCCGCGAGACCGCGCCCGCGCACTTCGTCCGCAACAACGACGACGGCCATACCTTCGTCGTCAAGCAACCAAAGTCGCCCGACGAGGAAGCCGCCTGCCACCTGGCGATGCTGGAATGCCCCGTCGAAGCCATCGGCGACGACGGCTGAGAGGCTTCCCGGGACGTCCGTCGCCTTCGAGCCCGCGCGCCCGGGTCGAACACCGCGGTGGCAGACTCTCCGGAGACCTCGGCGCCGGGCTCGATCTTCCGCGGGACAAACGGGGACGTTCGGGTTATCATGCGAACCAGCATGCCCCCATTCCCCCGGCCGCCGCGACTCTCGGGCGGTCGGGCCGGACGTTCCCGGCGATCCTGAACCTCGGAAGGAGCCTCGGATGAGAATGCGACACCTCGCGGCGTGGTTTTCTGGAGCGGCCCTCCTCGGGACGGGGGCGACGCTCCTGTGGGCCCAACCGCCCCAACCCCAGCGAGCAGCTCCGGCGCAGGCGGAACGGGACAAGCTCCGCGCCGAGGTCATCAAGCTCCGAACCGAATCCGAGATGCTCCGGTTCGATTACGAACTCGCCCGCGACGGCGTCCTGGAAGAGCTGAAGATGGGCAGATCGATGAAGATGGCCGGACAGCTCATGGGAGCCTTCGGCGGCCTCCAGGCCGCGATCAACGAACCGCAAGCGGAGCCGCCCGGCCTGGCTCCGGGGCAGGTGCCGGAGCCGGACCAGGGAAAGGCGGCCGAGGCGGCGAAAGCCGCGAAACAAGAGGAAAAGAAGGCGGCGCTGGAAAACAGCAAAGCCGCGGAGGAGATGGCGAAGCAGGAAGCGGCGTTCATCGCCGAGCAAAAGAAGGACCTCGGCCGCCGGTTCACGTTGCTGACGGAAAAGCGGCTGGAGCTTGAGGACGCCGAGCGGAACTACCACGAGAGCCTCCGCTGAGTCGTCAGCGAGAGCCGTTGCGCAGCAGCCAGACCTCGGCGATCTGATTCCCCCGACCGTTGGCCCCCTTTCCGGGCTCTTGCCGCCACGACAGCGTCAGCGAGCCGTCGGCCGTCGCCTTGGCCGGGACGGCGAACTCCAGCGGGGCGGGATTGACGGGCTTCTGCAGCCAGTCGTGAACCACCTCGCCGTCGGCGTCCAGGCGGAGCTTGTTGCGGAAGCTGTCCCCCGCGTACACGACCTTGACCCGGTAAGCCGCCTTGGGGTCGAGGCCGTCGTAATGGACCTGAACCGGGGCGTCGTAGACGATTTGGGCGTTCTGACTCCAGGCTACAGGCCAGCCGGCGCGCGTACCGAAGCCGACCACCGGCGAGCGTCGGAAATCCGGGTCGTCGGCGTAGTCGACCGGGCGCACCAGATGCGGCTGCCGGGCGAGATCGCCGAGGTCGTCGTAGAACCCGCCCGGGCCGGGGTCGGTCCGCTCGACGATCGCCCGGACGCCATCGGCCTGCTCGGCCTCGTTCGGGTTTCGCTTCAGCTCGGCCAGCCGGGCCCGCAGCCAGAGCCGGTCGTTGAGCGGGACGTCGATCGTGTCGAGGTTCGCCCCGCGATCGACGCCGATCGCGTCGTAGAGCGGCACGCTGAGCTGCATGCCGATGCTCAGGAACAGGTCCTCGGCGAGCGCGCGCAGGCGGGCCTTGAGCGGCCCGGCGAACGGTTCGGCCGCGGCCTTCGCCAGGATCGCGTCGGCCTGCTCGACGGCGGCGCCGGCGCCGAGGCTTGAATACTTCCGCAAGACGTCGTACGCCTGCTTCTCTTGATCCTGCTCGACGGCCCGGCGATCGCGGACGTAGGCGTCGTAATAGGCGCGGTAGACGGCCTGCTGGAACCGCCAGTTGGCCCGCGTCGCGAGGCCGGCCTCGTTTTCAAGATCGCGGAACAGATTGAGCGTCTTGTCGATCGAGGGGTTCGTCGCGATCGGTCCGCGCCAGTTGCGTTCGAGCCCCAGCAATCCCTCGGCGAAGCGGTCGGCCTGCGCGTCGTCGATGTACGCTCGCGCGTACTGCCGGAGGATTTCGGCCACGTCGGCGTCGGGGTCCCAGCCCAGGGCGCTCCAGACGCACTTGTTGACGTCGTCGTTGCAGCCTTCGGAGTAGGTGAGAGAGCCGATCGTCCCCGGCTGGTAATACTTGAAGATCGCCGCCTGCTGGGTGGGACGCGGGTTGATCGACTCGCGGCCCTCGCAGTTCGAAAACGCCAGGTCCCAGTCGGGCGCGGGGAACTGGCACTGCTGGTTGTGGGTGATGTCGGGATAGGCTCGGATCGGATAGCGGGCGGGAACCGCCTTGCGGAGGTCGCTCATGCTCAGCCGGACCTGCGGCCCGTGGACCACGCCGGCCAGCCAGGCGGGCTCTTGCTTGAGGATCGCGACGAACTCGTCGGTCCACTCCTGGTTGAAACCCTGCGGAGAAACCCAGAGCGCGGCCTTGGGATGCGACCGATGAAGAACTCCGGCCACCCGTTCGAGGAACGGCATTAAGACCTTCGGCGGCGTGTGCCCGGGATCGCCGCCGGGAACGAAGACCGCGTCGACGCGCGGGAGCTTGCTCAAAACTTCATCCCATTGCTTGAGTTCCGCCTCCACCGCCTCGGGCTTGGAATAATCGGGGTCCATCGCCGGATACCAGACCCAGACGTCCAGGCCGTAGTCGTCGAGCAGCTTCGACATCCCGACCATCATCTCCATGGGGGGGAGCGGAAAGTGCGGGCTGTACGCGTCGTCGTCGGTGCGCGGCGGGAGCAGTTCGACGGCGTTGGCGCCGAAGATGGCGAGGTCGCGAATGTAGCGTTCCCAGCGCGGCAGGTCCCAGGCGTCGTATGAGTTCGTCTTGGGGCGATAGCCGAGCTGATGGCCTCGGAGCGGATACTTCGGGCTGGTCGCGATCTGAAAACTCGCCGGGAGCGCGATCCGTCCTTTCGACGTCCTCAGCTCGCGAAGCAACCGCCCGGCCCCGAAGAGGACGCCTCGCGAGTCGACGCCGGCGACCAGCACGGCGGGCTTGCCCTGGCCGGGCTCGGTGTGAATGCGATAGCCTTCCGGGCCGATCGAGCGCGGCAGGTTGGCGAACGCGCCGCCGCGAGGGCCCGCGAGATCGGCGACCGCCGCGTACGCGCCCACCGCGACGACCGCCGGCGCGTCGTCCGGCCAGGTCTGGACCACGGGCCAGGTCACGCCCGACCGCCGGGCCACGTCGTCGACGAGCAGTCGCACCGCGCGCTTCTCGGCGGCCGTCGCCGTCGCGGGCTCGACGACCACCGCGCGCGCGAGATCGATCGTCGCGTCGTCCGCGCGTAAGAGCCCGCCGCAAACCAGAACCAAGCCGAGCCCAAGAGCGCCTCGGAAGTGCATCGTCGCCATGTCGCCCCTTCGCATCGTAGTAGATCGCCCCGCGCTCGGATTCTTCCCGACCCGTTTCGGGCTGGGTATCATGGTATTCCGTCGATCGACGTCGTCCAAGTCGGTCGATCGACGCTCTACCCGAAACGCGCGCTTCGCCCGTGTTTCATCATGTCGCCGCCCTGTTTCGTTTGGGAATCGAGGAAGCCATGACAGCACGTACCAGGCGCCGGATCGCACTCGTCCCGATCGTCTTCGCGATGATCGCGCTGGCCGTCCTCGCCGCAAGGACCTCCGCACCGGCGGCGCAGGATCAAAAGCGGACGCGCAGCGAGTTCATGCGTCAGAAGCTCGAATTCTCCAAGAACCTCCTCGAAGGACTCGCAATGGAGAACTACGAGACCATCGGAAAGAACGCCAAAGCGCTCAAGATTCTGAGCCAGGCCGCCGAGTGGGAAGTCCCCACCATCCCCAATGCAACCGACTACGTCGCGTTCACGACCGACTTCCAGCGGATCGCCGACGACCTATCGAAGCAAGCCAAGGATAAGAACATCGACGGGGCGACGCTCGCCTACGTCAAGTTGACGATGAACTGCGTGCAGTGCCACAAGTTCGTCCGATTCGCCAGCCATTGACCCGGCGCGTGGATTGTCGCCGACCACCGTTGCATCGCCCCGACTTGCGCCGTCCCGACGACCGCCAATCACCGGCGTCGCCTTGCAAGATTGAGCGCCGCCGACGCTCTTTCCGATAGAAGAAGAGTGTGAAAACCTTCCTGATGGGAAGTTTTCTCGATGCCAGGTATTGATCGCAGGAGGCGATAATGGCTCGGCGCATGATTTGGGCGGCCCTTGCGGGCTGCGTTCTGGCGGGGCTTTCGACGCCGAAGGCCCAGGCCGCGAACTGGGCGGATTCGCTGTTCGCGGAACGATCGCACAATTTCGGTCCGGTGCCGCGCGGGGCCAAGGTCAAGCACGAGTTCGTGCTGAACAACCGGCTCGCGGAACCGGTGACAATCCTCAACCTCCGCCCCTCGTGCGGCTGCACGAGCGGCAAGGCCAGCACGTCGAACGTCGGCCCCGGCGAGTCGGCGGTCGTCGAAGCTCAGATGGACACCCGCAACTTTCTGGGCCACAAGGCGACGATCCTGTTCGTCACGCTCGTCACCGCGAGCGGCCGGGAGGCCGAGGTCCGACTCAACGTCGTCTCGAACATCCTGGCCGACATCGTCCTCAACCCCGGCTCAATCGATTTCGGCGCGGTCCTCAAGGGCCAGGGGGCCAGCCAGACGTTGACCATCGACCGGATCAACGGCCGCGACTGGCGATTCGAGAGAATGGTCTCCGGCAGCCGGGCGCTGACGGCCCAGCTCGTCGAGACCAAGCGCGACCCGAACGGATCGGTCTCGTACAAGCTGGAAGTCGGCGTCAAGTCCGACGCACCGGCTGGGCCGCTCCGCGAGGAGATCCGCCTGCTGAGCAACGACCGCGAGACCCCGAGCATCCCGATCATGGTCACCGGCTGGGTCCGGGGCGACCTGACGGCCTCGCCGTCGCTCCTCACGATGGGCGAGGTGAACTCGACCGAGGGCAAGCAGGGCCGGTTCGTCATCCGGGCCTCGAAGCCGTTCGCGATCACCCAGGTCGACGGCGCCGGCGACGGCTTCTCCATCGCGCCTCCCGACGCCGCTCGAAAGACTCTGCACATGCTGACCGTCGCCTACAAGCCCGAGGAAGGGACGACCCGAGGCGACCTCCGCCGCATCTTCCGGGTCTCGACCGACATCCCCGGCGAGCCCCCGCTCGACCTGACCGCGACCCTCCACGTCGCGCCCTGACGTCGCAACGGACGGATCGACACCCCCGACGCAACCCCTCTTCCGCCCGAGGCTTCCGCGATTCATCGCGGCCTCGGGCGAGGCCGCGCCAGAGCCTCGGACTGCCTCGCCAAGAGACCGCCTGCTATAATCAGGGTGTTCGGCGAAACCGCGACCTATCCTTTCTTGCGGACGTATCGAGCCTCATCCGACGCAGCGAAGCGGAGGAGCGACCATGCAGGGGAGTATCCTGGATTACGTCGGGCGAACCCCTCTGATCCCGCTCCGGCGGCTCGGCGAGGGGATCTTGCCCACCGTCTGCGTGAAGCTGGAGTCGCTCAACCCGGGGGGGAGCATCAAGGACCGGGTCGCGATCGCGATGATCGACGAGGCCGAGCGGCAAGGCTGGCTGCGGCCGGGCGGGACGATCATCGAGGCGACCGCCGGCAACACGGGGGTCGGCCTGGCGATGGCCGGCGCGGTCAAGGGCTACCGCTGCATCTTCGTCCTGCCCGACAAGATGAGCGCCGAGAAGATCCGCCTGCTCACGGCCTACGGCGCCGAGATCGTCATCACGCCGACCGCGGTGCCGCCGGATTCGCCCGACAGCTACAACGGCGTCGCCGACCGCCTGGCGCGCGAGATCCCCGACGCCTGGCGTCCCAACCAGTTCGCCAACCTCGCGAATCCGGAGGTCCACTACCGGACCACCGCGCCGGAGATCTGGGAGCAGACCGAGGGGAAGATCACGGCCTTCGTCGCGGGGGCGGGGACGGGGGGGACGATCTCGGGCGTGGGGCGGTTCCTCAAGGAGAAGGACCCCCGGATCAAGGTGATCGGCGCTGATCCCGAGGGCTCGGTCCTCTCGGGCGACACGCCGCGGCCGTGGAAGATCGAGGGGATCGGCGAGGACTTCGTCCCCCGGACGCTCAACAGCCAGGTCGTCGACGAGTGGGTCCGGGTGGGAGACGCCGAGTCGTTCCACGTCGCCCGTGAGCTGGCCCGCAAGGAAGGGCTGCTGGTGGGCGGTTCGAGCGGCACCGCCGTGGCCGCCGCGCTGCGGTACGCCCGCCGCCTGGGCGCCGGCGACCTGATCGTCGCCCTCTGCCCCGACACCGGCCGCAACTACCTGAGCAAGTTCTTCGACGACGCCTGGATGGCCGAGAACCACCTCGACTGGGAAGCCGTCCCGACCGACACGATCGGCGACCTGCTCCGTTCCCGAGGCCCGCGCCGGCTGGCCACGGTGACTCCCGACGCCACGGTCTGGTCGGCCGTCGAGGTCATGCAAGAGACCGGGATCTCGCAGCTTCCGGTCGTCGACGACGGCCGGGCCGTCGGCAGCATCCAGGAGGTCACCTTGGCCCGCATCCTCCACGACCGTTCCGACCCCGACAAGGTCATGGTGGGAACGGTGATGGCCAGGCCCCTGCCCCAGCTCGACGTCAAGACGCACCTCGACGAGGCGTACCGCTTGCTCCTCGCGGGCAACACCGGCGTCCTGGCGACGGCCGACGACGGCGCGGTCGTCGATATCGTCACCCGGCTCGACCTGGTGCAGTACTGGAATCGCAAGCGCCATCCCTGACCTTCCGACCCGAGTCGAGACGAGAGCCGCCATGAGCACCCGAACCAACTACTCGTGGGAATTCGCGACGCGGGCCATCCACACGGGCCAGGGGGCCGACCCCGCCACCGGCGCGACCGTGACGCCGATCTACGCGACCTCGACCTTCACCCAGCACGCGCCCGGCGAGCACAAGGGCTACGAGTATTCGCGGAGCGGCAACCCCACCCGCACCGCCCTCGAAACCTGCCTGGCGTCGCTTGAGGAGGCCGAACAGGCGTTGGCCTTCGCCTCGGGACTGGCCGCGACGACCGCCGTGCTCTCGTGCTACCGTCCGGGCGACGAGGTCGTTGCCGCGGCCGACCTCTATGGCGGCACCTACCGCCTGCTCGAACGCGTCTTCCGCCCCATGGGCGTCGTCCCGCGCTACACTGAGGACGGTTCCCCCGAAGGCTTCGCGGCCCTCATGAACTCAAAAACGAAGCTCGTCTGGATCGAGTCGCCGACCAACCCCCTGCTCCAGATTCTCGACGTCGAGGCGATCGCGGCCGTCGCACATCGCCACGGCGCGATCCTGGCGGTCGACAACACCTTCGCCTCGCCGTACCTTCAGCAGCCGCTGAAGCTCGGCGCCGACCTAGTCGTCCACAGCACGACCAAGTACATCGGCGGCCATTCCGACGTCGTGGGCGGGGCCGTCATGGGGTCGCGTACGCTCCTCGAACCGATCAAATTCTATCAGAACGCGGCCGGCGGCGTCCCCGGCCCGTTCGACTGCTGGCTGACGCTGCGAGGAGTCAAAACCCTCGCCGTCCGCATGGAACGGCACAACGCCAACGCCCAGGAATTGGCCTCGTGGCTGACGACCCGGCCCGAGGTCGAGAAGGTCTATTACCCGGGTCTGGCCGGGCATCCGGGACACGCGCTGGCGAGCCGCCAGATGAAGGGCTTCGGCGGGATGATCAGCCTTCACTTGAAGGGGCGCGCAGGGGCGGCCAGGCGGTTCTTGACCGGCACGCGGATATTCAGCCTGGCCGAGAGCCTGGGCGGCGTGGAGTCGCTGATCTCGCATCCCGCGACGATGACCCACGCGAGCATCCCGGCCGAGATCCGCGCCGCGCGCGGGGTCGACGACGGCCTGGTCCGGCTGAGCGTGGGCATCGAAGACGTTCGCGACCTGAGAGCCGACCTGCAACGCGCCTTGGAATCGCTTTCGGCGTGATCGAACCGGCGACGAAGGAGCCCCGATGATGGCGAGCCCGGAACAGCAAGCGACGGCGTCCCGGTCGACCAAGACCGACGCCAAACCCAAGGGCGTGGTCGACGAAATCGAGGTTCGCGGCCACATCGTCGACTCGCTCCTCTTGCCGAAGATCCTCGATCGCATCCTCCAGATGGGGGGGGCGTTCGAGATCCACGAGTGCAAGATCGGCGTCAAAAGATCCGACCCGAGCTACGCGCGGATCGGTGTTCACGCCGACACGCCCGAGGCGCTCGACGCCATCATCGGCGACCTCGTCGAGCACGGCGCGTCGCCGGTCCACCCCGAGGACGTGCGGGCCGTGCCGGCCGACGTCGCCACGGCCTTTCCCGAGAACTTCTACAGCACGACCAACCAGCAGACGCAGGTTCGGCTCCACGGCCGCTGGATCGACGTCGAGAACCAGGAGATGGATTGCGGCGTCGCCCTCGATGTCGAAGCCGGCCGGGCCTGGTGCGTGCCGATGATCCACGTGACGATCGGCCTGCCGATCGTCGTCGGCCACGCCGGAATCCGCGTCCTGCCCGTCGAGCGCGCCCGCGAATCGTCGCCGTTCGGCTTCATGGGTTCGAGCGTGTCGAGTGAGAAGCCCAAGGCGATCAGCCTGCGAAGCGTGGCCGAATCCATCCGCGCGACCCGGGCCGAGGGCAAGAAGGTCTTGCTCGTGGGAGGTCCGGCGATCGTCCACACCGGGTCGTCGGAGCACGTCGCCCAGCTCATCCGCGAGGGCTGGATTCAGACCCTGTTCGCGGGCAACGCGCTGGCGACCCACGACCTGGAACAGGCCCTCTACGGCACCAGCCTGGGCGTCTCTCTGACCCACGGCGCGGCGGTCGAGCACGGTCACGAACACCACCTGCGGGCCATCAACACGATCCGGAGGGCCGGCGGAATCGCCCGGGCCGTCGCGTCGGGCCTGGTGACTTCGGGGATCATGTACGAGTGCCTCAATCAGGACGTCGACCTCGTGCTGGCCGGCTCGATCCGCGACGACGGCCCGCTCCCCGAGGTGATCACCGATTCGATCGTCGCCCAGGACCGGATGCGCGAGTCGGTCCGGGGCGTCGGCTTCGCGCTCTTGATCGCCACGGCCCTGCACTCGATCGCCACCGGCAACCTGCTGCCGGCCTGGGTGAAGGTGGTCTGCGTCGACATCAACCCCGCGACCGTGACCAAGCTCGCCGACCGCGGCACGTTCCAGACCATCGGCATGGTCACCGACGTCGAGCCCTTCCTCCGCTCGCTGGCCGCCGAGCTGTCGTCGCCCGTCCAGGGGGAGTCGTCGCCGTCATGACGGATTCGCAAAAGCCTCGGATTCTGATGTGCCCCGCCGATTACTTCGGGATCGAGTACGAGATCAACCCGTGGATGAGCGTCCAGAAAGGGACCGATCCCGAGCGATCCTCGGCGCAGTGGAAGGCGCTCCATCAAACCCTCGTCGATCTGGGCGTGGAGATCGACCTGATGGAACCGGTCAAGGGCCTGCCTGACCTGGTGTTCACCGCCAACGCCGGGCTCGTCTATCACGACCTCTTCATCCCTTCGCGGTTCCGCTACAAGGTCCGTCAGGGGGAGACGCCGCGGTTCGAAGAATGGGCCCGAAGCCGGGGCTTCCGGATCGTCGAACTGCCGGCCGGCGAGAACTTCGAGGGGGCCGGCGACGCTCTCTTCTGCGGCGACGCCCTGTTCGCGGGCTACCGATTCCGCAGCGACGTCCAGAGCCATCAATGGATCGGCGAACGGCTCGGGGTCGAAGTGCTGCCCATGGAGCTGATCGACCCTCGGTTCTATCATCTCGACACCTGCTTCTGCCCGCTCGCGCCGGGCGTCGCCGTCTATTACCCCGGCGCGTTCGACGAATACGGCCGCTCGGTGATCCTTGACCGCATCCCGACGCTGATCGAAGTCCGCGCCGAGGAAGCCGTCTTTTTCAGTTGCAACGCCGTCGTGGTCGGCTCGACCGTGGTCTTGAATCAGGGCGCGCCCAAGCTAACCGCCGATCTCGAAAGGCTCGGTTACCAGACCCGCGCACTCGACCTGTCGGAGTTCATCAAGTCGGGCGGCAGCGCCAAATGCCTGACGTTGCGGATCGACGGCGAGGAGGCGGCGAACTGGAAGTCGGCCGCCACGCCTTCGTAGCGTAGTCTGCAATCTGAGCGGCAGACGGGCTCGCCCGTATTGGGTGGCTGTGGCAGAATGCCACAGGGACAATGCCCTGGCCTCTGCGTCTGTGGCATTCTGCCACAGCCACCCATAAGATGGTCTGTGGCGTGGCGTCGACGGCCGCTCGGCTCCAAAGCGTGAATGCCTCGTGGCGAATAATCATCATGTCAGAGCGCGAACCGACATCGGAACAGCCGACGCGAACGGCGGGTCGGGTCGCATGCTCCGCCTGCCTGCGCGTGCTCGAATACTCCGGCGACCGCCCCCGTTTCTGCGCCTATTGCGGCGTGCCACTTGAGAAGACCGAGGACGACGGTTCGACGATCCCGGCGGACGCACCGGACCGGACGAGGACGTATCTCGGGGCCGGCCAGACGGCGACGTACGCTTCCGGCGGGTCGGCCGGCCAGGCCGCGCAGCCCGAGGAATTCCCGGAGCGAATCGCCGACTACCGGCTGGTTCGCCGACTGGGATCGGGCGGGATGGGGACCGTCTTTGAGGCGATCGACGAGCGACAGGGGCAGAAGGTCGCCCTGAAGCTGATCGCGCGGAACTACGTCGCGTCGGACGAGGCGCTCCAGCGGTTCCGTCAGGAAGGAAAGACGGCGAGCGCCGTGACGCATCCCCGTTGCGTGTTCGTACTGGCCGTTGATGAAGACCAGGGGCGGCCGTACCTCGTCATGGAGCTGATGCCCGGAACGACCTTGCAATCGCTGGTCGACCAGAAGGGCGCGCTGGATCCGACCTCGGCGCTGGTCAAGATCTTCGACGTGATCGAGGGCCTCGAAGAGTTCCACAAGCTGGGCATGATCCACCGCGACGTGAAGCCGTCGAACTGCTTTCTCGACGCCGAGGGCCGGGTCAAGATCGGCGATTTCGGACTCTCGAAGTCGCTGGAAGGGGGGCTCGATCTGACGCGCACCGGGGCGTTCTTGGGAACGCCGCTGTATGCGTCGCCCGAGCAGATCAAGCGCGACGCGCTCGACCAGCAGACCGACGTCTACTCGGTGGCGGCGACGCTCTACTTCCTGCTCACGAAACGGCCGCCGGTCAAGACGGACGACGCGGCGGAAGCCCTGGCGCGGATCGTCTCGGAACCCGCGCCGCTCGTGAGGACGTTCGCCCCGGACGTCCCCAGGGCGCTCGAAGCGGTGATTCACAAAGGGCTGGAGCGCGATCGCGCGCGACGCTGGCGCAACCTCCAGGAGTTCCACAACGCCCTGCTGCCGTTCGTGCCCGAGAGGCTCGGCATCGGCGCGTTCGGACTGCGGATCGGCGCCCAGTTGTTCGACCTCCTGCTCTTTTATCTGGGCGGCTGGGCGATGTTCGCCGTGGGGATCCTCTATTTCCGAGGGCGGTTCTTCGAGACGTTCGAATTCTTCGAAAGCTGGGGCGCGGCGATCGCCTGGGCCTGGCGGATCGCCTGGATCGCGTATTTCGCCCTCGCCGAGGGGTTGTTCGGCGCCTCGCTCGGAAAATGGCTCGCCGGGCTCCGCGTGGTCCGCGGCGGCGTCGGTGGCGGCGCTCCGCCGGGGCTCGGTCGCGGGATCGTCCGCATCCTCTGTTTTTACGTCTTCATCGGACTCGGCGGCGACGTGCTCACCGAGTTGTTCGCGCTCGATCCTCACGCGGGCGGAGGCGTCTGGTACTGGGTCGGGCTGATCCTGGTCAAGGCGCTCGGCATGCTCGCGCTGCTCGCGACGATGCGCCGCCGTTCCGGGTTTCGAGGGCCCCACGAGTGGCTGAGCGGCACGCGCGTCGTGCAAGTCGTCCGCGGCAGGCGATCGCGCTCGCTCATGCGAAGGAGCCGGATCGCGGCCAGGAAATCGGCGCAGACGTCGCGTCAGCCGTTACTTGGCGAGGTCGCGCAGGTCGGGCCGTACCGGGTCCACGGCGCCGTCCTCTCCGCACCGCAAGGCAAGGTTTTGCTCGGCCAGGATTCGACCCTCGACCGCCAGGTCTGGATCTTGCTCCGTCCCCCGACCGCCTCGCCTCCCGGGCCTCCCCGGCGCGCGCTCAACCGTCTGACGAGGCCGCGATGGATCGGCGGCGGCGATCAGCCGGAAGGCCGATGGGACGCGTTCACCGCCCCTTCGGGATTGCCGCTGGGCGAACTGGTGCAAACGGGCGGCCTGCCCTGGGCCGACGTGCTTTCGCTCCTCACCGATCTGGCCGAAGAGGTGGAAGCCGCGCGCGGCGACGGCACCTTTCCGCCCCGGCTCTCGGTCGAACACGTCTGGATTCAGGACGACGGCCGCGTGCAGATCATCGACCCCCTCGACTGGGACGACGCCCCCGATCGCGAAGCGACTGCCGAGGCCGATCCGCACGGCGTCGACCGGGACGAACGGAAAGCCCTCGTGTTCCTCCGCGACGTGGCGCGGTTGTCGCTGGAAGGGGGCCGGACTTCGCGGCGGTTCGCTCGCAAAGACGATGCGAGCGAGCACGTCGATTCCACCCCGCGACGCATCCGCGCGGCGGTGCCCGAACGAGCCGCCGTGATCCTTGAACAGCTCGCCGGCGTCCGCCCCCCGTACTCCAGCCTCGCCGCGCTCCGCGCCGATCTGGCCGCGGCGGCGGATCGTCCGGCCGAGGTCGGCGCGGCTCGACGCATGGTGCAACTGGCGATCCAGGCCTTCCTCCTGTCGCCAGGCCTCCTGGTGATCACGGCTCTTTCGTGCCCCAAGCTCCGCCCCGGAGTGATCCCCTGGGATCTCCAACTGGTGGTCGCCGCGCCCCTTCTCTGGGTGCTTTGGGCGATACTGATGCGCGGGGGGCTGAGCTTCCCCCTGGCCGGCCTGTCGGTCGTCGGCGGCGACGGCCGCGTCGCGAACCGGCTGACGTGCGGCCTTCGCGCGCTGCTGGTCTGGGCGCCGGCCGTCGGCGTCTTCGCCGGTTCGCGTTACCTTCAGTACCGGTCGCCCGACGCCGTCATGCTGGCGTGGTCGTCGTGGATCGCCGGCGTCTTGCTGCTCATCGTCTTCGTCATGACGGCCCTCTGGCTGCCGAGCCGAGGCCCTCACGACCGCCTCAGCGGAACCGTCGTCGTGCCGATCTGACGAGCGACCGCGGCGCGTCAGGGCGATGCGGCGGGCATCGACGAGAACGGGTTTCCGTACGGCACGATCGGAACCGGCTCGCACACGCCGATGTTCGGCAGGCCGACCGACTCAGGGGGGGAGCCGGCCTCGATCTTGTCGGCGGCGGCGATGAACTCTTTCCGCTTGCCGGCGCGGCGGGTGGGGTCGTAGGTCGCCGGCGACGTGCGGTCGTAGAACATGATGCCCCACAGGCAGAGATAGCGCCACACCCCCGGATCGAGCCCGAAGCGACGGACGCATTCGACCGGGTCGACCGTCGGCGTGGGCGCGTCCGCCGCCCAGCCGAACGCGCGGCGGGCGTGCAGGCCGCGCAGCACCGCCTGGGCCAGCGCGATCTGACCTCGCAACGACGGGTGCATTCCATCGTGAAACAGCCCGTCGTCGAGCAGTCCGCGGGCGGCGACCTTGTGAAGATAGTCTTGACCGTCGATATAAATACAATCGTGGCGGGCGGCCGTCTCTCGGTAGACCTCCTGGAACGGCGTCAGACAGCGCATCGGGTAGCCGTCGGCGTCGCGAGCCCGGACGTCGTGCTCGTACGCCTCGGCCCACTCGCCCTTCGCCTCCAGCAGCCGAGCCAGTCGAAAATGGGTCGCCGCGAAGCCCGGCTGTCGCGCCACGAGTTCGCGGTAGCGGTCGATCGCGGCATCGCGATCGGTCTCTTCAAGCCGGCGCGCGGCGTCGAGGTCGCTCTCGAACGCCCGACGCTCGGCCTTGGTCGTCGTCGCGGGCAGGAAGGAACGATTGGGCTCGAAACCGGAGTCGTTCGCGGAAGGCGCGATCAAGACGGGGATCGCGCCCAGCCGCCTGGCGTACGCGGTCATGGCGTCGAGCCGACGCCGGAAGTCGTCCAGCAGCCGCGCGTACTCGGCCTCGGTGTACGCCGGCGTATCGACGGCCGCGCGGTATCCGTTCGCCGGCGGCGGGATCGCGATCCGACACTTGGCGATGTTCCGCTGGACCAGGAGATGGAAGAACGACCAGGACGTCGCCCATTCGAAGGCGGCTTCCCATGTGTTGGGGACAAGAGCGTCGGCGTAGTAGTTCAAGTCGCGCGAGGGCTCGATGCGCGACCCGAATTCGTTGTGTCCGCAATAGATGATCAGGACGTCCGGCCGACGCGTCTGCTTTCCCAACTCCGCGTACTGCCGTTCCAGGGTGGATCCGGATTGGGCGACGACGTGGTAGATGAAGTTCTTCCCCGGAATCTCTTGCCCCAGCCGCCACGCGACGAGACTGCCGACCGACAGCCAGCGATCGTAGGGAATCCCCGCCGCGCTCGACTCGCCGACCACGGACACCAAGATCGAACCATCGTTGAGATCGTCCGGAAACGCCGTGGGAAGCTCGACGCTTTCGAGCGAACCCGGCGGCTTCGGCTCATTCTGACCGCTCGACGCCCGAAGCCCCCCGGTGGGAACCACCGTCGTGCGATCCTCGCAAGCCAGCCAAAGGGCGGCGACCGACTCGGCCAGGAGCGCGCAGCAGACGGTCGAAAAACAAAGCAACGCGCCGCGGGCCGCCGCCTCCCGTCGCCGAAAATCGCCCAGGCCTCGAAACAACAGCCGGATCGCCAGAATCGCGAGGAAGCCGACCGCCGAGGCGATCGCCAGCGCGGAGGCCAGATCGATCCCGATCAACACGATCAGCCCGATCTTCCAGTAAACCCAGACCGGCGTGCGGTCGACGATCCAGAAGTAACCGAGGATTACGGCCAGGATCAGAGGCGTCAACACAAGCGTCAGCAGGGCGTAGAAGCGAAGCGTCGGCGAACTCCGGCTGACCTCCTCGCGCGTGATCGACGTGTTCGCCATCCGTCCCCCAAGCTCGCCGCCCCAGACTCCGAAATCACTAAGTCATTTGATGATATCGCAACAGAGAGATTGGAAACGTAACAATCCTGAGAGCGATTTTCAACCACGGCTGGGCCGCAATGATGCGTGAAAGCGATCTTTGACTCAGTCGACTCGCCGCGTCCGAGCCGGCCGGGTCATTCCAGTCCGTACTTCCGCAACTTCTGGCGGAGCGTGGATCGGTGGATTCCGATCCGTTGCGCCGCCAGGGCCTTGTTGCCCCCTTGCCGGCGGAGCACGGTCCGGAGCATCGGCGGCTCGACCTGGGCGAGGAACTGGTCGTAGAGCGTGCTCTCCTCGTTTGAAGGCTCGACCGCTTCGGGCTCCTTCAAGGCATTTTCGGTCCATCGGGCGATCACCTCTTCGAGCCCCCGGGCGTTGGAGCTTTCGGCGCCTCGGCCGTGGAGGTCGATCGAGGGGGGAAGGTGCTCGGGAAGGACGGGCCCGCCCCGCGCGACGATCGCCGCGCGTTCGATGGCGTTGCGAAGCTCGCGGACGTTGCCCAGCCAGGGACGCCGGGTCAGCTCGTCGATCAGGTCGTCGCGGAGCGAAACCTCCTGCCCCTGGCGCGGGCTCGCCATTGTGAGGAAATGCTTCGCCAGGACGGGCACGTCGTCCAGCCGCTCGCGGAGCGGAGGGACGTGGATCGGGAAGACGCTGAGGCGGAAGAACAGGTCTTCGCGGAACTGGCCGGCGGCCATCAGCTCGGTGAGCGGGCGATTGGTCGCGGCCAAAAAGCGGACGTCGATCGGTCGGGGCCGGGCGTCGCCGACGGGGGTCGCCTCGCGGTGCTCGATCGCGCGCAGCAGCTTGACCTGCATGCCCAGCGGCACGTCGCCGATCTCGTCGAGCAAAACCGTGCCGCCGGCGGCGAGTTCCAGCAGCCCCTTGCGATCCTGGTTCGCGCCGGTGAACGACCCCCGCAGGTGGCCGAACAACTCGCCCTCGATCAGGCCGGGGCTGAGGGCGGCCAGGCAGACGGGGAGGAACGTCCGGCCGCGCCGCCTGCCGTGCTCGTGGATCGCCCTCGCAACCAGCTCCTTGCCGGTGCCGCTCTCGCCGGTGATCAGCACCGGAACGTCGGTGGCCGCGACCAGCGCGATCTGCTTGAACAGCGCCTGCATCGCCGCCGAGCTGCCGATCAGCCGGTTGGAAGGACGCTCCTCGGGTTCGCGACCGAGGGCCGGGTCCGACGCCCCCGCGATCGTCCAGCCGATCTCCAGGGCGCGCTGGACGACGGCGGCGGCCTGATCGAGGTCGAACGGTTTGACGAGATAATCGAAGGCGCCGGCGTCCATGGCGCGAATAACCGTATCAAGGTTGCCGAACGCCGTGATCACGATGATCGGCGCCGCGCCGACGTGCTCGCGGAACGCTCCCATCGCGGAGATGCCGTCGATGCCCGGCAGCCTGACGTCGAGCACGACGGCGTCGAGCGGCTGGCGACGGGCCAGGTCGAGACCCTCTTCGGCCGTCGCGGCGACGGCGACCTCGTGTCCGAGATCGCCCAGGTATTCGCCGAACGCCCAGCAGATGCTGGCCTCGTCGTCCACGATCAGCACGCGACTCATTCGCTGATTCCTTTTCCGTCAAGATCGGGAGTGCGCGGCAAGGTCAGCCGGAACCAGGTCCAGCCGTCGCGCCGGCTCCAGTCGAGTTCGCCGCGATGCGCCTCGGCGACGTGCCGGGCCAGGGCCAGGCCGAGGCCCACGCCTTCCGGCTTGCCCGTGACGAACGGATCGAACAACGCCGGTTCGAGGTCGGCGGGGGGCCCCTGGCCGCTGTCCGCCACCTCGATGATGGTCTGTTCGCCGCCGTCGATCAAATGGAATTGCACGCGGCCGCCGGGACCAGCCGCGTCGATCGCGTTCCAGGCCAGGTTGAGAATCGCCGCGCGCACGCTCGGCTCGTCGATCTCGGCTGTGACCGGCTCGTGCGGCACGTACGATTCGAGCGCCACCCGCGCGTGCTGAAAGGTCGGTTCGAGCAGCGATTCGAGATCGCGGATCAGCTCCCCGAGATCGCAGGCGCGCGGCGGCCGGCGTTCGAGGCGGCCGAGCGTGAGCAAGCCCTGCACTTGCTCCTCGGTCAAGGCGAGCTGCCGCAGCGCGACGCCCAGGCTCGAATC
The DNA here is from genome assembly GCF_001956985.1 of Paludisphaera borealis. Lineage (NCBI taxonomy): Bacteria > Pseudomonadati > Planctomycetota > Planctomycetia > Isosphaerales > Isosphaeraceae > Paludisphaera > Paludisphaera borealis. Next base: position 7,268,587 of record NZ_CP019082.1, read on the forward strand.
GCCGCCAGCGGCCGGGCATCGCTTGAGATGGAGCTGAATGCCCAGCCGCGCGCCGGTCAGCGTGTTCCGCAACTGGTGGGCGAACCCGGCCGCAAGCTGGGCCAGCAGATGCGTCCGCTCGGACCGGACGATCGTTAGCCGCATGTCGCGCAGTTGCGCGCTCATCTGGTTGACCGAGCGCGTGAGGTCCTGGATCTCGTCGTGCCCGGCCCCCAGCTCCAGCTCGCTGAACTCCCCTTCGGCGATCCGGGCGACCTGCGCGCGGAGCCGGTGGACCCGCCGGCTGATCCGATCCGCGAACCATCGGCTCGCCAGAACCATCAGCGCCAGCGCGACGATTCCCAGCACGACCGGCGCGAGCGCGAAATCCCAGAGCGCGTCGCGCCAGCTCGACTCGGGATAGAGCACCAGCAAGGTCGACGCGCCGGCGCCCCCCGACGCCGGCGCGGGGATCGCAGCGCCGAAGTAGGTCCGCCCCGCGACCGACAGCTTGGGCCAGTCGCGCCAGGACCGGAACTCCGGACGGCCGAGGACGGAGATCGACGCGGCGTCGACCGCCTGGTCGCCGACCTCCGGATCGCTGGCCGCGGTCGTGCGGCCCTCGGCGTCCTTCACTACAAAGTGCGCGCCGGAGAGCCCGTGCATCTGGGCCAGGACCCGCGAGGTCAGCGGGAAGCTCGAACGGCTGAGGACGTCGATCACCGCGCCTAGGCGGTCGACGCTTTGCTGCTCGCTCCGCCGCGCCGCCAGGCCGACGCCGGCCGCCGTGATCGCGGCCAAGGCGACCGTCTGGATGACCACGAGCGGCACCAGGATTTGTTGTCGGATCGACCGGCGCAAGGAATGACAGTCCCCGAACGTCGAGCAGGGCCCGACGCATTTTCAGCCGCCATCGGCGGATTCTTGTTCACAAATCGACAAGCTCAATCAAGGCGTTCCGGCCTCAGCCCCGTGATTAACGTGCTTTTAGAATCGTCGTCCTATTGGAACAGGCCTTGCTTAAGAGCGCGACGTCTCTCCCAGAGACAAGAGTACGAGCAGGTTCCCGAAAGGTCGAGCGCGCACCACGCCGAGGAGCGGATTTCCGATGTCGAAACGAGGCGGATTCACGTTGATCGAGCTACTCGTGGTGATCGCGATCATCGCGGTGCTCATCGGCTTGCTCTTGCCTGCCGTGCAAGCGGCGCGCGAGGCGGCCCGGCGGATTCAGTGCACCAACAACATGAAACAGATCGGACTGGCGGTCCACAACTACACCGACACGGTGGGCTCGTTGCCCCTGGGTTGCTCGGTGGCGTTCGACAAGGGCGGCAACCCGATCTTCCCCGGGTGGGGAGTGACCGCGCGGATCTTGCCCTACATGGAAGACCAGAACAAGTTCAACGCCTGCAACTTCAGCCTGGCCAACGAGAGTCCGCAAAACGACACGGCGATGCGGGTCGCGACCCCCGCCTACATGTGCCCGTCCGACGGCCAGGCGACGACCCAGTTCATCGACGACGGCCAGCCACGGAACAACACGAACTACGCGTTCAACCGAGGCGATTGGTACGTCTGGGGCGCGAACGCCTCGGCAGTCCAGCCGAACTCGCCGTTCCGGGTCAACTTCGTGGTCCGTCTCGGGGGCGTGACCGACGGTCTGAGCAACACGATCCTCGCCGCCGAGGTCAAGACGCACACGCCGTACCTGCTGAATTGCTCGGGGCTGACCTATTCGCCGGTCGCGGGACCGTTGCAGCCGGGGCCGAACGACAACCCCGCGTCGATCGCGCAGTACACGGGGTGCTCGGGCGGCAACTCGGAACTTCGGCCGGACTCGGGGCACTCCGAATGGGAGGACGGCAACACCAGCCAGGCGGGCTTCACCACGGCCTGGCCGCCGAACAAGGTCACCCCCGGGCAGTACAGCGGAAGAACCGTCCCCGACGCCGACCTGATCGCGATCCGGGAAGAGAACGGCGGGCCGACCTTCGCCGCGATCACGGCGCGCAGCTACCATCCTGGAGGGGTCGACGTCCTTCTCGGCGACGGCAGCGTGCGGTTCGTGAAAAGCACCATCAGCGGGGCCACCTGGCGAGCCCTCGGCACGATCAGCGCCGGCGAGGTGATCTCGGCCGACGCGTATTGACCGCGAAATTCGCCCGCCGATCGCAACTCAGATCACGGCCGGCGGCGTGTCCAACCACGTCCGGCGCTGGTACGAGTCGAGCACGGCGTCGGCCACGAGCTGGGCGTTGAGGCCGTCGTAAAAGCTGGGGACGGCGGGTCGGCCCTCGACGATCGCCGAGATGAACTCCCACATCAGGTCGTAGCGGAAGACCGTCGCGGGCGCTCCTTCGGACGGGTCGCGCGGGCTGCCGGCGGGCTTCAGGAACTCGTCGGGCACGGTCACCGGCGCGAGGTCGTGGCCGGTCTTGCCTAGGAGGATCGTGTTGGGCTCGTGCAGGCGGTAGACGGCCGACCCTTCCGAGCCGTTGATCTCGGCCCACTCGTGGCCGAAGCCGTCGCGATGGTAGCCCTTGGCCAGCGTGGTCCCTTCCCAGACGCCCGTCGCGCCCGAGTCGAACTCGCCGATGATCGACGACCAGTCGTCCACTTCCGAGGGCGGGCACGGCTTGCCGTCGGGCGTCTGGGTCCGCTCGGCGAACCGGGCGACGGCGCCGCAGACGCGGGCGATCGGCCCCAGCAGATCGATGGCGAAGTCGATCCGGTGGATGGTCATGTCGAAGAGGTCGCCGGCGCCGGCGCGATTCTTGTACTGCCGCCATCCCCAGCTTGTCTCGGGCCAGTCGAGGAATCGCTGCGACCGGAAATGCCGGGGGGTGCCCAGCGCGCCCGACTTGACCAGGCTTCGAAGGTAGCGCATCGACGGGGCGAAGCGGTACGTGAAGGCCGTCATGTGGACGACCCCGGCGTCGCGCGCCGCCTCGTACATCTCGCGAACTTCAACGCCGCTCAGGCCCAGGGGCTTCTCGCACATGACGTGCTTGCCCGCCTTGGCGGCGGCGACGGCGATCGGCTTGTGGGTGTCGTTGGGCGTGGCGATCACGACGGCGTCGATCGCGTCGGACTGGCAGAGTTCGATCGCGTCGGTCGCCCCGATCTCGACGTTCCATTCCGTCTTACGCTTCTCGACCAGGTTCGGGTCGGCGTCGCAGACGGCGGTCAGCCGGGCGCGGGGGTCGAGCCGGAGGCCCGGCGCATGGTGATAAGCCGTCACGGCGCCCACGCCGATGAACGCCACCCGGACTGGTTTCGACGTCGAGAACGAAGACATGAGAATCGAGCCTCGCGGTATGCTTGTTTTTGCCCTGTGGCCCTACTATCCTGCACATTACGACGCGCGTGTCCACCTATGACAGGGGCGAAAAGTCAGACAACCAGGGGATTTCCGACGATGGCGAGCGATAAGCCGATCCGCGTTGCGATCATTGGTCTAGGTTTCGGGGCCGAGTTCATCCCGATCTATCAAAATTACCCCGGCGCGGAGATGTACGCCGTCTGCCGGCGCGACCAGAAGGGGCTCGACGAGGTCGGCGACAAGTACAAGATCAAGGCTCGCTACACCGATTATCGCGAGTTGCTCAAGGACCCGGAAGTCGACGTCGTCCACATCAACTCGCCGATCCCCGACCACGCCTGGATGTCGATCGAGGCCCTCAAAGCCGGCAAGCACGTCGCCTGCACCGTGCCGATGGCCACCAGCGTCGAGGACTGCGCCGCGGTCGTCAAGGCCCAGCGCGAGAGCGGCAAGGTCTACATGATGATGGAGACCGTCGTCTACAGCCGCGAGTACCTGTTCGTCAAAGAGCTGTACGAGAAAGGCGAACTCGGCCGGATGCAGTTCCTTCGCGGCAGCCACCAGCAAGACATGGACGGCTGGCCCGAGTACTGGCCCGGCCTCCCCCCGATGTGGTACGCGACCCACTGCGTGAGCCCCTGCCTGGCGATCCTCGGCAAACACGCCGAAAGCGTCGTCTGTCACGGCTCGGGCCGGATTCGCGAAGACCTGATCGCCAAGTACAACAGCCCGTTCGCCATCGAGACCGCCACGTTCAAGATCAAGGACAGCGACGTCGTCGCCGAGGTCACCCGAAGCCTGTTCGACGTCGCTCGGCAGTACCGCGAGAGCTTCGACGCCTCGGGGAGCAAGAAGTCGTTCGAGTGGCAACAGGTCGAGGGCGAAGACCCGGTCATCCACACCAAGAGCACGCCCGAGCACCCGATCGCCGAGCCCGAGATCGCCCAGCGCGTCAAGGTGCCCGACTACGCCAAGCTCCTGCCCGAAGGCATCCAGCGGTTCACCCAGCCGGCGGCCATCCAGGACGCCGACCACCTGTCGTTCCTTCAGGGAGGCGGCCACGGCGGATCGCATCCGCACCTGGTCCACGCGTTCCTGAGCGCCGTGAAGGGCGACCGCCCCGCCCTGCCCGATGCCGAAACCTCGGCCAACTGGACCATGGTCGGCCTCTGCGCTCACGAGTCCTCCATGAAGGGGGGCGATCGCGTGATGATCCCGACGTTCTGAAAGTCGGCCTCCCGCGCCTCGATCGACCACTTGAATACATTCCGCCGGAATGATTCCTTCGCGCCTCGCGCCGTCTTCGTCTCGACTCGGCCCGCCCCTTGCAGGGAATGGACCGGTTTCGAGTCCAGGACGTCGCGAGGCGTCGTCGTTTCTCCGTTCCAATGTTTTTCCACGAGCCATCGCTGGGAGGCGTCATGTCCGACTTTCAACGCAGGGAATTTCTGACGGGAGCCGCGGCGCTCGCGGCTACCTTTGCTGCGACGCGACCCGCCGAGGCCGGCGATCCCAGCTTCATGAACAACATCCCCGACGAGGTCCTTAGCGGCCCCGAGCTGCCGACGTTCAAGTTCGAACTGGAGAAATCCGCAGGCAAGGTGATCGGCGAGAGTTTCGGCAAGGAAGCGACCGTCAAGCAATTGCCGATCTCCAAGGGGATCGCCGGCGTCTCGATGAAGCTCGAACCCGGCGCGATGCGCGAGCTGCACTGGCACGCCACGGCCGCCGAATGGGCGTTCGTGATCGAAGGCCGGGTCCGGACGACGGTCATCGATCCGCAAGGACATGGCGAGACCAACGATTTCGAGTCGGGGGACGTCTGGTACTTCCCTCGTGGACATGGACACATGCTCGAATGTCTCGGCGATGCGCCGACGCACTTCATCCTGATCTTCGACAACGGCTATTTCTCCGAGTTCGGCACGTTCAGCATCACCGACTGGTTGGGCCACGTGCCCAAGCCGCTCCTCGCCAAGAACTTCGGCCTCCTCGAATCGGCCTTCGACGGGTTCCCCCAGGAAGAAGTCTACTTCGCCCGCGGCGCCGAACCTCCCGAGACGCCCGCGAAGCCGCTCCAAGGATGGAAACTGCCGCCGCTGACCCACAAATACCAGCTTCTGGCCCAGCCCCCCCACAGGGTCTACAAGGGGGGCCGCGAGTGGCGGGTCGACTCCACGTCGTTCCCGATCTCGAAGACGGTGACGGGCGTGATCCTCGACCTTGATCCGGGAGCGCTCCGCGAGCTGCACTGGCATCCCACCGCCGACGAGTGGCAGTACGTGATCGAGGGCGACGTCAGCGTGACGATGTTCGGCTCGCACGGTCGATTCCGGACCGAGACGCTCGCCAAGGGAGACGTCGGCTACATTCCGCAAGGCTACGGACACTCGATCGAGAACGTCGGCAACAAGCCGTCCCGCGTCCTGATCGGCTTCAACACGGGGGTCTACGAGACGATCGACCTCTCGCAGTGGATCGCCGGCAACCCGACCGACGTTCTGGCGACCAACTTCAGCAAGCCGGCGGCCCTGTTCGAGAAGTTTCCCCGCGCCGACGTGTTCATCGCCGACAAGGACGGCCCTGAAGCCTCGAAATAGGCGCGGCGATTGCATGCGTCTGTCGTCCGCCCTGGTTTCGAGTCGAAATCGAAGGAGGAAACGGCGATGGCGAGCGTGACGGAACGTTGTTACGAGTTCTATCGATCGGTCGGCATGACGACGATGTTCGGCAATCCGGGCTCGACCGAGATGCCGTTCCTTCAGAACTTCCCGAGCGACCTTCGCTACGTGCTGGGCCTCCACGAGGCGAGCGTCGTCAACATGGCGGTCGGCTACGCCCTGGCCGGCGACCGAGCGGCCCTGGTCAACGTCCACACCGCGGCAGGGATGGGCAACGCGATGGGGGCGATCATCAACGCCCACCACTGCAAGGCGCCTCTCGTCGTCACGGCGGGCCAGCAGCTCCGAGCGATGGAACGGATCGAGCCGATGCTCTGGGGACGTCAGGTCGAGGTGGCCCGTCCCTACGTCAAATGGTCGTACGAGCCCCACCGCGCCGTCGACGTCCCCGAGGCGATCGCGAGGGCCTATCACACGGCCCTGAGCGCGCCGCGCGGGCCGGTTTTCGTCTCGATCTGCATGGACGGCCTGGACGAAGACTGCCCGGCCGTCGCCCCACGCCGCGTCAACGGCTCGCCGCCGCCCGACTCAGCCACGATCCGCCTCTTCGCCAAGGAGCTCGACGCCTCGAAGCGGATCGCGATCGTCGCCGGCGAGGAGTTGGACGACCCCGAAACCTGGCCCGCGACGATCGCGCTGGCCGAGCGGCTGAACGCCGCCGTCTTCGCCCCTCCCGAGAACTTCCGGGTGTCGTTCCCGACCGACCACCCGTTGTTTCGCGGCTTCCTCCCGGCGGCGATCAAGCCGGTCTCCGACGCGCTCGCGGGGTTCGACGCGCTGCTCGTGCTGGGAACGCGGATGTTCTTGTATTACCCCTATGTGCCCGGCCCGTTCATGCCCGAGGGGATCAAGGTTTTCCACGTCACCAGCGACCCGTCGGAAGCGGCCCGGGCCGTCGCGGGCGACGGCGCGATCGGCTGCGCGCGAGCGGCCGTCCGGATGCTGTTGGAGACGACCCGCGCGGGGGTTCCACGATCTTCGCCCCCCGCCGGACCCGCTCCTCCTCGGGCCGAGCCGGCCGACCCGACGCCCCCCGCGTTCGTGTACAAGACGCTGGCCCACGTGGCGCCATCGGGCACTGTGGTCGTCGACGAAAGCCTTTCGAGCCGGTCGATCCACCAGCGGCTGATCCCCCGCAACGAGCCCCTGAGCTTCTTCTGCACGGGCAACGGCATCCTCGGCTCGGCGCTGCCGATGGCGGTGGGCGTGAAGATGAGCCGCCCCGACCGCCCGGTCGTCTGCCTCCTCGGCGACGGCGCGGCGCAGTACTCGATCCAGGGGCTCTGGACGGCCGTGAAGGAGAAGCTCCGCATCGTGTTCCTGGTGCTCGACAACCGGGAGTACGCGATCCTGAAATCGTTCGCCGAGTTCGAGGAGACGCCCGGCATCCCCGGGTTGGACCTCGGCGGCATCGACTTCGCGGGCCTCGCCGCCGGCTATGGCCTCCCCTGCCGCGTCGCGGGGACCGACGACCTGGCCGCCGCCCTCCGCGACGCGTTCGCCGCCGACGGCCCGCGCATGGTCGTCGTCCGCATCGATCCCGAAATCCCACCCCTCCTCGGCTGACGACAGCCTCCTCTCCTCTTCGTCGGGCCGTCCCGGGACGAACTCGCAAGTTCCGCGCGCAGACGATAGAGTATGTATCCATGGACAACAATGCCCCGAATCACGCCCCCGCTGAAAACCCCGCGTCTCCCCCGGCGATCCGCGCCCGCGGCGTCGGCGTGTACCGGAACGGCCGCTGGATTCTCAAGAACGTCGACTGGACGGTTCCTTCCGGGTCGTGCGTCGCCGTGCTCGGTCCCAACGGCAGCGGCAAGAGCACGCTGACGCGGGTGATCTCCGGCTACATGTGGCCGACCGACGGGGAACTCTCGGTCCTCGGCGAGCGGTTCGGCTCGGTGAACCTCCACGAGCTGCGCGAGTCGCTCCGCCTCGTGCAGCCCACCGGACTGGCCGAACCGGACTCCGAGGCGACCGCGTTCGAGGTCGCCCTCACCGGCGCGTTCGGGACGGTGGGCCTCTACGGCCAGGTCACCGACGCGATTCGATCCGAGGCCGAACGACTGCTCGCGACGGTGGGTCTCCGCTCGGTTTTCAACACCCCCTACCAGAACCTCAGCAGCGGCGAGCGTATCCGCTGCCTGATCGCCCGGGCGATGATCCGCAAGCCCCGGCTGCTGCTGCTCGACGAGCCCACCTCGGGGCTCGATCTCCTGGCCCGCGAGCAAGTCCTCGCGACGATCCAGTCGCTCTTTCAGAACGGGAGCGAGCGGCCGACGGTCGTCCTCATCACCCACCACCTCGAAGAACTCCCCCCCGCCGTCTCGCACGTCCTGGTTCTCGACGAAGGCGCCGTGGCCGCTCAGGGCGCCCCCGAAGACGTGCTCCGCTCCGACCTGCTCTCCGCCGTCTACCGCTGCCCGCTCCAGGTCGTGCAGAGCGAAGGCCGCTATTACTCCCGCGTCAGCCCCGGCGCCTGGGACTCGCTGCTCGCCGAGAGCTGAGCCCGCGCCCGACCTCGGTATCCGAGGCGTAGGCGCGGCCGAAAATCGGGCGCGCCACGACGGCGGCCGGCAGCACCCAACCTCGGTCGCATAGAAGCATGCTTCCATCGGAGAAACTCCACGACATCTACCGGGGCGATCGACTTCCCCCGGTCTTCATCCTGTCTTCGCATCTCTCATAAAACTTACCGACCGACCGCCGGCGGTTTCCACCGACGCCCTCCAGGCTGCTGCTCTGAAAATGGTCCGAGAGACCACCCGCAGGACGATCGGGGAGCAGAATACAAACCACCATGACGCCGGGCGTCTCCACGGCGTCATGGTGGTTCGGTCCTTTGATCGATCAACATGATGTGCGGAGACCTCCGGCGTGCGCAACAACAAATTAAAATATTTTAATCACCTGCGTCATCAGGCAAATGCTCCGCTGTGCGCACCAACTAATTAAGACGTCTTAATGAATTGTGTCGTCAGGAATTGGTTTCGTCGCGAGATCGCTTGGTCGGCGCACGGGCTCACACGTCCAGGGGTCCATCGACCTCCTGGCCACATCGGCGGCGCAAACGGATGGCGGGCAACAACTTCAATTGCGTAGGATCATGCTTCTATCGAAATACCTCCACGAAATTCACCGAGCCCGTTGACTTCACGCAACCTTCATCTTATCTTCGCATAAATCTCAATGCCCGCTGGCTGACCGCCGGCGGTTTGCACCGTCGCCCTCCAAGCGCGGTCCTCTGATAATCCAACGTCGCGACCAGAGCCCTCCACCGAGAACATCGATCAATTAAGACTTCTTAATTGACCATGCTGTCAGGAGTCGGCTCCGTCGCGAGATCGCTGTGCGGCGGACGGACTCCTGTTTCCGGGCCCCCGCCGAGCGCTCGATCAAAACGGTACGACAAGACGAAAGCCCGCGTCTGACCTCGTCGCTCTGAATGGGGACGGCCTCCGCCCAGCCGGTTCCGTGCGTCGGAGGCTCACGATCGCGCCGAATCCGTGACCGACCGCGGCCCGAGACTCGTGGCTCGCCGCCCGAGCTTCGACGGACCGCCCCCCCTCCTTGCGTGGCTGCGCCAGACTCCGCATCCGCGCGAGGCCGAGACTGTACGCGCCTTGTTTTCCCGGCTTCGTTTCAGAGAGCCATTCCCTCTCCACTCTCCGAACGCAACAACAAGGACGAATCATGCAAGCAACACGTGTTGGTCATTGCAGTTCCGAGTATGATTTCTTGTTGTCCTTGCGCGACAGGGAGTCCGCCGAAGTCGGCCATTCACTGCGGAATGTTTTTGATGGATCGATAGCAGGGTGGAGGCAGATAACCGAGCCCGCCTGGAAGCATTGGATTCCCGTCAACACATTCAAGTTCCTGGGCTTCGATCGGATGAAGCGGTCGCGAGTCGTCGCGATCGTCTCTCCCAAGCTCGAACCTCGCGCGGTGGCGGGGAATGTGGAGAAGGCGGAGGAGGCCCGGCGCGCCCTGGGGCCGTTGGGCGGGGTGATTCTGGAACCGTTGCAGGTCGGCGTCCTGGAAGGCGCGGATTACGCCGTCTTCCCTTACTGTCGCCCCGTCAGAATTCGGAGACGGTTCCTGAGGACCATGCGGAGATCGTTGGTGGGCAAACGGCTCTTGCCCTGGCTGCGACTCGCGACCGAGAGAACCGTCCAGCAGCCGACGGCCGAGGAACGCCAGGATCGCTTCATCACCCCTCTCGAACACCTCTGCGATGCGTCTTCGATGCCCGGGCACGTGCGCGACGCAGCGTCGCTCGCGCTGGGACGCCTCGAGCGTGGAGCCTGGCAGCCTCAACTCGCAATCATGCACGACGACTTGAATTTACATAACTTGCTGCAACCCCCTGGAATCGCGGCGTGGAATCGGACCATAATCATCGACTGGGAAAGGTCCGCGGTCCGGGGATATGGATTCTACGATCTCATCGCCATGACGCTGTGGATGAAGCTGGGGAGGGGGCGTCTTCGCGCCGAGATCGATCGCCACTGCCGGATCATGGCCTGTGACCCCGTCGACGTCCGCGGTTACATGCTTGCGACCTTGGGCGGCAAATCCATGACCCTGGACGAGCCGCTCCCCAATCCGGTGACGAGGCGACCGGACGACGTCGTGAACGACGACGTTATGGGCTCGATCAGTCGCGACCAGCGAAAGACGGTCGTGGACGTCGCCGCGGCGTTGGCCAGGCTCAAGCAACTGGATTCCTTGGAGGCGTACCTGAATGATCGACACTGAGATGCCGAACTATCTGAAGTTCCCCCAAACCGAATCGGAAGAGCGGACGCGCGAGCTGGACCGGCTCAACGAGCTCGCGGTTCGTGACGGCTGGCTGAACGCGGTCAAGCAGACGTACGACTCGATCGATTACATGACGAGTCCCGTAAGGTACAAGTTCCTGGATCTGCTGCCGCTGAACAAAGAGAGCACGATCCTGGAGATCGGTGCGCAACATGGACAAATCACGACCGCCCTGGCGCGCCGAGTCGGGTTCGTCCACGCTCTGGAAGTCGTCCCGCAATTCGCCCGCTTCGCCGCGGAACGGTGTCGCCAGGAGGGGCTCGACAACGCGAAGGTCGCATGCGGGGTCGATGACTGTCAGCTCCCCTTCGAGGACGGCCAGTTCAACGGCGTCGTCCTGAATCTCGTCCTGGAATGGTGCGGCCAGCGCGATCCGTCGACCCCCCACGTCGAGTCGCAGAAGAAGCTGCTACGGGAGTGCTGGCGGGTGCTGAAACCCGGCGGTTGGATCTACCTGACGACCAAGAATCGCTACGGCATGGTCCTCCTTCACGGCGTCCACGACCCGCACACTTTCAATTGGAGGTTCGGTCAGGCGATGCCGCGCTGGTTGATCTCGCTCCTGGGTCGGCTGCTCGGCAAGTCGCGGCCCGAAGGCATGATCCATTCCTATCCGACCCTCCACCGGCTCGTGACGGAAGCCGGCTTCTCGAACCTGAAGCCCTACTGGGCCGTCCCCGACACCTCGTATCGCTCGCCGACGGAGATCGTCCCGGCCGACGCGGAATCGATCCGGGCCGCGCGCAAACGCCCTGATTTCAAGCACGGGTCCTATACCAAGGCGGAAGTGATGTTCAAGCTCACGCCCGCCCCCCTCGTCAAATACCTGACGTCGTCGCTGACCTTCTTCGCGGAAAAGCCCGCCTGACCGAGACGACCCAAGCTCGACGGCGCGACGCCGAGGAACCTCGCCTCCTCGGCGTCGCGCCGCACGACCCTTCGCCGAAACCAACATTATCTCACGTCTTCTCGTCTAAACATCGTCAATATTTGCTCCTGAAACCGCGCCGATCGATGCGCGATCACGCCTGACTCGACTCGCCTGACCGTTGCCCGGCCATGCGCCCCCCCGTTATCCTCGATCGTTCGCCGGACGATCCGAAATTCCCTGGGGGCTCTCCGCAAATGACGCGCGTGACGATGATTGTTCTCAACTTGTTCCTGGCGTTCGGCCTGTTTCAGGCGGCGCCGTCGCGGGCCGACGAGCCCGGCTTCGACCGCAAGGAAGACGTGATCTATGGTCGCAAGTACGGCACGGCGCTCACCCTGGACGTGCTGACGCCCAAGGCGAACGCCAAGGGCGTCGGCGTGATCTTCATGGTCAGCGGCGGCTTCGTCTCGTCGCACGAGGCGATCCAACCGGTGTTCTTCAAGCCGTTCCTCGACCACGGCTACACAGTCTTCGCCGTCGTCCACGGCTGCCAGCCGCGGTTTCAGGTCCCCGAGATCATCGAGGACGTCAACCGGGCCGTGCGGTTCATCCGCCACCACGCCAAGGACTACAAGATCGACCCCGACCGCCTGGGCGTCTACGGCGCCTCGGCCGGCGGCCACCTGTCGTTGATGCTCGGCACGGCAGGGAAGGCCGGCGATCCCTCGGCCAAAGACCCCGTCGATCGCGAGTCGAGCCGGGTGCAGGCGGTGGCCTGCTTCTTCCCACCGACCGACTGGCTGAACTTCGGCGAGCCGGGCAAGGAAAGGCTCCGGGCGACGGACTTCGAGCCCCAGTTCAGCGCCGCGTTCGATTACCGCAAGCCGGACGAGAAGACCGGCCTGTGGCTTCCGATCGACGACCCCGATACGCGGCGCGAGATCGCCCGCGCGACGTCGCCGATCACCCACGTCACGCCCGACGACCCGCCGACCCTCCTCATCCACGGCGACGCCGACACGCTGGTCTCGATCCAGCAGTCGGAATCGTTCGAGAAGAAGCTCCGGGAGACCGGCGTCGAGAGCCGCCTGATCGTCAAGAAGGGCTCGGGACACGGCTGGGTCGGGCTCGACAAGGACCTCGACACGTTCGTCGAATGGTTCGACCAGCACCTCGCCAAGCCGGCCGCCGCGAAGGCGGCGCAGGCCGCGCCCGCTGGGGCGGTTGAGAAGCGGCCGGGCTGATCGACCGGCTCGGATCGCGTTCCGCTCAGGCTTCGACGGGTTGTCGCGCCGCGCCGGCCGATTGGTCGCGCGGCGCGGCGACGTCGTGGCGGACGAGCGTGAATCGGCTGATTTCCGGGGGGCAGCCGTAACGGATCGGGTGCTTGGCGCCCACTCCCTGGCTGACGTACATCAGCGTCGGATCGATCCGGAAGAACCCCCGGTCGAACCGACGGCTGAATCGGCTGGGCATGAGCACGGGGCCGATCACGGGCAACCGAATCTGGCCGCCGTGATTGTGCCCGCAGAGCATGAAGTCCCAGCCCTGGGCGGCCGCCTTGTACGCGAGGTCGGGGGTGTGGCTCAAGAGCATCGAGAAATCGGCCTCGGGGATCGAGCCGGCGGCGATCGCCGGCCCCCACGGAGCGCACGTGCCGCCGATCGCCAGCCGACGGCCGTGGACGTCGACCGTCGCCACGTCGCCGTCGAGGACCGTGTACCCCGCCGCCGTCGTCGCTCGGGCGATCCGGTCCATGTCGTGGTGATGATCGTGGTTGCCGAGGATCGCGAACCGGCCCAGCGGCCCGGAAAGGCGAGCAAGCAGCGGCGTGATCCACTCGATGCACTCGGGCTCGTCGACGAGGTCGCCGGTGACGAAGACGAGGTCGGCGGGAGCCGACGCCGCGGCCTCGACGACCGCCTCGAAATACCGGCGGTCGTACGCGTGCGAGAAATGCAGGTCGGTCAGGTGCAAGATCGACAGCTCGTCCAGCTCGGGAGGCAACTGGGGGATGCGCAACGACCACTCGTGAACCGTCAGATCGAGCGACTCGTTGCCGGGAAGCCGGAGCATCCAGGAAAAGGTTCCCTGGCCGATGAAAGCTTCGCGGTTTTTGCCGTCGAGAACGCTGCGATGATCGTCGCGGACCATCCCTTCGGGCGTCCGACGCCGACTCCTCGCGAACGTCACGGCGGGCAACACCACGAGCGCGACGAACGAGCAGAGCGTCGCGAGGCTCTTGAGGAGGACCGGCCAGTCCGCGAACGGCGTGAGCCGGTAGCGTCGGGCGAGTTCGAGCGACCCCAGCCCGCAGACGGCCATGAAGGCCATCGTCGCCTTCTCATGCCAGCGGACTTTCCAGGCGCGACCGTGGACGACGTTGATCGCGAAGGCCACGCAAACGGCCTCGCCGATCGCGACGATCAGATAAATCAAAAGGTTGGCGACCAAGATGCTGACTCCATGTCGGTGTACTTCAAGCCTAGCTCACATTTCGATCGAGTCGTTGCGTCTCCTGGGCTGGCGAGCTAGAGCCGCGCATTTCGTCCTCATCAGCAGCGCATCCCGAACGAATCCGTTCAAGGCCAATTTCGGATCACGACCGTTCGCGAACCCTACGCGACCCGGCCGCGTGAGGCCTGGAGGCGGATCGAGGGGGCGAAAGCTCCTCGAAGCAGGCGAGCAGATCGAGCGCCGAGCGGTCCCAGTCGAACCGCGCCGAGCGTCGGAGGGCCATCGCGGCGAGTTCGTCGCGGCGTCCCGGATCGTCGAGGATCGCGCCCAGCGTCCGGCCGATCTCGTCCACATTCAGCGGATCGAAGAACAGGCCGGCGTCGCCGACGACCTCGGGGAGCGACCCCGCCCGGCTCGCCACGACGGGGGTCCCGCAGGCCATCGCCTCGACGGCAGGCAGGCCGAAGCCCTCCAGCAGCGAGGGGAGCGCCAGTGCGTAGGCGCGACTATACAGAAAGACGAGGTCCGCGTCCGGCACGAAGCCCGTGAGGATGACGCGATCTTCGAGCGCGTGGTCGGCGATCGTCCGGCGGATCTCCGGGATATGCGTGTGGAAGACGTCGTTGAGGTCGCCGACCAGCACGAGCGAAACGTCGGCGGGGGCGGACCGCGCGAAGCCCTCGATCAGCCGGGGGAGGTTCTTGTGCGGGCTCAGACCGCCGACGTACAGCAGGAACCGGGCCGAGGCCGAGACGCCGTAACGCTCCAGCACGGCCTCGGCGCGCGGGTCGTCGCCCATCGGCCGGAAGATCGGGTCGGGCCCTTCGCCGACGACCCGCAGCCGGTCGTCGCTCAGCCGGAACCGCTGCTTGAGAAACCGCTTCGACGTCTCCGAGACGGTCACGATCCGATCGGCCGAGCGGACGGCGACGTACTCTTTGAGCATCCACGCGGCCCGTCCCCGACGCGTCGGGAAGACCAGCTCGGGATGCTCCAGGGGGAGCGTGTCGTGCATCGTCACGACCAGCCGGGGGACGCCCCAGACGGGGTAGAACGTGTACGTCGCGGGGAAGTACATGAGATCGAGCCGCGCCCCGGCCACGGACCGGCTCATGGCCAGCATGTCACGCAGCCTGCGCCGGCCGCGCGCCGAGGCCGAGGCGCTCGGGGCGTCGCGGACGCCGACGATCCGGGCGGTCGCGCCTTCGGGCAGCTCGACCGTCGCGGCCGACGGCTCGTCGATCACGACGACGACTTCATGCCCTTCCGCCTGGCGGACGAGGGCCGAAAGCAACCGGTTCGCGAACCGGCCGAAGCCGCGACGGTTCGACAGACAGCTCCCATCAAAGCCGATTCGCATCGTCGAGCCTGCTCCTGGTGGAAGAAAGGACGGGCGCGGTGATCGTTTACGACCGCGACGACTTCCGGGCGGCTGCGCGCAACCGCTCGCGCCGGGATCGGAAGTGCGGACTGGGGACGCCGACGGGCTGACCGTCGTCGGGTCCCGAGACGAGCCGAAGCAGGCGATCCGACGCGTGCCGGCGGCACTTGCGGCGCACCTGCGACCACGGCTCGCCGACGATCGTGATGGCGGCCAGGTCGGCGACCCCGAGGCCGGCGGCCTGCGCCCGCCGCAGATAGGCCACGTTGAGCGGGTCGAACCCCATGATCGCGGCGGCGACCGCGTCGACCGCCACGGCGTCGGTCCCGGCGATCACGGTGCCGAGGCGGAGCGGCTTGCCCAGACGCGGACCTTCGCCGTGCATCCCCAGGAAGCCGTCGACCACGCTGATCGTCGGCAGAACCGAGGTCGCAAGCGCCGTGAGGAGGTCGGTCGCCCGCTCGATCCGTTCCAGTCGCCGGCGCTCGGGGCCGGTCAGCATCATGCCGCCGTCGAGCGACCGGACGCTCAACCACCCGCGCACCAGCCATCCCCGCCATGATTCGAGCAGGCTGGAGATCGATGCGGCGCGCGACGACAGCCGGGACGGAAACGGCGCCGGTTCCAGCCGCCGCCGATCATCGGGATGAACGACCGTCGCCAGGTTGGGCAGTCCCAGGCCGAGCCGAAAAACGCCGTGCGTCCGCGCGATCGAGAGCGAGACCCGGCAGGTCGCGGCGACGACGCGCGACGCCACGCGCAGCGTGTCCTCGGGAAGACCGCCCCGGGTCTCGATGGTCGTCCAGGCGTCGGCTTCGGCGTCCAGATCGTGGTACGCCACCGGACGGCCCGCCGTCTCGGAGCGGTAGCCGAACCGATCGAAGCAGGCCGCGGCGCCCGGACGCGCGACTCCCTTGCCGGTCGCCACGTCGATCGTTCCGGCCCCGGCGGCGAGCAGGGCGTCGATCGTCGCCGAGAGCGCGTCGCGGTCGGTCGACGCCCAGCCTCGGCCAAGTTCGTCGAGCGTCGGGACGACCAGAGCGCCGGTCCCCTGGACGCGGTCGCGTACGTCGTCGGCGATGAGCCCGAGCGCCTGGGCCACGGCCCCGCGCCGGCGGTCGCCCTGAACCACGGCTACCTTGATCGCGCCGTCCATCGTTTGAGCCTCCGTGCCAATCGACTCCATGCCGGTCCAGGAATAGACCGCGCGCCGCGATCGACCCGCTCGCCTCGCCCCCGGGCGTTCGCCCGATGCGACCGTTCCAGCACGTGCCATCGCAAGAGCGCGATCACGACCGACACGCCGCAGCAGACGAAGTACAGCAGATGCAGCGGGAACGAGGCCAGGGCGAATCCCAGGCCCCGACGCCGGCCCAGGAACCGGTAGAATTCGAGGTTCAAGACGACCACGCTCCCGGCGCAGGCTCCAACCGCCACGCCCGCCCAGGCCGACAGCGGGACGCCGGCCGCCGCGACGAGCATCAGGCCCGTCGCCGCCACCGAAACCTGCTGCTTGAGCTGCACGTTGAGGTCGGTCTCGTGCGTGCCGCTCCGCTTGATCAGCAACATCCACGGCACCCCGCGGCGGAAGATGTCGGTGCGGACCACCTCGAACACCGACCACCGCTTCATATGCGTCGCCTGGACGTCGCGCGCCAGGACGATCCGGCGTCCCGACCGCGTCAGCCGGTAGCCAAGCTCGATGTCCTCGATCGCCGGCCGGGGGTAGAGCCGGGGGTCGAAGCCGCCGAAATCGAGGAAGTCGCGGCGGCGGATCATGCCGCAGCCGGTCCAGAACGTATGCACCGGCCGGCTGTCCAGCTCGAAATCGCCCTGCTGGTGGACGTAGTGATGCAACAGGTTGCGGAACCGGCTCACGAGCCCCGGCGCCGTCGGCTGGTCGTCATATGAGCCGAACAGACCGGTCAGCCCGGGATCGTCCAGAAACCGGGCCATCCCGCGCTCGATCGTATCCGGATAGACGGCCACGTCGGCGTCGAGGAAGAAGATCAGGTCGGCCGACGCCCGCTCAGCCCCTAGATTGCGGGCCGCGGCGGGGCCTTGCGGACGATCGTGGCGCAGCACGATCGCACCCTGGCTCTCGGCCAGGAGGCCCGAATCGTCGGTGGAACCGTCGTCCACCACGATCAACTCAAAGTCGGCCCAGGAAGAGTCGCGAAGCCGACGGAGGCAGCGCTTGAAGTCGGAACCCCCGTTGCAAACGGGGACCACAACGGAAAGCGATGGCCTCCGCGGCTCCGGGCTCGCCGGACCAGCGGGGACATCGTCCATGATTCACCCTCGCCCGTCTAAACGCGGCACGCGCCGGAATGCGTCTCCATCCATGGGGTCGCCCGAGCACGCGCCTTGAACCATAGGGCCACGGAACGGGGCGAACGAGTCGCCGTCGTCTCCTCCAAGATGCACCCATCAACCGTCCATCGGGCTCTACGGCCGCGACGTGCGGCGGAAATGTAGCCGGAACCCTCCTACCTGTCAACGCGGTCCGGCTCACCGTTGTGATCTTGCCCTACGCCCGTTCTTCGGCGATCATCCGGCCGGCATGGATGTTGGACGAACGAGAAGCGGACGACCCGACACGTATTCCGAGCCTTCGAAAAATCCACCCCCGATTACAACCCCGAATTACAAGCCCGAAGCGCCAGCGAGTGCATTCCCAGCCGGCGTTCTGAATAATCGAATGCAAAACAATGCACTCGCTGGCGCTTCGGGCTTGTATTCGGAGTCGCGCATCACGGATTGGATCGTCGGCTCCCGGAATAAAAACGAGACGATAAGGAGGTCGAAGTCATGGACTTCGGATTCTCAGCAGAGCAGCAGAAGTGGTATGACGCGGCCGTCGCCTTCGCCAAGGAACAGCTCGTCGATCCCGACGGCGTCGCCCGCGATCAGCGTGGCGAGTTCTGGCGCGAGGGCTACGAGCGGTGCGCCCGCTTCGGCGCCGCCGGGCTGACCGTCCCGCGCGAGTACGGCGGGCAGGGCGAAGAGATCGCCACGGCCGTCGCCGCGATGGAAGGGCTCGGCTACGCCTGCGCCGACACGGGGCTGCTGTTCTCACTGAACGCGTCGCTGTGGACGATCACGATGCCGATCCTCATGTTCGGCGACGACGCGCAAAAAGCCCGGTTCCTGCCTCCGCTGGTCGATGGCCGCCACTTCGGAGCCAACGGCGCCAGCGAGCCCGAGGCCGGCTCCGACATCTTCAGCATGAAGACCCGGGCCGAGCGCAAGGGCGACCGCTGGGTGCTCAACGGCCGCAAGGTCTGGATCACCGGCGGGCCGGTCGCCGACGTCTTCCTCTGCTTCGCCACCACCGACCCCACCAAGGGGGTGCTCGGCATCACGGCCTTCCTGATCGACCGCGACACGCCGGGCTTCAAGGTCGTCCGCGAGATCGACAAGCTCGGGATGCGGACCGCGCCGATGGGTGAACTCGTGTTCGAGAACTGCGAACTGCCCCTCGAAAACATGCTGGGGCGCGAAGGACGCGGCTCGCGGATCTTCAACCAGGCCCTCGAATGGGAGCGCGGCGCGATCCTCGCCAGCATCGTCGGCACGATGCGCCGGCAGGTCGACCGCTGCGTCCACCGCGCCCGGACCCGCAAGCAGTTCGGCCAGTCGATCGGCAAGTTCCAATCGGTCTCGAACCGGATCGTCGACATGATGACCCGCGTCGAGACCAGCCGCTACATGGTCTATCGCTACGCCTGGCTCAAGCAGCAGGGCAAGGACGCCACGATCGCCGCCTCGATGGCCAAGCTGCACGTGTCCGAGAGCTTCGTGCAGAACAGCATCGACGCCGTCCGGATCTTCGGCGCGGCCGGCTACACCATCGAAGAGGGCCTCGAACGCGACGTCCGCGACGGCGTCGGCGGCGTCCTCTTCTCCGGCACCAACGACATCCAGCGCAACATCATCGCCCAGCACCTGCGGATTTAGAGCGTTGAATCGTCATCTCATTCCATAATGACAAGCTGATGGGTGACGGCACGCCCCGATACAAACCGCCATGACGCCTTCAGGACACCCGGCCTCATGAAAATGGGGACGCTGGGGCGGCCCCGGGTCCGAATACAAGCCCGAAGCGCCAGCGAGTGAATTTCCGAACTCGGCCGGCGTGCTGAATAAGCGGACGCAAAACAATGCACTCGCTTGCGCTTCGGGCTTGTATTCGGGCTTCCATAAATACAAGCCCGAAGCGCCAGCGAGTGAATTCCCAGTCCGCCGGAGCGGCTCCGCCGCCGCGAGGAAATGAGCGCGGGAATCATGCACTCGCCGGCTTCCGGCTCGTCCGTCAATCGCCGGCCACGGCGCGGAACCGTTTCTCCAGGTCGATCAACTGAAGCTTCTTCTCGTTCAGTTCGGCGGTCGTGCGAAGGAACTCCTTCTTCGTCTTGTCGTACTCCTCACGGAGGACTCGGGCGGTGGTGGAGTCCACGAGCCTCTCTGACTCCAGCTCTTTCAACATCGAAGGCTCGATCTTTCCGTTGACCTTCTTCTCGAACTCCGGAATCAACGAGCTCGCGACGCTCTCTGCTTTCTCATGGTCGTTCGAGGCGTGGAGATCCGTCGCAAGAGCCTTGAAACGATCCACGTCGGCCTCGTGCTCCAGTTCCAGCAGTTCCACCTCGGCGCGGAGCCGGACCAACTGAGAACGCAGCGACGCAACCTGAGACGCGTTATCGGGCGTGGGCTTCGGCGCGGCGTCCGACGACGGCGGGTCGGCGTTCGGCCGATCTTCCGTCTTGGTGACGGGGCCGGGGCCGACCTGCTGCGCCAGACCGGCGCCCAGCAGGACGAGGCTCAGACAGGCCGCGGCGGACAGGATGCGCATTCTCATGGATCAGCTCCTCCGTAAGTTGACGACCGCGCCTCGGATCAATCGCGAAGCGGCCGGCATCATATCAACGTGAGACGGACCTGTAAATATCACACGATCCAGACGCGGCGAGCGAAACAATATCGGCGCGCAAGAAAAAGACCCGGCGCGCCAGGTCTTGCGACCGGGGCGCGGCGGGTCTTCGTGATTCGGAGTCGGTAAGAGCCAGTCGCTCGGGTCGAGCGATCAGCGCTTGGAGAACTGGAAGCTCTTACGGGCCTTCTTATGTCCAAATTTCTTCCGCTCGACCATTCGGGCGTCGCGGGTGAGGTAGCCGCCGTCGCGGAGGGCCTGGTCGAGGTCGGTGCGGTGGGCCTTGAGGGCGCGGGCGAGGCCCATGACCACGGCGCCCGACTGGCTGGACTTGCCGCTGCCGTCGACGTTGACGAACACGTCGACGCGCTCGGTCATCTCGGTCGCCTTGAGCGGGGCGTGGATGTCGGTCAGCCAGACTTCGAGCGGGAAGTATTCTTTGGCGTCGAGGCCGTTGACGATGAACTGGCCGGTGCCGTCTTTGATTCGGACCCGGGCGACCGCGGTCTTCCGCCGGCCGGTGCCCCAGGTGAACGTCTTTTGTGCGGTCGCTGACATATTCGTTTTCTCAACCTTTGGCTGGAAGATCCCGTCTCGGATGGGGCCCGGAGTCCGTCGGAACGGTCGGCGCCGGCTGACCGGGCCTGTGTGGCATAGGCTCGCCCGGCGAGGCGTCAGAGCCGGGCCGGCGAGCGAGACGTCGAGGCGATCTCAATCACTCACTCACTCGGCCGAAGCGTCGGCGGCGTGCACGTGGGCGGCTTCGCCCCGGGGTGCGCGGCCGGAGATCTTCGAGGCCGAGGCGGCGACGGTGATCAAGGCGCCGGCGGGGGCCGGCCGTCCCGACAGGGGGATGAGCGGGATCGGTCTCTGGGCCTGGTGCGGGTGGTTGGGGCCGACGCAGAGCTTGAGCTTGTCCATCATGTGACGGCCCATCTTGCTCTTGGGCATCATCCGCTGGATCGCCAGCTCAAGAATCCGATCCGGACGACGCTCGAACAACTTCCAGGCGGCCTCTTCCTTCTGGCCGCCGGGATGGCCCGAGTACCGCTGGTAGACCTTGTCGCGCCACTTGTTGCCCGAGAAGATCACCTTATCGACGTTGGTGACGATCACAAAGTCGCCGGTGTCGATGTGGGCGGTGTAGGTCGGGCGGTGCTTGCCCATCAGGATCGAGGCGATCTGCGCCGCGAGCCGACCGACGACCTGACCCTCCGCGTCAATCGTGAACCATTGACGCGTCAGCTCCCCGGTCTTCGCTTGATAACACTTCATGGAGAAATACGCCTGAGTCACAAAAAAGCGCTGGACGCGGAATCCCAATGTCGTTGGGAAAAATTCCATCCTACATGCCCCGATGCGGACGTCAAGTCCACCTTCATCGGTTTGTCAACCCGGCCGGCCGCCGAACGGTCCACGCCAAGGCTCTATTTCGCCTGCCCCCCCAGATGATCCGATCAACCGCCAAGGTTTTCCTGAATGACGGTCCACGCCTGTTCGAGAGCGGCGGGGATCTGGTCGGGGTTCTTGCCGCCGGCCTGGGCCAGTTCGGGACGGCCGCCGCCGCCGCCTCCCACCACGGGTGCGACCTTCTTGAGCCAGTTGCCGGCGTGCTGGCCCTTGTCGACGAGGTCGCGCGAGAAGCCGGCGACGAGCTGGACCTTGCCCTCGGCGGCGGTGATCAAGAGCACGGCGAGGCCCTGCTCTCGCTTCCGACGGAGGCCGTCGATCAGGACGCGCAGTTCGTCGGCCGTGGCGTTCTCGACGGCCGCGATGACGACGGTCGCGCCGCCCGCCGAGCGAGCGGCGGCGAGCAGGTCGTCGGCCGAGGTCTTGTCACCGGCGTCGGGCTTGCGCTGGGCGGCTTGCTTCTTGAGGGTCTTGATCTCGTCGAGCAGGGCGGCGACGCGGTCGGGGACCTGGCTGGCCGGCACGCGGAGCGTGGCCGAGAGCTGGGCGAGGACGTCTTCCTCCTGGCGGACGAGGTCGAGGGCGGCCTGGCCGGTGAGCGCGGTGATCCGCCGGGTGCCGGCCGCGACCGACTCCTCGCCGACGATCTTGAAGAAGCCGACCTGGCCGACGTTGTCGAGATGCGTGCCGCCGCACAGCTCGCGGGAGAAGTCGCCCATCTGGACGACGCGGACGATCTCGGGGTACTTCTCGCCGAACAGAGCCATCGCGCCGAGGGTCTTGGCCTCGGCGATCGGCATCAAGGTCCAGCTCACCGCCGAGCCGGTCATGACCAGGGCGTTGACGGTCTTCTCGATGGCTTCGAGCCGCTCCTTGCCGACGGCCTCGGGGTTGGCGAAGTCGAACCGGAGCCGGTCGGGCTCGACCTTGCTGCCGGCCTGCTGGGCGTGCTTGCCCAGGTGCTTGTGGAGGGCGTTGTGCAGCAGGTGGGTCGCCGAGTGGGCCCGGCGGATCGCCTGCCGCCGATCGACGTCGACCGTCGCGGTCACATGGCCGCCGACGGCGACCTTCCCCTCGACGACCCGGCCCAGGTGGAGGAAGAAATCGTTGTCCTTCTTCGTGTCCTCGACGTGGAACGCGAACCCGTCGCCCCGGATCGTCCCGACGTCGCCGACCTGGCCCCCCGACTCGCCGTAAAACGGCGTCCGGTCGAGCACGAGAACGATCGGCGGACCTCCCTGGGAGGCCTCGGCCGACTGGGCGAGCTGGCCCTGTTCAAGAATGCCGATGACCGTCGCGGGGGCCTCGGTGCTGGTGTAGCCGAGGAACTCGCTCCCCTTGTGATAGGCTTCCTTCAGGGTGTCGAGCGGGCCGGTGGCGAAGACGTCGGCGGCCTCGGTCGTCCCGCGCGAGACGGCCGAGAACTTGGTCCGGGCGGCTTCGACCCCCGGCATGTCGACCCGCAGGTTCTGGTCGGCGGCCAGGCTTTCGGTGACTTCGACGGGGATGCCGTAGGTCGAGAGCAGGTCGAAGGCGGCGTCGCCGGCGATCACGTCCGAGCCGGCCGCCTTGGTCTTGCGGAACGTGTCGTTCAGCAGCCGCATGCCGTTTTCGAGGTTGCGGAGGAACCGCTCCTCCTCGTCGCGGATGATGTGCTGGACCCGGGGGACGCTGTCGACCAGCTCGGGATACCCCCGGCGCATCGACTCGGCCACGACCGGGGCGAGCGTATACAGGAACGGCTCGCGGCGGCCCATCTGGTAGGCGTCGAGCACCGCCCGGCGGAGCAGCCGGCGGACGACGTACCCTTGCTTCTCGGGGCCGGGCCGGATGTTCTCGTGGAGGCAGAAGGTGATCGCCCGGGCGTGGTCGCTGGCGCGGCGGATGCGGACGCCGTCGAGCGTGTCGCGGGCCTGGGCGTAATCGACGCCCAGCACGTCGGCGGCGGCGTCGACGATCGGCGCGAAGACGTCGATCTCGAAGTTCGACCGCACGCCCTGAAGCGCCGCGGCGGCGCGTTCGAGTCCCATGCCGGTGTCGATGTTCTTGTTCGGCAGGGGTTCGAGCTGGCCGGGGCCGACGCGGTTGTACTGGGTGAAGACGAGGTTCCAGATCTCGACTTCCTCGATGCCGTCGCCGTGGTAGAAGATCTCCGAACACGGCCCGCAGACGCCGTTGGGCCCCTGCGTCGGCGCGCCGGCGGGCCAGAAATTGTCGTCCTCGCCCATCCGGGTGATCCGGTCGGTGGGGACGCCGATTTCCTTGTGCCAGATGTCGAACGCCTCGTCGTCGTCGAGGTAAACCGTGAAGGTCAACCGCTTGGGATCGATTTTCAGGGTGTCGACGAGGAATTCCCAGGCCCAGTGGATCGCTTCGCGCTTGAAGTAGTCGCCGAAGCTGAAGTTGCCGAGCATCTCGAAGAACGTCATGTGCCGGGGCGTCTTGCCGACGTTCTCGATGTCGCCGGTGCGGATGCACTTCTGGCAGGTCGTCGCGCGTTTGAAGCCCGGATCGCCCAGGCCCATGAACTCGCGCTTGAACTGGTTCATCCCGGCCGGCGTGAACAGGACCGTTGGGTCGTTGGGCGCCAGCACGTCGCTCGGCTTGCGGACGCACCCCTTGGAGGCGAAGAATTCGAGATACGCTTCACGAAGGTCGTCGGTTTTCATGGAGAGATCATCGGCAACGGAGGTCGAGGGCTTCGCGGGTTTTCCGAACGTCCCGGCCGAGCGGGCGATCCGCGCGGGGAACGGCGCACAGTTCGATCCACAATAATGCGGCGTCGATGTATTGTGCAGGACGAGCCAGGCCGCGGCAACCCGGCCTTGATGAAGAGCCGGCCGCCGCCCCTGGCGACGGGCTTCAACGGACGACGATCGGCCCCTGGTCGGTCAACAGGGTGACGGGGCCGTTCAGGTCGGCGACGGCCTTGGCGAACTGGGCGGGATCGACCACGGGTTGGTCGCCCACCTGACGGATGATCTGCCACTTCTTGAGCCCCGCCCGGGCCGCGGGCGAGTCGGGCTCGATTTCGCGGACGACCACCCCCGCCGGCAGCGCGTCGACCAGGTCGATGCCGGCCGGCCGGGCGTTGAGCGTGCTCAGGTAGTCGACCCGAAGCCCCCGCCAGGCCGGCGGCTGCGTCGTGGCGATGACCTCGCCGTCGACCGGGAACTTGGCCAGGACGATCGGCTTTTCGATCTCCTGCCCGTCGCGACGGACGAGAAGTCGGATCGAGTCGCCGACCGAGTACGCGCCGATGGCCAGGATAAGCGAGTCGAAGTCGAACACCGGCGTTCCGTTGACCCCGATGATCTCGTCGTTTCGTTGCAGGTCGCCGAGCGCCGCGGGCGAGTTGGGCGCGACCGTCTCGACGCGGTTGGTGCTCTGCAAATGGGGACGGACTCCCAGCAGGCCGTACTCGATCTCCTTGCCCTTCTTGAGCGTCTCGACCGCGCGGCGGCCCATGCGGTCCATCGGGATCGCGTAGCCGGCCATGGCGTCGAAGCCGGCCGGGCTCGACGCCATCGTGGTCAGCCCCACCAGCTCGCCCTTCATATTCACGACCGCCCCGCCGCTCATTCCCAGGTTGAGCTTGGCGTCGAGCTGGAGGAGCGTCGGATAATTCGGAAGTTGCAGGGGCGCCCGCCTCGTGAATGAGACGTCGTCGATGTCCTGGTCGATCCGGCGGGAGACGTTCGAGAGAATGCCCCAACTCGCCGACGCCTTGCCGTCGCGCGCCGCGTTGAACGGATTGCCCAGGACGACCAGGAACGACCCCTTCCGCAGCGCGCCGGCGTCGCCGAGCGGGATCGGCTTGAGCTTGGGCTTCTCCAGACCTGGAGTCGAGATCGGCGCGATCACGGCGAGGTCGCTGCGCGGATCGGCCGCGATGACCTCGGCCTCGAAGACCTGCCGATCCGTCGCCCGCACGATCAGCCCCCGCGCGCCCTTCACCACATGGAAGGCCGTGAGGATCTGCCCCTCGTCGCCGACCACCACGCCCGATCCGAAGTCGAACGAGATCTGATCGTTTTCCTCGCCGAGCGGACGGGCTCGGGTGATCCCCCTGGACCGACCTGGCGAGGCCGCCGCGTCTTGCCCCGGACCGCCAGGGTCTCCTGGGCGTTGTCGGCCTTGTCGCGGTGAATGGCCACCACCGACGGCTCAGCCCGCGCGATGGCGTCGGCCAGGGTCTTCTCCAGGGCCGAAACCACGTCGATCGCCGCCGGGGCCGGGGCCGCCGCCTTCGGAGGTTCGTCCCAGGCCAGGGTCGTACAAGCCAGGCAGAGCAAGAACGTCATCAACTTATCCCTTTCACTCGACCCCTACGACGCCAAGCAGTGTTCGTCGGCGGACTCGACGACCGCCTCCGGGTGGTGCGACTTGAACATCCCGTCCGCCGCCGCCCTCGCCTGCCGGGAAGCGACCGCGAGGATGTCCTGCCGATCGCGTGGTGAGAACGGGACGAACTTGGGGTCGATCTCGACCAGGGCGCCGACAAGAGCGCCTCCGGGGTCCGCTGGAGAGTCGCCGTCCCGAGTCGCCGTCGAGTAACCGACCGCGCCCCGGAGCCTCATGTTCTCATAGGAGGTCACATACTCGACTTTCGCGTTCCATTCATTCGTGTGGTCGCCCCGATCATACTGGACGATGAAGAACAGACGAGCGGGTGCGATCTCCGGATAGATGTAAGCGCCCTGGATCGCCATGTCCCCGAGCCGACCGCCCTCATAGGTCACGGCCCGGCCATCGGGATCGCGGTCGCGGATCTCAACGGCCGCCTTCACGATCGGATTCTCGGGGTTGAGTAGATCCAAATCGGAGATCGTGACCCACTTCGACGGGACCTTGGCGATCGAGGGGATGAGGCGGCGATATGCTTCGTTCGAGTTCTGTCCATCGACGAGCGGGGACGCGATATAAAGTTCCCATGAGACCCTGCCGTGGCGAAGAATCCAGAACGCCGCCGCGACCTCGAATCCGTCGCGGGCGAGCTGTTCGACGAGCTTGCGCCCGTCGTCCTTCTGTTCTACCAGTAGTTCCGAATCCATATCATCACCCCGTTCGGCTCGTCGGTGATCGCCGCGACGAGCTTTCTGGCTTCGGCCTCCGACTTCTCATCATAGCGACTTGTGACCGCCCACTCCTTCACGACTTTCCAGTTGGCCCGGAACTCGACGCCCTCGGGTGTGCTGGCCGCCTCCATCTGGTTCAGCTCGGCCTGCATTCCGGCGATTTTGATGAGCGTCGAAAAATCGTGCGTTCGGCACTCATCGACCCGTTTCGCGTTCTCGTCGAAAACCCAGCCGGTGAGCACCATCCGTTTCAAAAGGCACGCCTTGAGGGCGCATTCGACGGCGTAGCCGGCGACATAATACGCGAACGCCCCCCGGCCGCCGGCAAGCAGCACCTCGGCGTCCCGCGTGCGCTCCTCCGTCATCCGTTGCAGTTCGGCGTGATTCAACCCGAATCCTCCCCGGCCGTCGTCCGTTTTCGCTCATCCCGGACGGCGCCGGTCCGATACTTCCATTTTTTCGGTTCCATCCCGGTCGCGGCAACCCAGGATTTGAAGGGCGGCGGCCGCGAAGGGGAGAAATCGCCACTCAGCGGTTCTCGACCAGCAGGCCGAGGAGCGTCTGGGTGTAGACGCGGTGGCCGTAGTCGTTGGGGTGGTTGACGCCGTTGCCGGTCAGGTCGAAGTGCCGCTTGCGCTGGAGCAGCCGCCGCCAGACGGCGGTCAGGTCGGCGAGGACGACGCCGGGGCCTTCCAGCGACTTGAGCGCGTCGCGGTAGGCGGGGAACATCTCGGCGGGCGTCGCGAACCAGTCGGGGTTGCCGGTCATCGTCGCGATCAGGACGACCTCGGCATCCGAATTCGCCTGCTTGATCCGCACGAGCATCCCCTTGATGACCGCCTTGAACCCCTCGGGGTCGCGGCGGTTCACATCGTTCATCCCGTAGGCGATCACGACCAGGTCGGGGTTGAGCTTCAGCACCCGGTCCAGGTCGGCCGCCCCCTGCCCCGACGACCAGCCCCCCACCGCCAGGTTGTGCAGGGCGACCTTCGACCCGTACGACCGCTCCAACTGTCGCGCGGTGAGTTCCGGAAACGCCGGCTGGAGCGGCGCGGTCTTCGTGAACTTCGACGCGTTGAAGCCCTCGGAGATGCTGTCGCCGCTCACCACCAGCGTGATCGGCTGCTTGCTCTTGAGCTTCGCCAGGGTGCGCGGCAAGCGGTCGCCGGCGAACGCCGGGCGGTACGCGTCCCACTTCGGGCCGCGAGGAACGTAGCTCACCTCGACCTGGTGGTCGTGGAAGAAGTGGGCGTTGTCGAACAAGACGCTCGTCTCCGGATCGCCGGCCTTGTGGCCGATGCTGGTCGGCGAGCCCTTGGGCCGGAAGAGGTCCGACTCGGAGAGGAATGGAATCCGCGAGTCCGCCGTCAGCTCGAAGCCCGAGCCGTCGGCGAGCGGCCGGAAGTCGCGCCCGGCCTCGAACGTCTTGAGTCCATCGGCGCTGCGGACGGCGGTCACGCGGTCGATGTCGTAGAGCAGCCTGGCCTTGGGGGCGCCCTCCTTGCCCTTGATGAACAAGACGCTCTCGCCGTGGACTTCACCCTGGCCCCAGGGCCCCTGGAGCAATCGCGCCGCCTCGATCGGCGCGCCGGCCGCCGGGCTCGTCGTCTGTTGAGCCGAGGCCGGTGACGTCGTCCACGCGAGAACCCCAAGAACCACGCAACCTGAACGCAGCATCGACCAACCCTTTCGTGAACGACCGGAACCACGGACCTCGAATCGACCTCCTCCCCCCGCGCCGGAAGCTCGCCGGAAGAGTCCGCTCGATCAGACTGGCTCCGACACCGCCTGTCAATGATCGAAGCCGCGCCACGCCACACTCCCGCACTGGCCAACACAATCCGCTCGATCCACCCGAACAGAAAAATCGACCCGCTCGCCGCCCCACGGAAAACTTCATCCAAACAGATGCATCGTGTCATATACTCATAGTGAGGAATTCCGTCTCGGAACGATCTTTGTCAATCCGGCATGCGGTCTCCGGCTCGATCGGAGTTCATCACGAAATCGGAGCGAACGAACCCAATTCGCCGGCCGGCCCGATCCCGACGCGGGGGACGGATCAGGACGAGCGACGACCCGAAAACGCGTTGGTTTCCGCGCGAGCGAACCCAGTTTCGCCATCGCGATGAAAGCCAATGCACGCAAAGAGTTGCGGTTGATTCTCGGCCGCCCGCGACACGACGAACGAACCCAATCGCCGGCGCGGCCGGGACGATCCGTCGGGCCGATCGACGGCCCCGAAGCCGGCGGGTTTCCGCGCGAGCGAACCCAATTTCCTCACAGCGAATCGAATTCGACCCCATCAGGTGTCAGGACGATCCTTCGGCCGATGGCGACGCGCCGAACAAACCCAATCACGAAAGCGACGCGGCGACGGGCGAGGCCGCTCGTCGCCCCCCGAATGCGGCGGGTTTCCGCGCGATCGAACCCAATTTCCAGTCAGCCCACAACGTCTTTGAAATCCAGGACTTACTGCGGTTTTTCGGTCGCCCGCGTCGCGCCGAACAAACCCAATCGCGATACCGCCCGGCCAGGCGTCGGGATGCCGGAGGCGACGGCCCCGGGGCCGCGGTCCGGGCGGCCGGCGGTGTGTTTTGTCGTCGAACCAAGCCAATTGCGGGAGATCGCCGCCACGGTCCACACGACGCGATGCGCTCAACCACGAATTCCACCGGATTGACAGCCTAAGAAGTCCATCGGATAGTGAATCCACGGCGACGAGGACCGACGGGACGAACCGGGTCGAGTTCCCCAGGGTTCGAGTCACTCAACCCGCGGCGATGTCGTAGAGTGATTGAGGGCGGGGCGTTCGCGGTTTCCATCTCGCATTTCTGGTCGTGTCAGTCGGGGGGATCGGTTCCATGCGGCTGCAATTGGGTGCCCGTCGGGCCGGGGCGTTGGGCGGTTCCTGGCTCGTGTTTTCGATGGCGACGGCGTTCTTGATCTGGCTGTCATGGGGCCAAGCCGCGCGGCTCTCGGCCCAGGAAGCCAAGAAGGCCGACGCGCCCGCCGCGGCGCCAGCTCCGGCGGCCGCGGCCCCGGCGGCCAAGGCCGAGGAGCCAGCGGCTGGAGACGCGGCGAAAGGCGAGCCGGCCCCCGGGGCGCCGGGGGCCGAGGGGACGACCCCCGCCGCGCCCGAGAACATGCTCCAGTGGGCCATCCGGGCGTCGGGTCCGATCGGCGTCCTACTGGTCTTCCTGTCGGTCTACTTCACGGCCCTGGTGATCCGCCTGTTCATGGAATACCGCGTCAGCGAGGCCGTGCCGGCGCCCCTGGTCGAGAAGCTCGAAGCGGCGATCCGCGACAAGAAGTTCCAGGAGGCGTACGACGCCTGCCGCGACAACGACTCGTTCCTGGCCCGTCTGGTCCGGGCGGGGATCGCCAACCTCCCCAACGGCCGGGCCGAGGCCAAGGAGGCGATCGCGACGGCCTCCGAAGAGGCCGTGACCGAGCTTGAAATGAAGATCAGCTACCTGGCGACGATCGGCACGCTCGGCCCGATGATCGGGCTGGTCGGCACCGTCTGGGGCATGATCCGCAGCTTCCAGGAGATCGCGACCGCCGCCGGCAGCCAGCCTCGGCCCGACAAGGTGGCCGAGGGCATCTCGACCGCCCTGTTCATCACCCTGGAAGGCATCACGCTCGCAGTCCCGGCGATCTTCTTCTTCGCCTTCTTCCGCAACCGCGTCGCCCAGATGACGATCGAAGCCAATCGGGTCGCCGACCGCACGATCAACTCGCTGGTGACGGCCGCCAAGACCAACAAACCGGCCTGACCGCCGCGCGGGGGAGGTGCGACCATGAGCGGATCCGTTGTGCCGAAGGAATCGGCCGAGCCGAATCTGACGCCGCTGCTGGACATCGTGTTCCAGTTGATCACGTTCTTCATGCTCGTGATCAATTTCGCCACCGACAACTACGACCAGCGCATCCGCCTGCCCGACGCCGGCTCGGCCCAGCCGGTGGAAGACTCGCAGCGGGTGCTGGAAGACCGCCTGGTCCTGAACATCGACAAGAGCGGCAACCTGCTCACCGGCAACGAAGTTCAGCCGCTCAACGAGGCGACGCAGACGATCAAGCACCAGGCCGACTTGGTGAAGCTCAACCTCAAGGTCACGGGCGTGAAGCTCGACGTCGCGACCGCCGGCCTGCCGACCACGATCATCCTCCGGGCCGATAAGGACGTCACCTTCTCATCGGTCCTGAACCTGATCAAAGCCTGCCAGAACCAGGGCTTCCGAAAATTCGCGCTCAAGGCCATGATCCGGGGCTGATCGCCGGGCCCGCCCTATTCCACGCATTCCCGAGGGAGACGCCTCCGTGAAACGGCGAGGTCGCAAGTCCGAGAAGACCGAAGGGCCGCAGGTGCCGGTGGCGCCGATGCTCGACATGGCGTTCCAGCTCCTGACGTTCTTCGTCCTGACCTACCGCGCCGCGCCGGTCGAGGGCCAGTTCATCATGAACCTGCTGCCGCCCCAGCCGGTGACCTCGATGGCCGCCGCCCCGGCCGACGCCGCCCCGTCGGCCGAGCTGCCGGCGAGCCTGCGGACCCTGCCCACCACCCTGAAGGCCGCCGAGGACGGCCGCCTGGCGCGCGTGACCATCGCCGACGTCGAGGTGCCCAACGAGCAGGCCGCCCTCGCGAAGGAACTCGACCGCTACCTCCTCGACCCCGACGCCCCGTTCGACCAGACGCTGATCAAGGTCGACCCCAACCTCCGCTATTCCGAGCTGATGACGGTCATCGACGCGTTCACAAACGCTTTTCTCAGGGCCAAGAAGGAACCCAGGCTGAGCTTCGACGAGCTCGGCCCGAACGAGGGAGGCTGACCCGGCCATGGAGCGGTCCAACCCGTTCTTCCGAGGTTCGGAGCTGCCCCGCCTGGCGCTCCTGGCGGCCGTCATGCTCGCGGGCTGGGCCGCGGTCTGGCACTTCGCCCACCACCGCCCCCCCGCGCCCGAGCCGCCGCTGCGGGTCGAGTCGATCCCCGAACCCGTCGCGCCCGACGAATCGCCCGAATTCGAGACCGTGACCGACCGTACGCCGATGTCGTTCCGCGACAACGCCGCCTATGCCAAGCTGCTCGAAAAGGCCCGCGAGCGAACCGCCCCCGAACTCGCCCAGGAGAGCCGCCGCGACGTGTTCTCGACGCACCTGTGGGAGCGCCCCGAACGCTACCGAGGCGTCCCCGTCCACCTCCTCGGCACGGCCCTGCGCATCCTCAGGTTCGAGTCGAAGCTGAGCAAGACCGGATGGCTGTACGAGGCCTGGATCACCACCCCCGACGCGCGCAAATACCCTTATAACTGCGTCTTCGAGGAAGCTCCCAGGGGCCTGCCCATCGGCGTCGACGTCTCCGAGCGGGTCGTCTTCAACGGCTACTTCCTGAAGATCCTGAAATACCAGGCCGGCGACGCCGTCCGAGGCGCCCCGGTGCTCGTGGGCAAGCTCGGCTGGGAGGCCCCACTCGCCGCCGAACCCGTCAAGGAGTCGAACCGCGTCCTCTTCTGGTCGATGGTCGCGATCGGCGCGATGTTCCTCGTCTCGCTGCTCCGCTGGGTGTTCCAGCTTTTCCAGTACCTCTACGCCCCGCGCCGGAGCCTCGGCTCGACTCGACCCTTCACCGACGAGATCCCCCCCGCCGACCTCCAGGCGTGGGTCGAATCCCAAGGGCCCGAGGACGAACCGCACGAGGATGAGGAAGGCCGAGCGCCGTCGGGCTGATCGCCCCGATGGTTCGGACCAGCGAGAGCGAAACGTCTACTCGGGCATTTCGGAGGCGGGGACGAGGACGTTGCGGGAGCGGAGGATGCCGATGAGGCCGTCGAATTTCCAGCGGCCGTCTTCTTTGACAAGTTGGTAGACGGGGCCGATGCGGTTGCTCGGGCAGAGCCAGACGGCGGGGCCTTGGCGCCACGCCTGGAAGTTCTTGTTGATGTAGCGGGGGAGGCCCACCAGGCCCCCCTCGCGGGCCGTCTGGAGATCGTGGGTCGCGAGGTAGCGGGCCGAGAAGAAGGGCCGTGCGGCCTCCAGGCGGCCGGCGATGGAGAGGTCCGGGCGGTTGGCCAGGGTGACCAACTCGGAGTAGGCCTGCACCGCCTGGCGCACCGGGCGGGTCGAGACGACCTCGTAGGCCAGCCCCAAGGCGAGTACCGCGAAACACGCCGCGCCGATCAAAACGTTCCGGGTCTGTTGAGTCATGCTCTCATTGTCATACGAGGGTCTACGATTGCTTCAGACGGTTCTTGAGATCGTCGCGGAGGCGGTCGACGACCGAGTCGGCCTTGGCCTGGGCCAGAAGCTGCTGGATGACCGTTTTGACGCCGTTGGGCCCCCACTGGCACCCCTGGCGGAGATACGTGCCGGCGCCTTGGCCGAGGACGTACGAGGTCGACGCGGCCGCCGCGGCCTGGGTGACGCCGACGGCCCCGTAGCCGATCGCCGCCAGCGGCCCTGCGAGCCCGCCGGTCATGATCGTCAGGCCCGCCAGCGAGGCCCGGACGCCGCTGCCCACCAGCCGGGTGGCGACCTGCACGAGCCCCATCGCCCCCAGGGCGAACATCATGTCACGGACGAGCCGGACGGCCGCCGGACGGCTCAAAGGGATGCCGTAGACCTTGCTCAGGGCCAGGATCATCCCCACGTCGACCGCCAGACCGCCGGCCAGGTCGGCGACGGGGATCGGGTTGAGGGCCACCGCAGCGCCCTTGGCCAGCGCGAAGTTCCAGATCAGGCGGTCGGCCGCCTCGTCGCGGATGCGGACCTTGCGGTCGAGGATCTCGGCGTGCAGGTCGCCGGCCAGCAGCAGCGTGTTGAGCGCCACCAGAGCCTTGCCCTCGCTTTCCAGGACGTCCAGAATGCGGGCCTTGAGCGGCTCGATGATCGGCTCGGGACGTTCCCAGACGGTCTTCGTCGAGCCGTCGGGGAGCCGCACCTTGACCTGGACCGGGTCGGGACGCGCGGCGCACAGGACGATGTCCTCGGGGCGGATCAGGCCCTTGACCCGCTCGTCCTCAAGCTTGGCGTGGATCTCGCGGCGGTCGGCGTCGGGGTAGCGGTCGATCTGGTTGAAAACCAGGAGGATCGGCTTCTGGAGCCGTCGCAGCTCGGCCAGGGCGTCGATCTCGCCGCGCTGCATGTCGCCGGAGACGACGAACAGGACGATATCGGCGCGGCGGGCCGCCTCGCGGGCCTGGACCTCGCGGATCTCGCCGCCGACCTCGTCGATCCCCGGGGTGTCGACCAGGACGAGGCGGGCGCCGTCGAACGCCTCGCCGTCGCTCGCCGCGTCGGCCCACTCCTGGGTCGACCGCCGGACCGTCGTCCCATGGACGGCACCGACCTCGAACAGGTCGCGGCCGAGCAAGGCGTTGAGGACCGACGACTTGCCCCGACTGACCATCCCGAAGGCCACGATCTCGACGGTCGACTGGTCGAGCTTGCGCGCCAGGTCGCGGAGCTGGCCCAGCTCGGAGGCCATCGCCTGCTCCTCCTGGGGGGTCAACTTGAGCGAGGCGATCGTGGCGTCGATGGTGTCGCGCGCCCGGTCGACGGCGTCGGGGGCGACCACGACCGGATCGACGCCCCGCTTCCGCTCCAGCTCGGCGAGCAGGGGATCGAGGGCCGCGGCCGCCGACTTGGGCGTCTCCGGTGCGGTCGTCGGGGGGTCCGTCGGAACGCTCATGGGGTCAAGCCTCGGTCTTTCTCGCGCCGACGGCGACCGGCCGGCGGCGGGGTTGAACTCGGATCAAGCTCCGCTCCGCCCCGCGACCTTCGCGGCTTTGAGGTGGACCTTCCGCAAGAATCGGTCAACGGCCTGGCGGGCGAAGTCCTGGAGAAAGTCGGAGCGGCTGTTCAGCTCGAACTGCCGGAGGATCGCGGCCTCGATCCCCTCCTCGCCCCAGCTCTCGCCGTTGCGGTAATACTCGGTGAGCGCCTTGCCGGCGATCCGGACCAGGTACGCCATCGTCACGGCCTGGAGGGCGCCCGCCGCGGCGAACGTAAGCGGCGTCCGCTTGAAGATCCCCGCGATCACCGACGCCGCGGCCTCGATCAGCCCGACCTTGAGCATCGCCTGAACCATCCGCCCGGCGAGCGCCCGAAGCTGGGAGGTGGACGGCTCAAGGCCGTAGATCCGCGCCAGGTCGGCGATCATGTCGAGCTGGACTGCCGCACCGGCGACGAGGTTCAAGGCCGGGATCGGATTCGCGAAGACCGTGGCGGCGGTCACCCACTGGCAATGGTCCACCACCTCGTCAGCCCGCTGGAGCCGTTCCCGCGCCACACCCGATTCCGCCTCGTCGCTGAGCAGCTTCGTCTTGACCAGAAAGTTGGCGGCCCGGAGCAACGGGCCTTCTCGGGCCAGAACTCCGGCGATCCGGTCGCGCAAGGCCTGGATGTCAGGCTCCTGAACCTCGTAGACGGTCTCGTGGCCGCCGTCGGGCAGGACCGTCCGCAGCGCGATCGGCCGGGGGGCGGCGGCGACCGCCACAACATCCTCGGCGGGCGCGACGCCGTCGAGCCGCTCGCGGAGCTTGGCGAGGATCGCGGCGAGGTCGGCTTCCGGGAACCGGTCCTTCTTGTTCAGGACCACGATCGACCGCTTGCCCAGCCTGACCAGC
This sequence comes from Paludisphaera borealis, assembly GCF_001956985.1. Lineage (NCBI taxonomy): Bacteria > Pseudomonadati > Planctomycetota > Planctomycetia > Isosphaerales > Isosphaeraceae > Paludisphaera > Paludisphaera borealis. Next base: position 7,304,145 of record NZ_CP019082.1, read on the forward strand.
TCGATCAGCGGGGCGTACTCGCCGCGGATCAGGTCGTGATCGACGACGAACAGGAGCAGGTCGGCCCGCGCCGCCAGCCGCCGCGCCTCGTGCTCGCGGTCAGCGCCCCCGGCGCCGGCTTCCGAGATCCCGGGCGTGTCGGTCAGGTGGACGGTCCCATCGACGCTCTGGATCGTGTAGACATGATTCTCGCCGTGCCGCGTCGTCCCCATCACCGCGCCGGTCTCGCCGACGTGGCGGCCGACCAGCGCGTTGATCAGCGACGTTTTGCCCGCGGAGACCGTCCCGAAGACGACGACGCCCAGCTCGGCCGGCGGCTGCCGGCGCGCGCCGTCAAGCTGGTCCAGTTCGCCCTTGAGCTTGTCGCGGCGGTCGGCGTCGCGGATCTTGTCGATGAATTCCCGGGCCCGAGCCGACTGGGCTTCCGCCGCCTGCGCCAGAACCTCGGGGTCGAGCGGCTCGGCGTCGGTCGGGTGATCGGTCGTGGACGCCGGACTCCGGCGCCGGACGAGCCGGACGACGGCCGCCGCGAGCAGAGCCACGCCCAGGCCGAGGGGGAGGATGAGCGTCCGGCCCCAGACGCCCAGCCGGTCGTGGTTCCACGCGAGGGCGAGGAACAGGCCGACGACCACCAGGCCGAGGGCGGAAAGGGCGAGCAATCGTGATGATCCGAATCTCGGATGTCGCATGCCGCTTTGTTCTTGCTCGAAGATACGGCGACCCGATGGGGACGCGAGGGATTCGGTTCGCCCAACCCCTGATTCTGACGACTCGGGGCGGACGACCGCTAGAGAGGTCTGCCGACTCATCGGTCCGGGACCGCGCCCGGAGTCGGGAAATGCCGCGGGGGGCGAGCGCCCCGCCGAGCGGTTCCCGGGGAGGGTGCTCGGCGAGAATCTCGCCCCCGTCGCGGATGAATCACGACAGGCGAACGGCGAAGTCGCGGCGATCAGCGGCGGACGTTCCATCCCAGGCCGCTCATCAGCGTGCCGATCCGGCTTCGCTTCGCCGCAGGCTGACGGCTCGGATCGGCGATCGCGGGGGAGGCCACGGGGGCGTCGATCGCGCCGCTCACGTCCTGGAGACCGGCGTCGCGGTCGTCGATCGAGGCCGACGCGTCGGTCGCGGCCAAGATCGGGCTGCCGGCGTCGGCCGGGTCGATCTCGGCGGGCCGGCCGCGCCTCGAGGTCCGGGTCGGGGCCGGCGCCGAGAGGTCCGGGGCGGACGATCGCGGGGCGGACGGAGCGCCGGCGCGGGGGCCCGGCTTGTCGAAGGGCGAGGGCTCAGCGCCCGCCGGAGGGTTCGCGCCGTTGGGATTCCTCGGCCGGGCTCCGTTCGGAGCCGCGGCGGGGCCGTCCATTTCAAAGGGAGAGCGGTTGTCCTCGCTGGGCGGGTTGGGAAGCGGGGCCCGGGCGCCGCCGGGCTCGCCTTGCATGTCCTGCCCCTGGTCGCCCTGGTCGCCCTGGTCCTCTCCCAGACCCTCCGGCGGGGTCAGCGGGATTTCCTTGAACGACTTCTCCTTGTCCGGCGCTTCAGGGCTGGGAGCGCCCCAGCCGCTGGGGAACTTCCTCCAGAGCGTCGGATGGTATCCGAAATACTGGTCCTTGTAGAGCTTGTAAACCGGGTCTTGCTGGTCGCAACGGGGCCGTGTCCGCCGGATCGGGGCCAGCGGGAACAAGCCGGTCTGCTGCGCCATGGTCCAGTCGGAGAGGATCACGACCGTCGCGAAGACGGCCAGCGCCCTTCCGGAGAACCTCCTCATCGAATTTGTCAGCATCCTTGCCTCGTCTCGATCGGGGTGATGTGCCGCGCCTCCGACAATCCTGAACGGGAGGCTGACCCGGCTTCGTGCTCGATCACTGCGATTTCGATCGGGTCCGTCGTTCGTCCTGCTCCAGTTAAAATGGATAACCAGCGTAGAATCCGGGTTTTACGCAAATGACGAAGAATCAGATCACGCCGATCGCACGGAATTCGCGAATTATTTGCGATCGGTCGATTTTGATTATCTGCAATGGAGCGGTGGGTTTGCCGATGGAAGACAAGGTTGGGGTCGTTGGCCCGGATTCGTCCCGAGACTCTTCACGGAAGGAACGGCGCGTCATGACCGGTCGACAGAGGATGGTTTTCCGGCTCTTGCCTTTGCTTGCGGCCGTTCCGCTCTTCGAGGCGGCCGCGCACGGGCAGGCGGCGCGCGTCGATCCCTATCAGAACGGGGCGGCCCCGGCGTTTCCGGGCCGAGGCGTGGCGGCCCCGGCGGCGAACGCGACTTCGGCGGCGGCCGCCCAGGCGGCGGCGTCGGGGTACGCCAACCCGATGCTCGTCGATCCGATGGCGGCGAGCTACCTGTATGGGACGGCCATTCCGATGACGCGGGGCCAGGTGGGGCTGTCGGCGGTCTCGTCGGTCCAGCAGTTCACCGGGCTCGGCTCGGGCCGGATCAGCGGCGTCCGAGGAGGGGGCGAAGTTGCGCCCCGAGCGGCGGCGCACACGAGGAACCCGAACATCGTCGGCGGGCAGGCGTCGCGGTACTTCAATCGCATCCAGCCCAGGGGCGCCGCCCCGGTCGCCCCGGTCGCGACGACGGCCGGCGCGGCGAATTCCCGGAAATTCTACCAGCGCGAGTCGCGGTATTTTCCACAACCCGCCCGATAACCGCAAAAACGGCGCGACTTCGATTTGAGCGAGCGGGCGATTGTGCCGATTTTAGCTACTGTCAAGTCCGATCCCTTCGACGGCGGGTCGGACGCCGAAGCGAACAGCGTTGGGATGAGTCGAATAGCAGAAATGGGATCCGGCGAGCGGGACGTGCCGTGAAGGATCGCGGCGACCGTTCGATGCGGGAGACGGGGATTTCTGCCGAGCCGGTCTCGGAGTGCCGGGAGGAGTGGTGCATGGAACGCACAGGGAAGATCCGCCGGGCCGGCTGGTTGATGTCGCTGGCCGCTTGCGCCGCATGCGGCTGCCAGACGGTCCGGACGCCGGAAGAGAAGATCGCCAACAGTAATATACCCACCGAGTTCAAGAAGGTCGCGATGCCCGACTACGTGGTCGAGCCCCCCGACTTGATCTTGGTCGAGGTGCTGGAAGCCTTGCCCGGCCGACCGATCTCGGGCGAACGCCTGGTTCGTCCCGACGGCAAGATCACCCTCGGTTTCTACGGCGAGGTCTTCGTGGCCGGCCTGACGATCCCGGAGATCAAGGAAAAGATCGTCCTTCACTTGCGCAAGCATTTGACCGACAACGTCCTCGGCCTGTACGAAGAAGACCCGGAAACGGGCAAGGTCAAGCCGATCGATCCCAAAGACTCGGACCGGATCTTCGTGGACGTGACGGCCTATAACAGCAAGAATTATTACGTCCTGGGCGACGTGGGAGCCCCCGGCAAGCTGCCGATCACCGGCAACGAGACGGTGCTCGACGCCCTCCAGTACGCCGGCGGCCTCTTGCCGACGGCCGCGCCGCAGAACATCCGCCTGGTCCGCCCCGCCCCTCCAGGCGCCTGCTGCGAGCAGCTCTTGCCCGTGAACCTGGCCGCGATCACCAGCGGCGGCGACCCGACCACGAATTACCAGCTCATGCCCGGCGACCGCGTCGTGGTCTATCGCGACCCGATCGTCCGGACCACGATCTTCATCGACCGTCTGGCCGCCCCGTTCCAGACCGTGCTGAACTCGATCCTCCAGACCTCGTTCACGATCCGGTCGGTCGACTACGCCAAGCTGGGCGTCCGTGGCGTCGCCGGCGCGAGCACGACGACTCAGCCGACCCTCCTCAGCCAGCCAGGGGCTCGCTGATCGAGCCGGTCCGCTGGACGTGACGTGACGACATGACGCGACCTCCCGGCCGACGGCGACCGAGAGACTTCCCGAACCGATCGAGTCCATGGGCGACCTCCGCCCGCGACTCGATCGGTTCGCGCTGGTTTCGAAGCCGAACGGAATTGGAAACATTTTTTCCGATTTCCAGCCCTTCGATCGACGCGTCCTGGGAGTAGAATGGGGCGAGGGCGTCCGAGGTTCCGGACGCGTCGGACGAAGCGCCGACCCAACGTCGGATCGGATTCGTTCGCCCCGCACTCTTCAACTCGGCGGCGCCACTATGAAATCACTTCGCCGACTGCTCCTATGCGGACTCTCGATCCACCTGGCCATCGCCGCCGGAACCCTCCGGGCCCAGCCCGCGACCCTGCCCCCGGCGGTCGTCGCCGATTGGTCCTACTACAACAATATGGGCTGGAAGGCATTCAACAGAGGCGACTACAGCATTGCCGAGAATCGGTTCGAGAAAGCCATCGAGCAGGTGAAACCGTACCGAGCGATCAGCCAGCGTCTGCTGGTCCGCAGCTACCACGACCTGTCGCGCGTGCTCTACACGGAGAAGCGCTACGCCGACGCCGAGCCGCTGGAGAAGTGGGTGGTCGACGTACGCAAGCCCGACCCCGACGTGAACGCCGACGTGCTCTTCGACAGCCTATACCTGCTCGCGCTGATCCATCGCGAGCAGCACCATGACGCCCAGGCCGAGCAGTTGTTCCACGAGGCGCTGCGGATTGAGGAGAAAGCCGTCGGGCCCAACAACTCGTCGCTCACCGCGACCCTCTGCGACCTGGCGTCCGTCGAGTTCCGACTCGAGAAGTATGACAGGGCCGAGCCACACCTGCGGCGGGCGCTGACGATCCTCAAGCGGTCCGGCTCGACCCTGAATCCGACGTACGCCGACACACTCGAGCGCTATGCGAAAGTGCTCGACCAGCTTGATCGCGGCGACGAGGCGCAGGCCGCCGAAGCGGAGGTCGAGCGGCTTCGCCACGACTTCCAAGGGGCTGTCGAACAAGCCCAAAGGGCGGGGTTCCGACCGACCTTCGGGCGTCGCGCCGCCGACTTCAAGCCAGCAACTCCTTGACGACCCGCCCCTGGACGTCGGTGAGCCGGAAGTCGCGGCCCTGGAACCGGTAGGTCAGCCTCGTGTGGTCGAAGCCGAGCAGGTGCAGCAGAGTGGCGTGCAGGTCGTGGACGTGGACCTTGTCGCGGGCCACGCTGAAGCCGAGGTCGTCAGTCTCGCCGTAGCTGACCCCCGGCTTGATCCCGCCGCCGGCGGCCCACATCGAGAACGCGTTGGGATGGTGGTCGCGGCCGTCGGCCCCCCCCTGCACCATCGGCGTGCGGCCGAACTCGCCCCCCCATACGACGAGCGTGTCTTCGAGCATCCCCCGCTGCTTCAAGTCCTGGACGAGCGCGGCGCAGGCCTGGTCGGTGTCGCCGCAGTTGCGTTTGAGGCCGCCGACGAGGTCGCCATGCTGGTCCCACGCCTCATGGAAGATCTCGACGAACCGCACGCCCCGCTCAAGCAGCCGGCGACCCAGCAGGCAAGTGTTGGCGAACGACGGCTTGCCGGGCTCGGCCCCGTAGAGGTCGCGGATGTGCTGGGGCTCGCGCGAGATGTCCATGACCTCGGGGGCCGTCATCTGCATCCGGAAGGCCATCTCGTACGAGTTGATCCGGGTGGCGATCTCGGGGTCGCCCATCTTCGCCAGCCGGATCTCGTCGAGCTGGCGGACGGCGTCGAGCGAGTCGCGCTGAATGTTGCGGTCGACCCCCTTGGGGTTCGACAGGTAGAGCACCGGATCGCCCCCGGTACGGAACTGCACCCCCTGATAGAGCGTCGGCAGGAAGCCGCTCCCCCAGTTGGAGTTGCCGCCGCTGGGGCCTTTCTGGCCGGTGCTGAAGACGACGAAGCCGGGCAGGTCCTGCGACTCGCTCCCCAGGCCGTAGCAGGCCCACGAGCCCATGCTCGGCCGGCCGAAGATCATCGAGCCGGTGCTCATCATGATCTGGCCGGGGGCATGGTTGAAGGCGTCGGTCGACATCCCCTTGATGACGGCCACGTCGTCGATCACCCGGCTCAGATGCGGGAGAAGCTCGGAGACCTCGGTGCCCGACTGGCCGTGCTTGGCGAACTTGAATTTGGGTCCGAGCAGCTTGGCGTCGGGGTTGATGAACGCCGACCGATAGCCCTTGAGCAGCTCGGCCGGCGGCAGCGTGCCGTCGAACTTCGCGAGCTGCGGCTTGTTATCGAACATCTCCAGATGGGACGGCCCACCCGCCATGAACAGGAAGATGACCCGCTTGGCCTTGGGCGCGAAGTGCGGCGCCTTCGGGGCGAGCGGGTTACCCCCCTTGGCGGCCGTCGGCGAGGCTGCGGTCGCGAGCCCACCACCGAGCAGGTCGCGCAGCGCCATGGTCCCCAGACCGACGCCGCACTGTTCGAGGAACCAGCGGCGCGAGACGAGCGAGGGATCAGTGCGGCGATAGAGATGATCCTGGCAGTTCATGGCGAAACTCCGGCGGAATTCACTCTTGGCTCATGTCGGCCAATCGATGGCCGTTCACTCTTTTGTAGGGTGGGCGCCGCCCACCGTCCGAACGCTAGACGACGTCGAAAGTCGAAGCCGGTGGGCAAAGCCCACCCTACGATCACTTACTCTTTGGTAATCGTCTCGTCGAGGTTGAGCAGCACGCGCGCCAGCACGGTCCAGCTCGCGAGCTGCGCCGGGGCGACGCCGGTGGCGGGCTGGTCGGCCGTGAGTTCGCGAGGGTCGATCTCGCCGGCCGCGAACCGCTCGACCTGCCGCTTGAGGAGGCTCGACAGCACCTCGACCTCCTCGGCGGTCGGCTTACGGGCCACGCAGCGGCGGAATGCGAAGACGATGCGGTCGGCGTCCGTCGCGCCGCCGTCCTTCAATGTCAAGGCCGCCAGCGACCGGGCGCAGTCGAGGGCGATCGGCTCGTTGAGCAGCGTCAGGGCTTGCAACGGCGTGTTGGACTTCGGCCGACGCACGCACGAGAAATCGCCGTTGGGCGCGTCGAACGCCTGGAGCATCGGGTACGGCACCGACCGGTAGCGGAACGTGTACAGGGCGCGGCGGTACCTGGCCGTGCCCGACGCCTCGGGCCACTGCTTCGGGCCGTAGCTGGAGGGCGGCTCGAACAGGAAGGCCGGCGCGGGGGGAAAGACGCTGTCGCCGCCGACGTGCCGGTCGAGCAGGCCGCTCGCCGCCAGGGTGACGTCGCGGACGATCTCGGCGTCGACCCGCTGCCTCGGGCCTCGGGCCAGGAGCCGGTTGTACGGGTCCTTGGCCGCCAGGTCGGGGCTGACGCGCGACGTCTGGCGGTAGGTCGCCGAGTTGACGATCAGCCGTTGCAGGCGCTTCACGCTCCAGCCGTGGTCCATGAAGTCGACGGCCAGCCAGTCGAGCAGCTCGGGATGCGACGGGGCCTCGCTCTGCGATCCCAGGTCCTCGCTGGTCGCCACGATGCCAGTGCCGAAGTACGCCTGCCAGACGCGGTTGACGCAGGCGCGGGCGGTCGTGGGCGCCTGGCGGTCGACCAGCCATTCGGCGAACGTCAGGCGGTTCGCCGGCTTGTCGCTCGGCAGCGGATTGAGGAACGCGGGCGTGCCCGGAACGACGGCCTTGCCGGGCTTGAGGAAGTCGCCACGCTGGAGCAAGTGCGTCTCGCGGGGCCGCTCGCGATCCTCCAGGACGAGCTGCGACGAGCCTTCGGGATGCTGCTTCCAGAGCGCATCGATGTGGTCGTCGGCCCCCTTCCATTCGGGGACGGTCGTGCGGAAGTAGCTGAAGACGGCGGCCGTCTGGTCGGGCGTCCGCTTCGCCCGGTCGATCGCCAGGATCGCTCGGACGCCGGCGGGGACGGGGTCGGCCTCGGCGTTGGGGGCGTCGGTCGTGGAGAACCGGAACCGGCCGAGGTTGTTGTTCTGGTTGTCGTCGCTGTTCCAGCCGCCGTGCTTCTGGTCGAGCTTGAACGTGACGATCACGCCGGCCGGGAACGAGACCGGCTTTTCGAGCACGAAGACCGCGTTGCGCGGGACGTTCCGCCGCCCGGGGCCGGCGTCGATCCCCCAGGCGGTCTCGACCTTGCCGTCGATGGCGAAGGCGATCGGCCCGGTGACCCGCCGCTTCTTGCTGCGGTCGTCGAAGATCGGCTCAAGCACCGTCTCGGGCGGGTTCACGTCGGCGGTCGCCCGGACGATCTTGACCTCTTTCCGCTCGTTCGGCCTGTCGGCCGGGGCGACCTCCACATGGAAGTCGGTGAGGGCGAACAGCCCCTTGGTCGACCGGCCTGGGCCGGACAGCGGCAGGCTCTGGTCGTTCAGGAGTTCGAGCCGCACGGCCGAGACCCTCGGCACCGGCTTGAGGGCCGTGAACTGGGTCGTGTGCAGCGTCGGCGCGTAGCCGGCGGCCAGCAGCGAGCCGTCGTCGAGCAGGTAATGCTTCTGGCCGCTGCCGTTGTTGGCGTCGACGTTGGTGCGGACGACCTGCCACGACGGTCCCCGGTCGCGCGTCGACTCTTCCCAACGGCCCATCCGCTCGGCCCAGTCGGGGTGGTCGGCGCGAAGCTTCGATTCCGTCTCATGGATCGCGCGGAGGAGATCCGCCTGCTTCGTCAATTCCGCCGGCGAGTAGACCGCGATGTTCGCCTCGTGGGTGCTGTTGAGGAAGGCGAACATCTGATAATATTCTTCATGCGTGATCGGATCGTACTTGTGGGTGTGGCACTGGGCGCACTGGATCGTCAGGCCGAGGACCCCCTTGCCGATCGCCTCCATCCGGTCGAACATCGCTTCCATCCGAAACTGCTCGGGATCGATGCCCCCCTCTTCGTTGATCATCGAATTCCGCAGGAACCCGGTGGCGACGAGCTGGTCCTGGGTCGGCTTGGGGAGCAGGTCGCCGGCGAGTTGCTCGACGATGAACCGGTCGTACGGCAGGTCGCGGTTGATCGCCTGGACGACCCAGTCGCGGTAGAAATGGACCTTGCGGAGCTTGTCCTTCTCGTAGCCGTCGGAATCGGCGTACCGGGCGGCGTCGAGCCAGATCCGTCCCCAGCGCTCGCCGTAGTGGGGCGAGTCGAGCAGGCGGTCGACGAGCCGCTCGTAGGCGTCGCCGCGATCGTCAGCCAGGAACGCGTCGACCTCGGCGATCGTCGGCGGCAGGCCGATCAGGTCGAGGCTCAACCGACGGATCAAGACGACCTTCTCGGCCTCGGGCGAAGGCGCGAGCCCTTCCTTGTCGAGCTGTTTCAGAATCCAGGCGTCGATCGGGTTGCGGGTCCAGTCGGACCGGGAGACGGTCGGCTGGGCGGACGCGACCGGCGGCAGGAACGCCCAGTGCCCCTCGTACTCGGCGCCCTCGGCGATCCAGGTCTTCAGCGTCTGGGCCTCGGCGGCCGAGAGCTGCTTCTTCGACTTGGCCGGCGGCATCCGCTCGTCGAGGTCGTCCGATTCGATCCGCCGGACCAGCTCGCTGTCGTCGATCTTGCCCGGAACGACGGCCCGCTCGCCCGAGGCCGATGCGGCCGTGGCGTCCTTCAGGGTGTCGAGACGCAGGTCCCCCTTGCGCTGGTGGGCGTCGGGGCCGTGGCACTGGAAGCACTTGTCCGAGAGGATCGGCCGGACGTCGCGATTGAACTGGACCGTCTTCGGGGCCGTCCGCCCGGGCGACCTGGACTCGCCCTCGCCGGCCCGCGCGTCGATCGAGAACGGGGCCAAGGCCAGCACGGCGAGGCAGGCTCGCGCCGGCGCATACAAGTAACGGTCGAGACCGTCGCGGAGTGGGCTCGCTTCGAGCCGACGCTCAGTCATGGTCTAATTCCTCGGCAGGATGTCTCGATGCAACCCGACGGATACGGAGGGATTCTGGCTGGCGGCCGGCTGCAAGGAAGCGGTTGGCGGGCCCTCAACTGCTCATTGTACACGATCCGGCCGGCCGCGCGGTGTTTTTCGACGACTCTTGCGCGGGCTTCGCCGATCCTCGCTCTCCCAACACCGAAAAACGACTCGCCTTCACGGCCGCATGCAAATAGCGCAACTGCACCAAAAAATGATACGAACGCGACCCGAGTTTTCGCGATATCATGAAAGTGAACGGTTGTCGGGCTCGTATTCCTGATGTACATTGAGCCATCCACCCGTAATCAACCGAAATATTTAGGTCTCGTCAGGTTAGATGATTCTGGAGGAGCTTCTTACGATGACTGTAACGAGCGCCGCGGCGGCGGATTCTGTTGATATCGAGGGACACGGGGTTCCCCGTCCGCTCTCTCCCTTGCCCTCGGAGTGGCGCTCGCTCTCGCACGCCTTCATCAAGCAGGCCCGCCTCCACCCTTCGCGGATCGCCATGCGCGACAGCACGGGCGTGAAGCTGACCTATGGCGAGACGTTTCTCCGGGCGGCGGTCCTCAGCCGGGTGCTGGCCCGCGACCTGGGAAGCGAGGACTACGTCGGACTGATCCTCCCGCCGATGGTCCCCTCGGCCGTGGCCAATCTCGCGCTCGGTCTGCTCGGTAAGATTCCGGTCAATTTGAATTTCACGACCAACCAGGCGATGATCGATTCGGCGATCGAGCAGTGCGGCATCCGCCAGGTGGTCACGTCGGCCCGCGTTCTCGACAAGTGCCAGATGCAGCCGAAGGCGGAATTGATCCTGCTGGAAGACGTTCCGCCCCGCGTGAAGCTCGCCGACAAGCTCTGGGGAGCGGCCGTTTCGCGGTTCGCGCCCGAGTCGACGCTCGGCAAGTTCCTGCCCGGCCTGACCCGCCGCGGGCTCGACGACCTGGCGACGGTGATCTTCACGTCGGGGTCGACGGGCGAGCCCAAGGGGGTGATGCTCTCGCACCGCAACATCCTCAGCAACGTGCATCAGATCGAGGAGCAGATCCACCTCCACGAGAACGAGGTGATTCTGGGCATCCTGCCGTTCTTCCATTCGTTCGGGTTCACGGTGGGACTGTGGACCCCCCTGGCCCTGGGCAAGAGCGTGGTCTACCACTTCAACCCGCTCGACGCCCGGACGATCGGCAAGCTTTGCGAAGACCACGACGTCACCCTGATCGCCGGCACCCCGTCGTTCACGCGGTTCTATTTGAAAAACTGCCGTCCCGAGCAATTCCGCGCGCTCACCCATCTGCTGCTCGGCGCCGAGAAGCTCAAGCCCGAGACGTATCGCGACATCAACGAGACGCTGAAGATCGAGCCGATGGAAGGCTATGGCACGACCGAGCTTTCCCCGGTCGTCGCCGTCAACATCCCGGCCGAGATGGATCTGGGCGCGGGGCGGACGATCCACGGCAACCGTCCCGGGACGGTCGGCGTCCCCGTGCCGGGCACGTCGGTCAAGACGATCTGCCCCGACACCGGCGCCGACCTGCCCAAGGGGGCGGTGGGCATGATCTGCGTGAAGGGTCCGCAGGTGATGCTCGGCTACCTGAACAAGCCCGAGGCCACCGCGAAGGTGCTCCGCGACGGCTGGTACTCGACGGGCGACCTGGGATTCGTCGACCCCGACGGGTTCCTCAAGATCACCGACCGCCTGAGCCGGTTCTCGAAGATCGCCGGCGAGATGGTGCCGCACGTGGGGGTGGAGTCGGCGATCATGGAGGCGACGGGCGTCGACGAGCATCATGTGGCCGTGACCTCGCTGCCCGACCCCAAGCACGGCGAACGGATCTGCGTGCTCTACACCGACCTGGGGGTCGCCCCCGACGAGGTGCACCGCCGCTTGATGGCGGCCGGCGTCCCCCGGCTCTGGATTCCCTCGGTCCGCGACTTCGTCCGCGTCGACGAGATCCCGATCACGGGGACCGGCAAGATCGACCTCCGCTCGCTCCGCGACCTGGCGCAGAAGCAGCCGGTCGCCTGACGCGGTTCGCTATTAGGGCCGCGCGTCGCGCGCTCTTCTGGATTCAAATCGCAGCCGAAATCGGATATCATGGAGATTCAATCTGAAGTCGCGAGCCGGAGGCCGGAATGGACCTGTTGCTACGTGTGACCTCGGGACCGCATGCCGGTGAGGAGCGTCGGATCGACCAATCCGACGTCCTCGTGGTGGGCCGTTCCTCGCGCGCGTCGTTTCCGATGGTCCAGGACGTCTTGCTGTCGCGCGACCATTTCCAGATCGAGAAGCACGACCTCGCCTGCCACCTGATCGACCTGGGGAGCACCAACGGCACGAAGGTCAACGGCCTTCGCGTCGAGCGCGTGCTGATCCGCGAAGGGGACGTGATCACCGCGGGGGAGAGCGCGTTCGAGGTCGTGGTGTTCGGGTCGCATCCGGGAAGCGCGGTCACGCGAAGCTGCGTCGGCTGCGGCGCCCGGCTGGCGACCCGGATCGACGGCGACTCGCGATCGGAAGAAAAGACCGGCGTGCTCGACGCCGAGGCGTTCGCGACCATCGACTCCGGCCTCTGCTCCGAGTGCCTCGCCAAGCGCAGGCGGTTCCCGGAAACCCATCCCGACTACCTGATCGAAGAACTGGTCGGCGAGGGGGGGATGGGCGAGGTCTATCGGGCCACCCAGCTCTCGACCAACCGCCGGGTCGCCATCAAGATGCTGCTGGTCAACGGCGCGCCTGGCGACAAGGCGTTCAACTACTTCCAGCGCGAGATCCGGGTGCTCCAGGGCCTGCTGATGCCGGGGGGCAAGTGCCACCCTTGCATCGTCGAGTTCTACGACATCTTCCAGATCGACGGCCATTTCCAGCTCGTCATGGAGTACGTGGACGGCAAGAACGCCCTGGCCTGGGCGGAGAACCAGAAGCAGCCCCTGCCCGTCGCGACGGTCGCCCAGATCGGCCGCCAGCTCCTCTCGGCCCTCGCCTACGCCCACGCCAAGGGCTACGTGCATCGCGACGTCAAGCCGTCGAACATCCTCGTCATGGGCCCGGTCCATCGCCCGCGCATCAAGCTCTCCGACTTCGGCCTGGCCAAAAGCTTCGCCGACACCAACCTGTTCGCGACCATGACCCGCCAGGGGGACGTCGGCGGGTCGACCAGCTTCCTGTCGCCCGACCATATCCGCGAGTTTCGCGACGTCAAGGAACCCGCCGACATCTACAGCGCCGGGGCCACCCTGTATTACCTGCTCACCAACCGATACCCTTACCTGGGATTCGACCCCCGCCGGGCCGACTCCTACGAGATCATCCTCCAGCACCCGCCGGTCCCCCTCCGCGCCTTCCGGCCCGACGCCCCCGAGGAACTCGAGCGGATTCTCCACAAGGCCCTCGAAAAACAGCCCCGCGACCGCTGGAAATCGGCGAAGGCGATGGGCGAGGCGCTCAACGAGCTGGCGGCGGTCACCCAGGCCTGAGCCCCCCGGCGGCGACGACGACTCGACGGGTCGCCGGTCGGGGATAATGTTCTCGTTTTGTCGTTGCGACGTGGTTAAGATGAAGAGACTGAGAAGTCGATCAATCTGGCGACGCTGTTTGGAATACTCCGTGGTCGTGCTCTATCAGAACTCCGGTGTGAGGTGCGTGTTTTGGATCGCTTCGGAACGGTGGCCGTCGTCGGCGTCGGTCTGATCGGGGGATCGATCGGCTTGGCGCTGCGCAGCCGGGGATTGGCCTCGACGGTGGTCGGCGTGGGCCGCGACTTGCAGGCGCTCGAGCAGGCGAGGCACCGCGGCGTGATCGACCGCGCGACGACCGATCTGGCCCAGGGAGTCGCCGAGGCCGACGTGGTCGTCGTCTGCACGCCGGTCGGCCGGGTCGCTCTCGACGTGCGGCGAGCCTCCGAATCCGCCCCCAAGACGGCCCTGATCACCGACGCGGGAAGCACCAAGCGGCGGATCGTGGAAGAGGTCGAAAAGACTCCTTCCGCCGCCGAGCTGTTCGTCGGCGCCCACCCGCTGGCCGGGTCAGAACGCTCGGGCTCGGCCTTCTCCAAGGCCGACCTGTTCCGCGACCGCGTCTGCGTCCTCACCCCCACAGCCAAAACCCCGGCCTCACGCCTCCGCGCTGCGCGCGGGTTCTGGTCGTCGCTGGGGTGCCGCATCCTTGAGATGGGGCCGGTCGAGCACGACGAGGTCGTCGCCTACACGAGCCATCTGCCGCACGCGCTGGCCGCCTCGCTGGCCGCCACGGTCCCCGTCGACTGGCTTCCGCTCGCCGCCGGCGCCTTCCGCGACGGCAGCCGGGTGGCCGGTGCCGACACCGAACTCTGGACGGCCATCTTCCGCGAGAACCGCGGCCCACTGATGACGGCGGTCGGCGCCCTCCAGGACCGCCTCGCCACCCTCAAATACGCCCTGATGAACGACGACGAGGACGCCATCCGTCGTTGGTGGGACGACGCCCGAACCCGGCGCGCCCTGTTCGAAGCTCAACAACCCCCCGAATCGTAGTCGACCCCGCCGCGCCCTCGCCGGCGTCCGCCGCCTTCGGTTCGACGCCGCATCCGCCTTCCGTCGTGCTTAAAAAACTCAATCCCTCGTAATCGTCGATTAAAAAAGCATGCTCTGGCATCTTGAAATCCGTACCGCACCGAATCACCCCGACTCGACCGGTCGCCGGCTGGCCCAGGAGGCCGTCGAATCGGGCCTTCCCGGCCCCTGGCGGGCGACAGCCGGACGCGGCTTCCTGGTCGAAGGGAACCTGTCGGCGACCGACCTGGAGGAGGCGGCGCGGCGGGTCCTGGTCGATCCGGTGGTCGAGGCCTTCCACGTCCGCCCCTGCCCGTCCGTCGAGGACGACGCCGGCACGGTCGTCCACGTCACGCCCAAGCCGGGCGTCACCGACCCCGAGGGCGAAAGCGCGCTGGGCCTGCTGCGCGACCTCGGCTACGCGGTCGACGGCGCGCGGAGCATCCGCACTTACCGGATCGAAGGCCCCGCCGACCAGCTCCCGCGGCTGATCCAGCGCGTGCTGGCCAACGACGCCGTCGAGCAGGTCTTCCGCGGCTCGCTGCGAATCGACCGGCTCGGCGAGGGCCAGGCGTACAATTTCGAGCTGATCACGGTGCCGATCCGGGCGATGGACGACGCCGCTCTCGTGCGGACGAGCAAGGACGGACAGCTCTCGCTGAGCCTCGCCGAGATGCGGACGATCCAGGGCCATTTCGCCGAGTTGGGCCGCGACCCGACCGACGCCGAGCTTGAGACCCTCGCCCAGACCTGGAGCGAGCACTGCTCGCACAAGACGCTCAAGGGGCGGATCGAGTTCGAGGGCCGGACGATCCAGAACCTGCTGAAAGAGACGATCTTCGCCGCGACCCAGAAGCTGTCGCTCGACTGGCTGGTGAGCGTCTTCTCCGACAACGCCGGAGTCGTCCGGTTCGACGACGAGTACGACGTCTGCTTCAAGGTCGAGACCCACAACCACCCGTCGGCCATCGACCCCTACGGGGGTGCGAACACCGGGATCGGCGGCGTGATCCGCGACGCGCTCGGCACCGGCCTGGGCGCCAAGCCGATCTGCAACACCGACGTCTTCTGCGTCGCCGCCCCCGACCTGCCTCCCGACCAGGTCCCCGCCGGGGTGCTCCATCCCAAGCGGGTGCTCAAGGGGATCGTCGCCGGCGTCCGCGACTACGGCAACCGGATGGGGATTCCCACGGTCAACGGCGCGCTGGCCGTCGACCCCGGCTACCTCGCGAACCCGCTGGTCTTCTGCGGGACCGTCGGCGTGCTGCCGCGCGGCAAGGCGTTCAAGAGCGTCGAGGCGGGCGACCGCATCGTGGCGATCGGCGGCCGGACCGGCCGCGACGGCATCCACGGCGCGACGTTCAGCTCGGTCGAGCTGACCAGCCAGAGCGAATCGATCTCCGGCGGCTCGGTCCAGATCGGCAACGCCATTACCGAGAAGATGGTCCTCGACGTCATCGTCCAGGCGCGCGATCGGGCCCTCTTCCGCTCCGTGACCGATTGCGGCGCGGGGGGCTTCAGCTCGGCCGTCGGCGAGATGGGTGCCGAGCTGGGGGCGGTCGTCGATCTCGAGAACGCGCCGCTCAAGTACCAGGGGCTCTCGTACACCGAGATCTGGATCTCCGAGGCCCAGGAGCGGATGGTCCTGGCCGTGCCGCCGGAATCGTGGCCCGAGCTGCGCGACCTGTGCGCGCTCGAAGGGGTCGAGGCGACCGACCTCGGCGAATTCGTCGCGACCGGCCGGCTCACGCTCCGGTACCACGACAAGGTGGTCGGCGACCTGTCGATGGACTTCCTCCACGAAGGCCGGCCGCTGGTCGTCCGTTCGGCCTCGTTCACGCCGCCGCCGGAGCGGCCGATCGAGCTTCCCGAGTCCCAGGACTTCACCGCCGACCTGCTGGCGATCCTCGGCCACTGGGACGTTTGCAGCAAGGAATGGATCGTCCGGCAGTACGACCATGAAGTCCAGGCGCGCACCGTGGTCAAGCCGCTGGTCGGCGTCCGCGAGGACGGACCGGGCGACGCCTCGGTGATCCTGCCGGTCGCCGGCTCGAACCGGGGCCTGGTGATCTCGTGCGGGATCAACCCCCGGTACGGCAAGATCGACCCGTATGCGATGGCGGCCTGCGTCATCGACGAGGCCATCCGCAACTGCGTCGCCGTGGGCGCCGACCCCCGTCGGATCGCCCTCCTCGACAACTTCTGCTGGGGCAACACCGAACGCCCCGAGACGCTGGGGTCGCTGGTCCTCGCCGCCCAGGCCTGCCACGACCTGGCGATGGCCTACAAGACCCCGTTCATCTCGGGCAAGGACAGCCTCTACAACGAGTACACGCACGACGGCAAGAGCCTGGCCATCCCGCCGACGCTGCTCATCAGCGCGATCGGCCAGACGCCCGACGCCAGCCGTTGCGTGACGATGGATTTCAAGCGGGCCGGCAACCTCGTCGTCGTGGTCGGCTCGACCCGCCGCGAGTTCGGCGGTTCGCTCTGGAGCGAGGTGCGAGGCGTCGAGGGGGGCGCCGCGCCGGCCGTCGACCCCGCGCTCGGGTCGGCCCTGTTCCAGGCCCTGTTCACGGCGATCCAGCGCGGGCTGGTCCGCAGTTGCCACGACCTCAGCGAGGGGGGCCTGGCCGTCGCCCTGGCCGAGATGGCGTTCGCCGGCGGCGTGGGCGCCGAGGTCTCGCTCCGCGACGTCCCTTGCGACGACGACGCGGCCGTCGACGCCGCGCTCTTGTTCTCGGAATCGCCGTCGCGGTTCTTGCTCGAAATCGAGCCCGATTGCTACGGCGCGCTGGCCGACCTCTTCGGCGGCCTGCCGCTGGGCCGGCTCGGCGAGACCCGCGACGGAGCCGACGGCGAGCCGGCGCGGCTCACGATCACCGGTCTGGACGGCTCGCCCGTCGTCGATTCGACGTTGTCGGCCCTCGAAGAAGCCTGGCGGCGACCGCTCCGCTGGTAGTCGTCCGCATCCTACAAACAAAAACGCTATCCGGTATCATCTATGTCCATAATTTCTCGGGATGTATCTGGGGGTAATTCTATGTTAAGGTTCGTCACTTTCGTAGACGGTTCCAATCTGGACGGCGTGCTCAAGCATCTGAACCTCCGCGTCGACGACTACGGCGCGTTCTATCGCCACGTCTTCGAGCAGAGCGTGCACTACTGGGGCCGGACCTTCGCCGAAGGCTCGCGATGGCCGACCGCCCAGCATTCGCGGATCTACTGGTACGTCGTCGGCAAGATGGACGAATGGGACCTGAACGACCCCAAGGCCGAAGCCCGACTGCGGGCCCGGTTCGAGATGAATCCGCGGCTCCGCGACGCTTACGTCGAGGACGTCAGCCGAAGGCTCTCCGACGTGCCGATGGAGCGGAAAGTCGAGGAAGCGTGGAACCTTTGCTTCGGCGAGACCCGCGAGTGGTACGACAACAAGCGACGGGCCCTGGAGCGCAAGAAGCGGTTCTACCACGGCGTCCAGTCGGCCACCGACTTCGTCGAGATCCGCCAGGAAGGACACTGGAAGGTCGACCTGCTGCACCACACGGTCAATGAGAAGGGGCTCGACACGAGCCTGGCCGTCGACATGGTGGCGCTGCAAGAGACCTACGACATCGCGCTTTTGATCTCCGGCGACGCCGACGGCATCCCCGGCATCAACTACGTCAAGAGCCGTTCCAAGCACGTCGGCGTCGCCGAGTTCCGCAAGGGATCGCCGGCCGACTTCCCCGCCAAGGGGACCTCGTCGCGGCTCAAGATCGCCGCCGACTTCGTGGTCCAGGTCTACGAATCCGAACTGCTGCGGCGCAACCTCGCGTACCGCGCCGAACCCGACTACCAGTCGTCGCTCGGCTCGTCCGATCCCTCTTACTAACGGAGTTTCGACAAGCGACATGACCACCAAGGCGACGCCTCGCGTGATCGTGCTTCGGGCCCCGGGAACCAACTGCGAAGAGGAGACGGCGGCCGCCTGGGAACTCGCCGGCGGCCGCGCCGAGACCTGGCACGTCGGCCGCCTGCTGGAGGAGCCCCATGCGCTGGACTTGTTCCAGATCCTGACCCTCCCGGGCGGCTTCTCGTACGGCGACGACCTGGGCGCCGGGCGCATCCTCGCCACGCATCTGGCCCGCGGTTTGGGCGACGCCCTGCGACGGTTCCACGACCGCGGCGGGCTGATCCTCGGCATCTGCAACGGCTTTCAG
Organism: Paludisphaera borealis; assembly: GCF_001956985.1. Classification (NCBI taxonomy): domain Bacteria; kingdom Pseudomonadati; phylum Planctomycetota; class Planctomycetia; order Isosphaerales; family Isosphaeraceae; genus Paludisphaera; species Paludisphaera borealis. Next base: position 7,322,567 of record NZ_CP019082.1, read on the forward strand.
GTGCTGGTCCGCTGCGGGCTCTTGCCCGGCGGCGACGCCCCCTGCCCCGCCACGCTCGCGCATAACGACTCGGGACGGTTCGAGGCGCGCTGGGTCACGCTTTTGCCCCAGCCCGGCCTCTCGCCGTTCGTGTCGTTCGACGAACCCATCGACCTGCCGATCGCCCACGGCGAAGGCCGGTTCCTGACCGCCGACCCAAGCGCCCTCGAAGCGCTCGACGCCGCCGGCCAGATCGTCCTCAAGTACGGCGACGCCACGGGGAAGCCGACCCAGGAGTATCCGGCCAACCCCAACGGCTCGTCCCTGGCCGCCGCCGGCGTCTGCGACCCCACCGGCCGGATCTTCGGCCTGATGCCCCACCCCGAGCGGTTCGTCTCGCCCCTCCATCACCCCCGCTGGACCCGCCTCGGCGAAGCACTCGGACCCGAAGGCCACGGCCTGAAAGTCTTCCGCGGGGCGCTCGCGGCGCTCCGTGCGTAGGCGCGCGTCACCGGACGTAAGCCAAAGAGAGCCGCCCCAGAAGGCGGCTCTCTTTGCTTTGTACGTCGGGTTGCCGTTCGCCGGCCCTACTACTTGTTGGCCGATCGCGGGGCGCCGATCCCCGGCTTGATCTGATGCGGGCCCTTGGCAGAAGGCCTTACGTCGAAATCAAAGATCGACGTCGGGATGTAAACGGTGGAACACGAATTCGGGATGTCCACCACTCCCGAGAGCCTGCCTTCGATCGGCGCCGCGCCGAGGAGGAGATAGGCCTGCTCCGGCGAATAGCCGAACTTGGTCAGGTAGTCGATGGCGTGCAGGCAGGCCCGCTGGTAGCTCAGGTGGGAATCCAGGTAGCGCTGCTCGCCGTCGAGCGTGACGGAGGTGCCGGAGAAGGCGATCCACTGGCTGAACTGCGGGTCGACGTTGCCGGGCATGAAGATGGCATTCTCGGAGACGCCGTAGGTCTCCATGCCTCCCTTGATCAGGTCGACGTGCAGGTCGATGAAGCCCCCCATCTCGATGGCGCCGCAGAACGTGATCTCGCCGTCCCCCTGCGAGAAGTGCAAGTCGCCCAGGGAGAGGTTGGCGCCGTCGACGAAGACCGGATAGAAGATGCGCGTACCCTTGGACATATTCTTGATGTCCTGGTTGCCGCCGTTTTCACGAGGCGGCGCGGTGCGGGCGGCCTCCGAGGCCACGCGCTTGAAGTCGGCCGCGGGAACCCCGCCCAGCACGGCTTCGCGAGGCTCGGGCGGGAGTGCCAACGGCGGGACCCGCTTCGGGTCGGTTGCGATCAGCGCCCCTTCGCGCATATTCCACTTCTTGAGCAGCTCCGCCGACGGCGCCGTGCCCATCAGGCCGGGGTGGATCAGCCCCGGAAACGAGACCGAGGGAACGTGACGGGACGTGGCGATCTGGCCGTTGAAATCCCAGATCGCCTTGTAGGCGTCGGGAAACTGCTCGGTCAGGAAGCCGCCGCCGTTGTTCCGCGAAAAAATTCCCGTATAGCCCCACCCCTGTCCGGCCAGCGGGCCCGAGTCTTCCTGCGGAATGGGTCCGACGTCCAGGATGTCGACGATCAGCAGGTCGCCGGGCTTGGCGCCTTCGATGCGGAAAGGCCCGCTGAGTTTGTGAACGCACATCAGCGGGGCGTTCAGGATGTCGTCGGCCGAGTCGTCGTTGACGATCGCCCCGTCGAACCATTCCCGGCAGTGGACCCGGAAGCTGTCCCCCGGCTTCACCGAAGCGACCGGCGGAATCTCCGGATGCCAGCGATTGTGGCCGAGCTTCTCCTGGTCCTCGAACTTCTTCGACGAATCGAGCGGAAAAATGACCTTCGGCATGACTCCTCCTGGCGCTGATGCTGGGACTTGCGGATGGCAAGATCAGGGACGCGGCAGCTTGCGGTGGAGCGGATTGGTCGTCGTGGGCGTGGCTCGTTTTCGGCCTGATTGGGGAAGGGCGCCCGTCACGACCTGAGGTTCATGGGCGGACTTCTTGGCGGCGTCGATCAGTTTGAAGGCGGAAGTGCCCGCGATCGAAAGGCGGGGCGTTGAGATCCGCCGTTCGGCCCGCCCGCCGCACTCGGGACATTCCAGACTGTCCGGGGCGGCCCCCATGGGGAAGAAGGCCTCGACGGGCGTGCATCCGGGACAGGCAAATTCGTAGAGCGCCATGTAGACCTCAACATTCGCCATCGGATCGGGATATGAGGGTCGCCCTGTCCGGGCCCCCCAGCTTGCGCGACTCTATCGCGCGCCAAGGAGCGAGTCAATCGTCCGCCGACCCGACCGCCGCCACCAGTTTCTTGATCGCCTCATCGATCCGCCGGCCGCCGACGTCGAAGAAGTCGTTGTGCTCGGCGCGGTCGACGATCAGCTTCGTGAGGGGGGACTTGGTCGCGGCGGCCAGGCGCTCGAACATCGAGAACGGGACCAGCGGATCGTTCCGGCCGTGGCCCAGCAGGACCGGGCAGGTCAGCTTGGGGATCTTGCTCAGGCTGTCGAACTTGTGCTTGAACAGGACTCCCGGCAGCGGCAGCGGCACGACGGCCCGCGACATCTCGCGCACGCTCGTGAACGTGCTGAACGCGAACAGCCCGGCGACCGGCTGCCGCGACGCCAGGTCGATCGCCACCGCCCCTCCCAGCGACCAGCCTCCCGCGAAGATCTGATCGGAGCGGAAGCCTCGCGACATCAAATGCTGATAACAGGATTCGGCGGTCTCGCGGCAGCCGGCCTCGGAGGGCTTGCCGCCGCTCATCCCGTAACCCAGGTAATCGGGGATCAAGACGTTGAGCCCCAGCCGCCGGAAGCGGTCGAACTCGGCGGCGCTGTACGCCAGACACATGGCGTTGCCGTAGAAGTAGACGAGCGCCGGCCGTGAAGCCGGGTCGGGGTGCGCGCGGCCGTCGGCCTGGAGCGCCGGACCGTACAGCGCGACGACCTCGTCGCCGTGAGAGGTGGTCAACCGAGCCAGTTCCCCACCCGGCCCGGGACGCACCACCGCCTCGGGACGGCCCTGGGTCGCGGCGCCGGGGAAGATCATATTCGCCTGGAACGCATCCAGCACCCCTGGGCTCCTCTCGTCGTTCGCCACAAGCGCCTCAATCGCCTCGTCGATCCGCTGCCCGCCGACGTCGCAGAAATCGTTGTGGTCGGCGCGGTCGACGATCAGCTTCGACAGCGGCGCCTTCGTCGCGGCGGCCAGGCGCTCGTACATCGAGAACGGGACGATCGAATCGGCGCGGCCGTGGCCCAGCAGGACCGGGCAGGTCAGCTTGGAGATCTTGCTCAGGCTGTCGAACTTGTGCTTGAACAGGACTCCCGGCAGCGGCAGCGGCACGACGGCCCGCGACATCTCGCGCACGCTCGTGAACGTGCTGAACGCGAACAGCCCGGCGACCGGCTGCCGCGACGCCAGGTCGATCGCCACCGCCCCTCCCAGCGACCAGCCTCCCGCGAAGATCTGATCGGAGCGAAAGCCCCGCGACATCAAATGCTGATAACAGGATTCGGCGGTCTCGCGGCAGCCGGCCTCGGAGGGCTTGCCGCCGCTCATCCCGTAACCCAGGTAATCGGGGATCAAGACGTTGAGCCCCAGCCGCCGGAAGCGGTCGAACTCGGCGGCGCTGTACGCCAGGCACATGGCGTTGCCGTAGAAGTAGACGAGCGCCGGCCGCGAAGCCGGGTCGGGGTGCGCGCGGCCGTCGGCCTGGAGCGCCGGACCGTACAGCGCGACGACCTCGCCGCCGTGGGAGGTGGTCAACCGCGTCAGTTCCCCCCCCGGCCCGAGACGCGCCACCGACTCGGGACGGCCCTGAGTCGCGGCGCCAGGGAAGATGACGCTCGTCTGGAAGGTGTAAAGCACGGCGATATAGCCCGCGATCAGCACAAGAAGAAAAAAGGAAACTCGCATCACGACACGTCGAATCCGATGCAGCAAGCTGGAGGTCGGCGGTAAGGAAGCGGAATCTGGAGGCTTGATCGTCATGGCGAACTCCACCGTATCTCCGGCTCGACTGCCGCGCGTGTCACCAGGCCTATCAGAGCGCCACGACCTGCACCGAAACTTCCAATCGATCCCAGGCGTTCGCCGGCCCTTGCCAGGAACCGGAGAGCGGGGAGGCCTTGTCGTGCTCGCGAGCCACCGCGACCGAGACGTGCTCGTCGCCGGCGAGCTTGTTGTTCGTGGGATCGAAGCCTCGCCAGCCCGCGCCTGGAATGTAGATCTCTGCCCAGGCGTGGGTCGCGCCGTGCTGGCCTTCGCCCATTTGAATGTAGCCGGTGACGAATCGCGCCCCGAACCCCCAGTGCCGGGCGGCCTCCATCATGAATACGGCGAAGTCGCGGCACGATCCCGTGCCCAGACCGAGCGTCTGGCAAGGAAGCTGGCCCCCCGGCTCCTCACGACGAACGTACTGGAACGCTTCGTAGATGCGCGTGTTCAGCTTGTTCAGGAGTTCGGAGGTGTTGACGAGATCGCCGGGGCTGTACAGGTCTCGGAGCCATTCTCGAAGCGCCGGGCCGTCGTGCGGATAACTAGGGAGTCGGTACGGGATGATCTCCACCTGCTCGCTCGCGTCGTACTGGAACGGGTAAGACTGAGCGGTGGGGTCGACGACGCAATCAATCTTGAGGCGTGAACTCTCGAGGTGGAGATCGTGGCCCTCGCGAGGCCTCAGCAGGGCGCGGTGGACGCCGAACGTGACCGGCTCGTGGTAATTGACGTGGGTGATGCGGATGCGTTTCATGGCGGACTCGTCCAATCCAATCGAGCTGAATGCGCGGCGAGAGACTCGTCATTCGAAGTCATCCGGCGGGGTTCGAGGCGAAGAGGTTCAGGCCCAACCGTTCGGAGAGGAACCTGGCCGCAAGCCGGCCCTTGACGCTGTTTCCGGAATCGTCCAGCAACGGCGCGAACGTACCCAGCCCGCCCTTCATCGGAGCGACGGCGACCATCCCGCCACTGACGCCGCTCTTGCCGGGCAAGCCGGTCTCGTACAGCCAGTCGCCGGACTGTTCGTAAAGTCCGGCGGTCACCATGACGGCCAGAACGTGCTGGCAGTGGACGGCGTCGATGACGCGCTCCCCAGTCAGAGGATTCACCCCGCCGTTGGCCAGGGTGGCGGCCATCGCCGCCAGGTCCTTAGCGGTCACGTTCAGCGCGCACTGCCTGGTGTAAACGTCGGTCGCCTGGATCGGGTCGAAGTAAATGCGATCGTAGCCCTGAAGCAGCTTGGCGGCGCCCTGGTTCCGCTGGTTGGTAGCCGCCTCGGACTCGTACACCGCGTGGTTGAGCGTAAGGGGCCTGCCGGCGAAGCGCGACAGGCCCTCGTGGAGGAACCGCCACTCGGCTTCGGCGGTCGCCCCCGGCGCGAGGCTGGCCGCCGCGATCGCCCCGGCGTTGACCATCGGGTTTGTCGTCCCATCCTTCGTCCGCTCGATGGCGATCACCGAATTGAACGGCAGTCCGGTGCTGTTGACCCCGAGCTTCTCGCGAGCCTCGTCCTCGCCGACGGCCTGGCAGACCAGGGCGAACACGAACGGCTTGGACACGCTCTGGATCGAGAATTCGTAGTCCGAGTCTCCCGCGGCGAACGTGGCGCCCGAGGTGCCGATCATGCAAACGCCGAACAACGCGCCGGGCGTCGCGGCGAGAGCCGGGATGTAGTCCGCGACCTTCCCCTCGCTCACGGACTTGAACCGCTCGTGCGCTTCAACCGTCAAAGCCCTCGCGCGATCGGCGGCGGTCGAGGAACCCGTCAATCCGGAGGGGGAGTTCGTCGACATGGCCAATGGAATCGCTTTCCCAATGACGGAAACGCCGCGATCGGCGGAGGAAATGGATTCGCCGTTGGATGGATGATAATCAAGGACCGAACGCCGGTCCAGCGGCGCGAGAGGGGCGCGTCGATCGACGGGGAAGCGCGAAAAGCCGAGCCGGCGCTACGGTGGGGACCGTGGCGCGTCGGTCTCGGCTTGAAAGACGCAGTCCAGGCTTGTTGAAGAACGGAATGCGAATTCGGGTTGGAAGTCGTGGAGATCGGATTCAGGAGGGCGTACTCAGGCGGACTCCGGACCGAAGAGGTTCGACTCGACTCGTGGCGAACGAACGGCTCAAAGGCCGTTGCCGAACGAGGAGTCGTTGCGATGATGATGGTGCTCCGAGGCGACGCCTTCGGGCGAGCTCTCCTTGCGAGGGGGAACGTGCGGCCCTCGGAGGACCGACTGACCACCCCGGGCGTGCTGGGTGTGGCCGCGAAGAGGCCCGCGGCGGAGCGGCGGTTCGCCACTCATGACCGGGTGCTGGGCGGTCGCGGCGTGGCTGTCGAACGGCACGTCGAAATCGTCGGTTTCGTAGTCGTCGTACCGCGAGACGTAGCCCGGCATCTTGGCCCGCTCGAGTTCCTCGGCGTAGGAGGCGAGCACGGCCGCCTGGATCTTCTCGCGACACATCGAGTTGATCGGATGGGCGATGTCGGCGTGGAGCTTGGCGCGTCCATCGGCGTCGCGAAGGGCGCGGTTCTCGTCGAGCCGGCATCCGCACTGGTTGCAGAAACGGCTCCGCAGGTGGTTCTTGGTGCCGCAGTTGTGGCAGCGGTCGGTCAGCTTGCGCGAGGGCATGGCGACGAAGAAGCCTTTGGCGCCCTCGATGATCTTCAAGTCCCGGATGACAAACATGTCGTCGAACGTGATGCTGCAGAAGGCCTGCAACCGTTCGTTGCTGCCCGAGTTGTCTTCCATGAGCTTGATGCGAACTTCGGTGATCTCCACAGCCGGTACTCCTTTACGAGGCGTTCTCTGCTCAGGGGCCGCAGGTCACGGCCCGGACCCATCCTAGTCCGAGCGGCTTGAGGACGTCCGCGGCGCGATCGGCCGCGGCGGAATCACGGCCGAGCCCAAAATAGGCTGAGCCGCTACCACTCATCAAGGACCCGCACAAGAGCGAGTCCAGGCTCGCCAGAGCGTCGCGCACCCCGATCAATTCGGGGCGAAGCGTCTCGGCGACGGGTTGAAGCCGGTTGAACAGGCTTCGACCCAGCTCCACCGGCCCTCCATGGGCCAGGGCGTCCAGAACCGGTCCGATCGTCCTGGGATTTTCGGGCGGTCGCAGACGTCGATACACGTCGACCGTGCTCAGGCCGACGGGGGGGACGATCAACACGAAATGGAGAGGGACCGAGAGGGATACGGCCTCCACCAGCTCGCCCCGACCGCGACAGACCGCCGCCGGTGCATGCAGGAAGAAAGCCACGTCGCTGCCGATCTCGCCAGCCATCGCGTCGAGCCGTCCGGGAGAGGTCCCAAGGTTCCAGAGCCGATCCAGGGCCGTCAGCGTCGCCGCCGCGTCGCTCGATCCGCCGCCCAGGCCCGCCTGAGCCGGTATCGCCTTTTTGAGGCTGATCCGCGCTCCGGACGTGCATCCGGTCAACACCCTGAGAAGCTCGGCCGCCTTGACCACGAGGTTGCGGCCGTCGACCGGCAAACTCGGATCGTCGCATTCCAGCACGATCGCCCCCGACGCCTCGTCGCGGACGGTCAGCACGTCGAACAGATCGACGGCCGCCATCAACGATTCGATGTCGTGGTAATCGTCGGGCCTTCGCTTCAGAACCTCAAGGTACAGGTTTAACTTCGCCGGCGCGAGGACTTCCACGCCCCCGGCGATCGAACGGACGATCATCGGCCCAACACTCCTTCATCCCTCGCCGACCGCATTGCGGCCGACCCGGAAAGGCGAGCCTCGCCTTGATCGACGATTCCCAAAAAACCTACCGCCGAGGCCGCTCTTCGTACGATTAAGTGTGATGAGCGGTCGTGGTTTTGCAAAGCCGGTTTTCCTCGTCGTTCGTCGCTCTTCCGAGCCCCGTTCTGCGGTCGTTCTATCCCCTCGTGCGATTCCTCGCAAGATCGAAAAATCATTAAAGTCGGAATCGCCCTAAGTTTGGCGACGGACCATTTTTACCTTTTTTCAAAGCCGTCCCAACGCCCTCGTTTCGCCCTTGTTTTCCGAGCCCGAATCGCCTATTCGCGAGCCCTTCCGCCTAAGGTTGCATCGGCCTTTTCTCGGCCCTCGACGCCCGCCTCGACTCCCCCCTCCCCCAAGACGTTCCGTCGCCCGCCGACGGCCTCTCCGAACGCTCGGTCGATACGCATCCGCTCCGAGTCTTAAAAAATGCGTGATCCCTCGGTCGCAAGGTATTGACGAATGAACGAGCCATCGATGAAAATCTCCTAACTTACTCGTTCTCGGAAGCCGGCCGAATCCATCGTCGTCCACCGAGGAGACGCATCGGGCACCATCTCTCCTTGCCCGAGCGTGCGAAGGTTCGACGATTCCCCCTTGAGAGTCATCGAAACATGCTTGCGGGATCCATCCGATTCCAGGCTCCTCGTGGCCCGGGCGACGGCCATTGGGATCATCGGCTGCGCCCAGAACCCCGCGTCCAATGAGCCTCTCCTCCCGAACCCAGCCCCCACCGGTCGCGACGTAGCGTCCGGCACAAAGGTCCAGGGTGTTTCCGACCTCGCCGCACAGCCCCCTCTCGGCGGTGCCGCGAAGCAAGCGCAAGCCTCTCTTCCGCCTCTTGATCTCGCCATCCCTTCCCTCGTCTTCAGGAACCCAAGCTCATGGTGCTTCAACGAATTGGAAGAAGCCGCGGCCGTGGCTTCACGCTGATCGAGCTCCTGGTCGTGATCGCGATCATCGCCGTCCTGATCGCGCTTTTGCTCCCCGCGGTTCAGTCGGCCCGTGAAGCGGCCCGCCGCGCGCAATGTACGAACAACCTCAAGCAGATGGCTCTGGCGGCGCTGACCTTCGAGTCGACCTACAGCGAGCTTCCGCCGGGATGCGCCCCGAACCCGCCCGGCGGCGGCGGCCGGGCGAATGTTCAGGCGTTGATCCTGCCGTTCATCGAGGGAGGCAACACCTACAACGCGTTCAATTTCTCCGTGAGTATGAACACCTACGGCGCCTCGTCACTCAACAACACGGCCCAGACGCAGATCGTCTCCGTATACAACTGCCCGTCCGACGGCGCGAGCGCTCGGTTCGTCGCGGCGCCCGGAACGGAACTCGGCTATTCGAACTACATGGCCAGCCTGGGCGGCACCGCCAGCCAGTATTTCGGCGGCACGTACGGCTACGAAGAAACCAACAGCGCCTACCTGGGGGCGTTCAACGTCCAGCTCAACGAAACCGCGAAGGTGAACACCCCCGATTATCAGAAGGTCACCAGCCGCACGCAGATGTCGGTCTTCACCGACGGCACGTCGAACACCGGGATGTTCGCCGAGACCACGAAGTCGCACTACATCGGCGCGTCCAGCTCAGCCTCGACCTCGGGGAGAACGCCCTACTCGATCGACATGGTGTACTACGAGACTTCGGGCCCCACCTGGAGCAACCAGGTCATCGACCCTCAATGTTCCAACTGGGACAACTCCCAGGTGTACTGGTTGATCCAATATCGGGGCGGCCAATACTACCGCTGGCTGCCGATGACCACCAATTACACCCACACGATCACCCCGAATTACAAGGCCAACGACTGCGGCAACGATACGTTCTACGCCTCCCACCAGGCCGCGCGAAGCTACCACCCCGGCGGCGCCAATACGGCGTTCTGCGACGGCTCGGTCCACTTCATCAAGGATTCGATCAACCCCCGGACCTGGTTCGCCCTCGGCACCCGCGCCGGCGGCGAGGTCGTCAGCAGCGACGCGTACTGATCTTCGAACCCTAGCGCGGTTTGCATTTGAGTTGCACGCGGGCCGAGGCCGAATTCCCTTCTCCCCTTGCGGGAGAAGGTGCCCCGCAGGGGCGGATGAGGGGTTCTTCGATCGCCTTGGCGTCCGAGGAATTCCTATGATTCACCCCTCATCCGGTCGTTCCGGCCACCTTCTCCCGCAAGGGGAGAAGGCATGCTCGCAACGTCCTGTTTTGATTGTTGTATGCAACCCGAATGCAAACCGCCCTCGCGTGGTTTGCTTTCGGATCGCATCATGCGGGCCGGCGCCGAACTCCCTTCACCCTTGAGGGAGAAGGCATGCTCGCGGCAGCTTTTCTTGATAGCCGCCCACGACCCGACTGTAGACCGCGCTGGACGAGTGAACCCGCAGAAGGGGCGGCGCATGCCCCTTCCGTCGTTTTCTTTCTCCTATTTAATCATCGAGATTGGACCATGACATTATCCCGTTTGGCTTACGGATTCGCGTTCATCGTGGGTCTGGCCGTGGCGGCCCCCGGCTGCGGCTCATCGGGCGCGAGCCGCTCTGAGGCGCCCACGCAGGCAGCCCTGGCGCTTGAGGACATCGACAGTTTCTTGCGGATGCACAAGAAGGGGGGCAAGCCCGCCCCGAAGTCGATCAAGGACCTGGCTCCGATGGAAAACGGCTTCCCTCAAGCCTACATGGGACTCCAGGCGGGAGCCGTGGTGGTCTACTGGGGGGTGGACTTCGACCCGACCGACTCCAAGACCGTCGTGGCCTATGAGAAGACGGCCCCCGAGAGCGGCGGCGAAGTCCTGATGCGCGACGGCTCGACCGTCAAGATGACCGCCGAGGAGTTCAAGGCCGCCCCCAAGCCCGCCGAAGGCAAGTTGTCGACCGAAGTCGACGCCAAGTCCGCCAAGAAAACCGCCTCGAAAAAGTAACCTCCCCTCGCTGCAAGCCCGAGGTTCCCGGCCCGACCCCGGGAACCTCGATCTCCCGATCGGCTCCTCTCCCCCCTCCCCAGATCCCCCGTCTCACCTCAAGCATCGCGGCCGGCGAGCCGCCGATCGTGCGTTTGCGTCGTCGTACGTTCCTTATCCTTGGCGTTGTTGGGTTTGCGTTGTCGGCGGAGGGATGATCGAGTAATCTGTTGTGGAGGGGTTTCGACGACGGGGCGAGGAGGTCTGGCAGCGATGGAATCATGGTACGGCCGCGTGCTGGCGATGGTGATCGGGGTGCTGCTCCTGGCCGGTCCCGAGGGCCTCGTCCCGCTCGCACCGACGCGCGCGACGGCTCAGGACGGAGCCTCGGCCCGGGGCGGCGATGAGCGATCGGCGAGCGCCGAGTCGGCCGGCGACGCGAACGCCCCCAAGGTTGACGCGCGCGAATCGTTCTTTCGCTGGATGGTCCGCGCGTCGGGGCCGATCGGGGTCCTGATCGCGGCGATGTCGTTCTATCTGATCGCCCTGGTGGTCTGGATGGCGCTTCGCTATCGGACGTCGGCCGCGCTGCCGCGGCGGCTGGTGCGCGAGGTCCAGGAGCTTCTGGACCAGAAGCGGTACAGCGACGCCTACAGCCGGGCGGCGGCCGATCCGTCGCTGTTCGGCCGGGTGCTCTCGGCGGGGGTCCGCAAGCTCTCCAGCGGCGTGGCCCAGGCGCAGCGGTCGATGGAGATGGCCAACGAAGACGCCACGATGGAGATGGAGCACCGCACCACCTACCTCGCCACCGTCGGCACGCTCGGGCCGATGATCGGCCTGGTGGGGACGGTTTACGGCATGATCATGGCCTTCCGCGTGATCGCGACCGAAGGCTCGTCGCCGCAGGCCAGCCAGCTCGCGGCGGGGATCTCCACGGCGCTGTTCGCGACCCTGGAAGGGATCGCGATCTCGATTCCGGCGATCTACTTCTACTCGTTCTTCCGCAACCGGATCGCCCGGCTGTCGCTCGAAGTGGCGATGGCCGCCGAGCCGCTGCTGGAGCAGTTCGCGCCGGGGGTGAAGCCGCAAGAACCGGCCGCCCCCTCGACGGCGACTCCTATGCCGATGCCGGGAACCGGTTCGCACCCGCACCCGTTCGCCCTCAACGCCGCATTGGCCGCCTCGGCCGGCGCGGCGCCGCGATCGGCGCTGCCCCCGGCCCATTCCGAGTAACCGAGTCGTCCCGTGTCGTGTCGTCTCGTCTCGATCCGCCGCGCCGGCCGAGGTCGCCCCATGCCCCGCTCGTCGTCTTCGCACATGCTCAGTCCGAACCTGACGCCGCTGCTGGACATGGTCCTCCAGTTGATCACGTTCTTCATGATGCTGATCCATTTTGGGAGTCGGCTCGAAGGGGCCAACCGGGCGGTGCGGCTGCCGTTGGCGCCGGCCGCCCTGCCCGGCTCGGACCTGACCGTCGATCGGCTGTCGGCGAGCCTCGACGCGCGCGGCGGGCTACTGGTCGACGACACGATTCTCGAAGGTCCGGCCGCCGCCGCCTGGTGGAAGAACCAGGCCGCGATCCGCCGCTCGGGACTCGAACTGGTCGAGCCGGACCGACGCGCCGAACTCGCTCTCGGTTCGGATTTCGAACCGAGAGCCCCGGCCGCCGAGCTACCGACGGTGGTCATCCTCCGGGCCGATCGCGAGGCGTCGTACGGCCACGTCCGGCGGACGCTCGCCGAGGCCCAGACGCAGGGCTTCGCCAACTTCAGCCTCGTCGTCCTGAGGAGGAAACAGCCGTGAGCGTCGGACCCGACCAGATGCTCTTCGAGGCCGACGACTTTCCCGCTTCGGTGCCGCCCCCGACGGCGGTCGCGACCGGCGCCTCGCCGCGATCGCGCTCGTACCGCCCCGGCCCGCCCGACGAGGTCTTCTTTCCGGTCACGCCGATGCTCGACATGGCGTTTCAGCTCCTGGCCTTCTTCATCCTGACGTTCAAGGCGCCGACGGCCGAGACGCACATCGAACTGCACCTGCCGTCGACCCCGGCCGCCCTCCCCTCGTCGGCGCGCGGGCAAGCTCGATCGACCTCGTCGCGCACCATCGACGCCGACCTCGAAAACGACCTCCTGATCCGGGCCGAGGCCGACGACCTCGGCGACCTCAAAACGATCCGCCTGGGCGAGGCCGTCGTCCCCGACCTGGACACCCTGTCCGACCGCCTCCATCGCTACATCGGCCTGATGGGCTCGCGCCCGCTCCGGGTCCGCCTGATCGCCGACGACCGGCTGATGTACGAGCCCGCCGCGCGGATCATCGCCGTCTGCTCCGCCGCCGGGGTCGCCACGATCCGGCTGGCCCAGCCTGGAGCCTCGCCATGATCGCGTGGCTGATCGCCGCGACGCTGTTCGTTCTCGCCGGCCAGGTCGAGGACGACGCGCCACTGGGCCTTGCCGATCTGGCCGCCGAGCATGCGGCGCTGACGGGCAAGAGCGACGCCAGCGAGCCGCCGCAAGCCGTCGCGTTCCGCGACCTGTGGGCCCGTCCCGACGCCTGGCGAGGCCGTCGCGTGATCGTCCGGGGGCGAGTCGCGCGGGTGTTCCGCCAGGCCGCCGTCGGCAGCTTTCCACCGCTCGTCGAAGCCTGGATCGAGGAGCCGCCGGGCAACCTCTTCTGCGCGGTCTTCGCCTTCGGCGCGACGGACGCGCCCGCGATCGCCTCGGGCGCGTCGGTCGCCTTCACCGGGACGTTCCTGCGGCGGGTGCGCTACGCGGCCGACGACGGCGGCCGGCTCGCCCCCCTGATCGTCGGCGCCGAACCGCCGCGGGTCGAGACGCGAGCCCGGGCCAAGCCCCGCGATTTCGATCCCCAGGCCGCGGTTTCGGTCTGGTCCGACTCGACCTGGGCCGTAGGATTGTTCATCGGCCTCGCGGGGATCGCCTTGATCCTCGCCTGGCGGACCTTGAACCGGCCGGCGACGGTCCGCGAGAGAGGCCGATCGGCCGCCTCCGAGCCCGAACCGGAATTCTTCGATCACGAACGGGAGCCCGCCGATGGCGATTCGCGATGAGTACGACCGCGACGCGGGTGTCCTGGGCGAGGCGATCGAGCGGCTGGGAACCACCCCGCTGACCGACCCGCGATCGCTGGCGACTTCGACGCTCGTCCACGTTCTGCTCGTTCTCCTGGCCTCGCTGACGGTCATGAACGTAACCGCGACGCGCGACGACGACAAGCCGCGAACCCTTCGCGGCGAGATCGAGCCGGTCGACAACCGCGCGGATCCGAAACGGACGTCGGGCGCGGGGGGAGGCGGAAGCCCGGGCGAGATCGGCGGCATCGGCGATCCGGCCCTGGCTCCGTCCGGCGAGGCGCCCGCGATCAAGGCCGTGCGCGATCCGGCGGCCGACGCCCTGCTCTCGGAGATCCTCCCCCGGACCGACGTCAAACCCGACGCGACGCTCCAACGCGACCTGCCGGGCCTGCCGACCTCGGGCGTCGGGCTTTTGGCGGGGTCGGGGAGCGGAGGCGGAGAGGGCGAGGGAGGAGGCTCGGGCGGCGGCGTTGGGCGCGGAATCGGTCCCGGCGCCGAGTTCTTCGGCGCCCGCGAGACCGGACGGTCGTTCGCGTACGTGATCGATTGCTCGGGGAGCATGGGCCTGCGCAACGCGCTCGACGTCGCCAAGCGCGAGCTGCTGGCGAGCCTCGATCGGCTCCCTCCCGACGCCCTGGTCTCGGTGACGTTCTATCACCTTCAGGCCAACAAGCTGACCGATCCGCAAGGCCGTCCCGGGATGATGTCGGCCTCCGCCGTGAACAAGTCGCGAATCCGGTCGCAGCTCACGGCCGTCGTCCCCTACGGCGGCACCGACCATTTCCTGGCCCTGCGCACCGGGCTGTCCGACAAGCCCGAGGTCGTGTTCTTCTTGACCGACGCCGACTCGATGAGCGAATCCGACGTCGATAAATTGCTGGCCGAGACCGGCCGGAGTCGCATCCAGGCCGTCGAGTTCGGCCGCGGCCCCGACCTCGGACAGAACACGCCCCTCCGCCGCCTCGCCACCGCCACCGGCGGCGCCTACCGCTACATCGACACCACCCGATTCCCCAAGTGATTCCGACAACGCTGAATCATGTCGTCATTCCATCATTTCTGGAAGTACGACGAGCCGAAACTCGGCGTCGCCGTGGGTGAATTCCAGGAATCTGGAACCCATGGGTTTTCGGATGTAGGCTCTTTCCCGACCGCCGCCGCTGGTGTTTAATCGGGAGGAATCGGGAATCACCCTTCGTCAGCAATTTCGACGATTCCGTTGAGGAGCCGGGCTGTCCGTGGACGACGACGTCGTCGTCGGCGGTAGGCTGGAAGACATTGAGGATGGAGCCGGCGCGACCCTGCTCTTCGTGGGTTTTCGGCCTGCAACGGGCCGGCGGCAGCAAGTTTCCCACCGACCGACGCATCGGGAGTGCGACGAGCCTCGTGTTGGTTCAACTTCTTTGAAGGTTGGAGACAGGGATCATGCAACGGTGGCACGTTCTCAGAACAGCGACGCTCGTGACAGCCCTGCTGGCGAGCCCTTCCCTGATATTCGCCCAACAAGATACTGCGGCCGCGCCGATCATCACGCCGGCGGCGGGCATCCCAGAGGGCGAGCACGCGCTCGAGTTGTTCGAGCCGATAACGAAATACGCCCTGCCGGAGCGCGTGGGGCTGATCCTGACTCTGCTGATCGCGGTGTCCGGACTCGGCTACGCGGGCATGCTGGTCGGCCAGGTGCTGGGCGCGGACCAGGGCACGCAGAAGATGCGCGAGGTGGCCGACGCCGTGCGCGAGGGGGCGTGGGCCTACCTGATGCGGCAAGCGATGGCCCTGTTCCCGCTGATCTTCCTGATCACGCTGATCCTCTATTTCACCGCCGAGGCGACCGGCGCGGTGCGGTTCGGGCGCGCGGCGGCGTTCGCCGCGGGGGCGTTCTTCTCGTGGCTGGTCGGGTTCGTGGGCATGAGCCTGGCGGTGCGCGGCAACCTCCGGGTGGCCGCCGCGGCGCGGACGAGCTACGGCAACGCGCTTCAGCTCGGCTACCGCACCGGCACGATCACCGGCATGCTCACCGACGGCCTGGGGCTCCTGGGCGGCACGACCATCTTCATCATCTTCGGCGAGAAGGCGTACGAGGTGCTGCTCGGCTTCGGCTTCGGCGGCACGCTGCTTGCGCTCTTCATGCGGGTCGGCGGCGGCATCTACACCAAGGCGGCCGACGTCGGCGCCGACTTGGTGGGCAAGGTCGAGGCCGGCATCCCCGAGGACGACCCGCGCAACGCCGCGACGATCGCCGACAACGTCGGCGACAACGTCGGCGACTGCGCCGGAATGGCCGCCGACATCTTCGAGAGCTACGAGGTGACGATCGTCGCCGCCATGATCCTGGGGTACGCCAGCTTCGGCCATATCGGCGTCATCTTTCCGCTTTTGGTCCGGGCCATCGGCGTCGTCGGTTCGATCATCAGCACCTACAGCGTCAAGGCCGGCGCCGACAGCACCAGCGACGAGGCCTTGCACTCGGTCCATCGGGGGTTCATCATCGGCTCGATCATCAGCGTGATCGGCTTCATGTTCCTGGGTCTGGCCTACCTGCACATCAACGACGCTTACATCAAAAATTACCCGCAGGCGGCCTACGGCTACAACGTCACACCCGAGTTCGCCACGGCCCGCGACGCGGCGCTGGCGGCGAAGACCGAGCTCAAGGCGTTCACCCAGGCTTACCAGGGGCCGATCCTCTCAACGCGACAGTCGTTCTGGGCAAACCTCGGCCTGTTCCAGACCCTCGACATGCGGCCGGCGTGGACCTGTTTGATCGGGATCATCCTGGCGGTGTCTCTGAACAAGGTCACGAGCTATTACACGCACACGCAGTACGAGCCGGTGAAGAGCCTGGCCAAGAGCTGCCAGACCGGCCACGCGACGAACATCATCCAGGGGATCGCGGTCGGCTACGAGTCGGCCGTGGTGGCCACGCTGGTGATCGCGGGGGCGATCTTGTTGTCGGTGTTGATCTATGACGGAGCCAGCCCGCTGTTCGTCGCCTACGGCGTGGCGATGTGCGGCATCGGCATGCTCACGTTGACCGGCAACACGATCTCGATGGACGTGTTCGGCCCGGTGGCCGACAACGCCAACGGCATCGGCGAGATGGGTTACGACCGGGCCGAGATGGGCGAGGCCAACTACACCCGCGCCCGCCAGATCCTGGCCGACCTCGACGCCGTGGGCAACACCACGAAGGCCGAGACCAAAGGCATCGCCATCGGCTCGGCGGTGATCGCCGCCGTCAGCCTCTTCGCCAGCTATATCGCGGTCGTCGCGGTGGGCAGCGAAGATAAGGTCGCGACCATGCCGCTGAGCGACTACCTCAACGAAGCCGGCAAGCTCTCGGTGGCGACTCCCAAGGTGTTCGTCGGCGCCCTGATCGGCGGCGCCGTCCCCATGCTGTTCAGCTCGATGCTCATCCGCGCCGTGGGCCGCGCGGCGTTCTTGATCGTCAAGGAGTGCCGCATCCAGTTCCGCGACAAGGAAATCTGGGCGGGGACCAAGAAGCCGGATTACGGCCGCGTGGTCAACATCTGCACCTCGTCGGCCCAGCAAGAGCTGATCGGCCCGGCGCTTCTGGCCATCCTGGTGCCGATCATGGTCGGCATCTTCCTGGGTCCGCAGGCCCTGGGCGGCTTCCTCGCCGGCATGATCATCGTCGGCCAGCTCCTGGCGGTGTTCATGTCCAACGCCGGCGGCGCCTGGGACAACGCCAAGAAGGCCATCGAGGACGAGCCCCGCACCGCGTACACGGGCAAGGGCTCCGAGAAACACAAGGCCGCCGTCACCGGCGACACCGTCGGCGATCCGCTCAAGGACACCGCCGGCCCCGCCTTGAACCCGCTCATCAAGGTCATGAACATGGTCAGCCTGCTGGCCATCCCGACCATCCTGGCCGTCGGCCAGCGCGACTATTACTGGGTGCTCTACATCGTGGGCCTGTTCTGCGCCGTGGGCGTCGGCTGGGCCGTCTGGCGGTCGAAGACTGAGAGCAAGGAACTTCGCGAGATGGAAGCCGAGCTCACGGGCGCCGCCGAGCAAAGCCTCGAAAGCGTCGGCTCGCACGTCTGACCACGCGCCGGGCGTTCGACCCGCGACGAAATCCATCACCGCCTCCCCGCTCACCGGGAGCGGGGAGGCTTGCTTTTTTCAACTTCAACGACGGGTCGCCAGGTCGCCGGCTTTTGCCTCTTGTGCGGTCGCCGCGATACGATCTAGCATCAAGGATCAGCGGCCCGCCGGAATCGATGATCGAGGTTCGTTAAAGGAGAGACATCCACCATGTCCGGGATCGGAAAATTCAAGCTCAGCGACGCCCTGCCCCGAAGCGCCGCCGACACGTCCGACGACGCGACGGCCGAAGCCAGGTTCAAGGGCAAGGGCCAGATCAAGCCCTCGGGACGAAGCAAGAAGGCGAAAGCCGGCGACCCCGCCAAGGCGGCCACGAGCGAGCTGACCGCCGAGCAGACCCGCGAAATCCGTGAAGTCACCCAGGCCAAGAACTCCGGCCCCTCGATCCGCGACCACATGGTCGACATCGGACGCGGCAACCAGCAGGCCGGCAGGCAGGGCACCGGGGGACGCCGAGGCAAGTAACCCCGCGCGACGTTCAGATCACAACGAGGCGAGCCGGTCCGACACTTTCCGTCGGACCGGCTCGCCTCGTGTTCGTCCTGGAATCCCCGAGGCGACTTTACGCCCCGGTGGTGGTGGGCGTGCTCGTTCCACCAGCGCTCGCGCCGCTGTTGGCCGCGATTCCGAGCCGGTTGTTCGGCGCCTGGATCGAGATCTTCAACCTGCCGCTGAAGATCTGCGAGACGCCGTTTTGCACCTGGAGCCGCGATTGCTCGACCGCGCTGGCGACGGAGGCGTCGTAGATTTGCAGGTCGGCGCCGGCGGTGGCCGGCAGGGGGATCGCCGTCAGCGCGCCCACGAGGTTCGTGGCCCCGCCCCCGGAGATCGACGAATAGACGTAATTCTGGATCGCCCCGCGCTGGTTCGGCGTGCGCGGCGGGGCGTTGTAATACGGAAGCTTCTGCGGCAGGCCGTTGAAATAGATCACCAGGTTGATCGCCATCTGATTGGCGCGGTTGACGATGAACGTGGGGAACAAGGCCGCGGCGCTCGATTGCGCGGTGGCCGGAACCGAGGCCGTCAGCGCCACGCCCGAAGCCGCCAGATTCACGGCGCTCGACGCGGCCGGGTCGACGATCAGCGTATTGCCGCTGCGGCCCACAAGCGTGAGGTAGGCGCCGTTGGGAACTCCCGAAATGGTCACGGTCGCCGTCACGGGCGCGGCGAACGAGCCGTTGGGCCCAAAGACCGACGCGTTGTCGACCACGACCTGGCTGCCGCCGCTCAGATAGGGCTGAACCAGGTTCGCCGTGACGGTCGTCGTGCCGGCCGCCTGATCGTTGAGAGCCGCGATATACGACTGCTCGACCCGGCGGAAATCGGCGAGGAACGCCGCGTACTCGCGATTGATCATCGTGGCCGGCGTGACCCGCTGCGCACGGGCCGACGCTGGGGTCCGAACCGCATGTAACGCTCCGCCGCTCAAGAGCCTGCGCGGCTCGAGCGCCAGCGCATCGCCCAATCCATCAGGAAGAAATCGACGATCACGGCGGGGAACGGAGTCAGACTTTCTCATGTCGTGCGATTCTCCTCCATCTCCCCCGCCTTCCTTCTTGTGAAGAAGGCTTCGCGATCCGTCGCGCGAGAATGAGCTTCGTAGGGTGGGCATTGCCCACCATCCGAAATCGTTACGCCGTCACGGGTTGAAACGGTGGGCAATGCCCACCCTACAAGACTCGGGAATAAGCCCGAAGCGCCAGCGAGTGCATGGTCCGGACGGCTGACTGGGAATGCACTCGCTGGCGCTTCGGGCTCGTACTCGGATCTATCGGCGTTTTCCGCCGAGACCAGCAGTCGAGCCGCTTAATTCGACGCGGCGTCGGCGAGCACGGCTTCTATGGAGAGACCGTTCCGCTCTGATCACGGCCTTGGCCTTTACGGCGCCAAGGCGGACGACGCCGTCGAAGTGGGCGGGACGGTCCCGCCTCGCCGCCAAGCGGTCTTTGGTTCCCCGAGATCGTTGATTTCCCACAACACGATGCCTGTTCGACCCACTTCCGGTGTTACAATCCCCACCGAATTCCGCTCCATGCCGTTGCGCGAGAGCACCGAGAGCTGGTCGACAATCCGTCACATCGATTCCGCTGGAATTTCGTCACCTGGGAGAGTCTTGATGTTTGTGCAAATTCGGTCGATCCTTGCGGCGGCCCTGGTCACCGTCTCGTTTCAGGCTGTCGCCTCGGCCGACCTGATCTTCGACAACTCCAGCGCCGGCGACCAGGGCATCACCACGACGGGCGCTCTTCAAATCGGCGGCGAGGTGACGGCCGCGCCGGGCACGCCTCGGGCGGTGACCGAGCTGGACCTCGGATTCACCTCGCAAGGTCTGTCCGTTACGGGCGACCTTCAGGCGTTCCTCTACGCCAACGACGGCGCCGGCGGCGCTCCGGGGACCCTCTTGTGGCAGAGCGCGGTGATGACCGGGGTCGCCATCAATTCGACCAACACCCTGATCGCGTTCAGCGTCCCGTCGGTGGTCGTGCCCGACACATTCACGTTTACGGGAGCGATCACGAACGCGTCCGGCAATTTGGGCTATGTCCCGGCGGTCGGGGCGGCCATCGGCGCGTTCAACCAAGCCTGGGTCGGCAGCCCCGGAGCATGGTCAACCCTGCCCAGCGTCTTCGAAATCGAGGCGCGCGTCATCAGCCAAGCCGTACCGGAGCCGTCGAGCATGGCGCTGCTGAGCGTCGGCGTCTTCGGACTGATCGCCGCCGGCCGACGCCGCAAGGCGGCCAAGGCCGTCTGACCGGCCGACTCGGGGCCGTCCCCGCGCTGTCAAACAGAGCCGCCGACCGGGAAGAGCTAATCGGCCCCTCCGCAAATCGTCTTCGCGAATTGCGCCTGGCGTCTAGCCGGTTCGGGGCGATCCCGCTCTCCGGAGTCGTCCGGGCGGCCATGGTCGCCGCCGAGCATGGCTCGAACGAGACGTTCGGCAAGTCCATAGCGATCAGGCCTTGGCCTTCATCGCGCTGATGCGGACGACGCCGTCGTGGTGGGCGGTGGCGATTTGCAGAGCGTCGGGATGGAGGTCGAGGTCGCGGATGGTGTTCGGGAACGTCAGCTTGAAGAACTCGTTGGTCTGATCGGGCTTCGTGAACCAGAGGAAGCTGCCGCCGGTGCCCCCGGACGAGGCGATCAGGAACCCGTCAGGGTGGAACCGGACGCCCCAGGCGACGCCCGAGACCCCTTCCTTGGGGTGCTGAAGCTGCTTGTGCTCACCGGTCTTCCAGTCGAGGACGACCAGAGCGGCGTTGCTGACCGCGCCCAGGGGGTTGCTGGCGTTGATCTGTCCGCTGCACGCCAGAAACGCCCCATCTCGGCTGAGCGACAGGTCGCGGACGCCGCCGTAATCGACCCCCTGGCCGACGTCGTAATGATAGAGCTTCGAGGCGTCAAGCCGGCGCTCCTCCTTGCCGGTACGCGCGTCCCACTGGATCACGAGGCCCTTCAGGTCGGCCGACAGCAGGTGCTTGCCGTCGGCCGTGAAGGCGACCCGGAAAATCGGCCGCTCGTGGCCGGGGAGATCAAGAACCTGCGCGCCGTCGGCCAGCGACCAGACCCGGACCTTGCGGTCGTTGCCGCAGGACGCGAAGTGGTTGCCGTCGGGGGCGAAGGCGATCGCGCGGACCCAGCCCTTATGGGCGGCGAGCGCGCGGATCGGCTTGGGGGCGTCGCCCGTCGCGGGCCACCAGATCAGCTTACCGTCGGTGCCGCCGGTCAAAAGCGTCTGGCCGTCGAGCGACACGCCCAGGGCGAACGGCCAGCCCTCGTGGGCGTTGTAGGCGATCGGCTTGACCTTCGCCGGGTCGGCGGCGAGATCCCAGCGCTGGACCGTGTCGTCCTCGGCGCCGGCGAAAACCGCCTTGCCGGTCGGGTCGAACCGGCAGGCGATCAGCGGCTTGCCGTACTTCAGTTCACGCGCGATGTGCGTCTTCTCGGGCTCGGCGGGCATCGGTTTCCCCGATTCTGGCGGCGGGCGGCGGGACGTCGTTCAGACGAGGAGTTCCTTGATAGCCGATGCGGCCGGCTCGGCGAGCTGGATCGCGCGGCCGTCGGCTTCAAACGATTCGGTCGGATCGAGCCCGACGGCGCGCATGTAGGTGTGGAACAGATGGCCGCCGCCGACCTGCTTGTCGACGACCTCGGTGCCGCGGTCGTTGGTCTTGCCGACGACGTTGCCCGGGGTGATCCCCGCGCCTCCCATGCAGACCGACCAGGCGGTCCCCCAGTGGTCGCGGCCGTAGAGGTAGTTGATCTGCGGCGTCCGGCCGAACTCCGACATCACCACGACGAGCGTATGCTGCAACATCCCGCTCGCGGCCAGGTCGTCGATCAGGGTCGCGAACGACTGATCGAACTCGCCGACCTGTTCGAGGTGGAAGTCGAAGTTCTCGTTATGGGTGTCGTAGTTCGAGTGGGTGACCTGGACGAACGTCGCGCCCCCTTGCAGCAGCCGACGGGCGAGCAGGCAGTGACGGCCGAAGTCGTG
Source organism: Paludisphaera borealis (assembly GCF_001956985.1). Taxonomy (NCBI): domain Bacteria; kingdom Pseudomonadati; phylum Planctomycetota; class Planctomycetia; order Isosphaerales; family Isosphaeraceae; genus Paludisphaera; species Paludisphaera borealis. The sequence continues at coordinate 7,344,902 of NZ_CP019082.1, forward strand.
CGAGCCGTAGCGGTCGAGGTCCTTGGCCGGCTCCTTGGTGACGTCAAAGACGTCGCGACGGGTCATCAGCTTCTGGGCTTGTTCATAGGTCGTCGTGTACGCCTCGGTCTCGGCGGTCCGCCGGCGCTTGGCGAAGCGGTCGTTGAGGTGCATTCGCAGGGCCTGACGCCCCGATGCGCCGAGAGCCGAGATCGCCGGGTCTTGCGCGGTGTTGGCCGGGGCGCTGCCGTTGCCGAGGTACAGCGGGTTGTACTTGGGGCCCAGGAACGCCGCCTCGCTCTGCCCCTTGCCGCCGCCGCCGGGGGTGATGTAAATGTAGCCGGGCAGCGGGTTGGCTTCGTCGCCCAGCCACTTCGACATCACCGAGCCGAGCTGCGGATACGCCATGCCCGCCGCCTGGGGACGCCCGGTCTGCATCAGGTAGGCGCCCTTGCCGTGATCGTTCTCGTTGGTGTTGATACTCCGCAACAGGGCCAGGCGGTGCATCTGCATGGCCGTTTTGGGCAGCAATTCCGAGATCCGCACGCCCGGAACGCTGGTCTCGATCGATCGGAACGGGCCGCCGGTGTCGGTCTTGGGCTTGGGGTCCCAGGTTTCGAGCTGGCTGGCGCCGCCGGCCAGCCAGACCACCAGAACGTGCCGTTGCTTGCCAGCCAGCTCGGCGCCGGCCGCCGGGGAGAGGAAGCTGGAGAAGCCGCCGCCGAGGGCGCCCGCCCCCGCCGCCGAGGCCGCCAGGCCCCCGAGGAACCGTCGTCGCGACAGCGTGTGGTCCATCGTGTTGCAGGCGTACGTGCACTTCATGGCGAAGTCTCCATCGGCGGGCTTGATCGGCGGGAGGGATGCGGGGCGAGCCGAAGGCGACGAATTCCGGCCGGCTGGGCCGGGTTCGCGTCCTTCGTCGTTGTTGTCAGTGGTTGAACCGAAATTCGGTCGAGGCCAGGAGGGCCCACGCCAGTTCGCGGACGGCGGCGGGACGCTCTTTCGGATCGCTGCGAGCGGCGAGGTAGGCGGCGACTTCGGCCCGTTCGTCCGGAGTGGGACGGCGGGAGAGGATGCTCAGGTAAAGTTCCTCGGCGACGGCCGACGCGTCGGCCATGGCGGCGCAACGGCCGACCAGCCAGCCGTGCGCGGGGTTGAGCCACCCGTTGACCGGCTCGCCGTTGGTGACGAACAGCGCCTGGTCGACGGTCGATGTCGCTTCGGCGGCCTCTTGCGCCTGACCCGCGACGCCGCCGAAGTGGTTGACGAACGACCCGACGTTGGGAGCGAGCCGGGAATAAACGGCCGCTTCCAGCTCGGCTTCACGCAGCGCTTTGCGCTTGGCGTCAAGGGCGAGGATCGCTTTCATCCGGGGGTCGACGCCGTCGAGTTGCTGGTCGACCTCGCGACGAACGCCGGCGACGTAACCGACGGCCTCCATCGTGCTCCAGGCCAGTTGCTCGGGGGATGTCGGACGGACGGCGAAGACGACGAACCGGTTCGGATCGGCCAACTCGGCGCTCGAATCGGGAGGCGGTTCGCTGCTCCGCTGATAGGCGCGGGTGAGGGCCAGCTCGCGGAGGAAGGCCTTGACGTCGTACTTCATCGCCGCGATCCGCTCGGCCAGAAGGTCGAAAAGCTCGGGATTCGAAGGCGGGTTGTCGCCGTGGAGCAGGTCGAGCGGGTGGACGACGCCCCGGCCCATCATGAGCGCCCAGAGACGGTTGGCGATGTTGCGGGCGAATGCGGGGTCGTCGGCCGAGGTCAGCGCCTTGCCCAACTGGGCACGGCGACTGTAGATCGGGACCGGCCGGACCTTGCCGTCCTTGTCGGGGGGATCAGGTAGTCGCGGCCCTTGTCGACCGTCGGCTCGGGGAGCGGCTTGGCGTCGATGACCTGCGGGCCGGTCTTGTGCGTCACCTTCTTCTTGAAGACCGAGGCGAACGTGACCTCGCCGTCGGCCTTCTCGCCGACGACGGGCGTCGCGCCCGGCGCGATGACGCCGCAAGCGTTCTTGCCGGCGATCACGACGGTGCGGCTGAAGAACGCGTAAAGGCCATAATAATGCTGCTGTTTGTAATCGTCGATGAGCGGGTGGTCGTGGCACTGGCAGCACTGGATGTCCATGCCCAGAAACAGCCGGCCGACGTCGCGCGTCATCGTGTGGGGGTCGGCGTCGCGCTCGAGCAGGAACCGGGCCGCGGGACGCGTCTTGGGATCGCTGCCGTCGGGCTCCAAGATCTGCTGGACCAAGACGTCGAAGGGGCGATTCTCGGCGAACGCCTGGAACAGGAATTCCCGCCAGGGGGCCGCGGGGCCGTACGCCTCGGGCCGTCGCTCCATCAACATCACGTCGAAAACCTGCGCCATCCGCCGCGCGTAGGAACGGCTCTCAAGCAGGCGGTCGATCAGCCGCGACCGCTTGTACGGCGACGGATCGTCGAGGAACGCCCGGGCCTCGTCGACCGTCGGAATCACCCCGGAGAAATCGAGGAACGCCCGGCGCAGGAACTCGGCGTCCGAAGCCGGGGCCGAGGGCGACTGCCCGGGAAGCTCCTTGGCGAGCTTCGCTTCGATCAGCCGGTCGATCCGCTCGTGCAGCGAATCATCCGGCGAGGGGGGGGAGGGACGAGGCGAAGGGGACGCCGCCTGAGGCGTCGGTTTCCCTGCCGCGCCGGCCGGCGCGGTCGAGTCGCTCGATTCTTGGTCGGCCGCCGCGGCGCCCGTCGCCGCCAGCCAGCCGAACGCGAACGCGAAAGACACCCAGGCCGACGTCGCCCTTCGTCTCACTGTCTCGCGGTCTCTCGAAACGCGCCGCCCAGGCGGAAGCGCCGTTCCGACCTTCCATGTTTCCATCGATGCACCTCAAGGCTGCACCCACGAATGACGCCGACTCCATGGTAAAAGAGGCCGACTCCATCTGTTGTCTTTCGTCGAAAGATAACCCTTCAAGATATCAAGTTCAAGCCGATCTTCAAATTTTGTTTAATAATTCCGCGACAGCAACACCTCATGAAGATTACTTCATCGCGGATTCGACACGCCTCCGCAGGGCGGACGTGTAGGAGAGAAGCTTGCGCATGCCGAGGCGGTCGATCTCGGCTTCGAGGCGGACGATCTCGCCGTGGACGCCGTGGAGGTCAAACCCTCGCGCGGTCGGCTTGACGGCGTGGAACGCCTGCAACGTCAATTGGCGTAGAATGTTGGCGACGTCCTGCGCGTCGTGCGGAGGGTCGAACCGAAGGCCCTGTCCTTGGGGCGAGCCGGGCTGAGACGAAGGTGTAGGCATCATGGCGCGTAGGGTGAGAGATGAGGTCATGGAGTCGACTTCCTTGCTTCGTGAGTTCCAAGACATCGTGCTCGGATTCAACAAGGTTCCAATAACACTTGTAGGTCGCGAACGTCGGGGCGTCTCGTTCCACCGCCGGCTGCTGTCGATACGACGCATCACGGGGTGGAAATGTTCGGCGGGATATTCGGCGGCGGACGCCGAAAGTTAGGAGGATTTTTCGGAGGGACGACAACGATCGCCCAGGCTTTTCCAGTGCCGGAGGATCGTCCGGCGCGGATGGAACCGTCGTCGCGTTGAGATTCTAGACGTAAAAACCACCGAGGTCGGTTGGCCCAATCTGGAGATTTTCCGCACAGGGGTCGGTCTCCCGAGGCCCGCCGAGGCCGAACAAAACCCCCATCAGAAAAGGTCGGCCGCAGAGCGCGCGGGCGACGGCTCGTGGATCTTCGACGCGATCGTTCGACTCCACTGGTCTTTTCGATCCGGGGCGGGATGGGCTATGATCGAGAGAGCCAATATTGAAGCTATCGAGAACAGGGAAGGCGACGCCGTTCGAGGCCGAGGCATTTGATCATGACGCGACGCTCCCGAGGCCGTGAAGTCGCCCTCCAGGTCTTGTACCAGATCGAGCAGAATTCGGGCTTCAAGGCAGCCGACATCCGCCGGTTCATCGACCGTCGGCTGCTGCGTGAAGCGAAGCTCGTCGAATTCACCCTCGACCTGATCGCCGGCGTCAAGGAACATCAGGCCGAGATCGACGAGATGATCCGGCAGGTCGCCGAGAACTGGCGGCTCGACCGGATGGCGGCCATCGACCGCAACATCCTTCGTCTCGGCGCTTATGAGATGCTCTACTGCTCCGAGGTGCCCGCCAAGGTCGCCATCAACGAGGCCCTCGAACTGGCCAAGCGGTACAGCACCGCCCAGTCGAGCCGGTTCGTCAACGGGATTCTCGACAAGGTCTTCCAGGTCAAGGTCCCGGCCGCCGAAGTCGACGCGGTCCCATCCGACCTCGAAAGCGACGACGCCCCCGACGCGCCCGTGGTCGGGGACGAGAACGGTTGATCCGTCGCAACGCCGATCTGCACGTGCACACGACGCACTCGGACGGCTCTTGCTCGCCCGCCGAGGTCGTCGTCGCCGCGGCCGGCGTGGGGCTGGCGGCCCTGGCGATCACCGACCACGACACGATCTCGGCCCTGGCCGTCGCGCGCCCCGAGGCGGACCGGCTGGGCGTCGAGCTGATCTCGGGGGTCGAGCTTACCTGTGAATACGACGGCCGCGAGATCCACGTTCTCGGCTACTTCTTCCGCGATGACGACCCCGACCTGCTCGATGCGATGAGCCGGCTCCGGACCGGCCGCGCCAGTCGGTTCCAGGCGATGGCCGAGCGGCTGACCGAGCTGGGGATGGTCGTCGACCTGGCGGCCGTCCGCCGCTGCTTCCCCCGGGCGGTGCTCGGCCGGCGGCACCTGGCCGAATACCTGGCCCGGACCAAGCAGGTCGCCGGCGTCCGCGAGGCCTTCAATCGGTTTCTGGCCGACGGTCGACCGGCCTGCGCGGCCAAGCTCATGCTCGACGCCCGCGAGGCGATCGGCCTGATCCGCAACGCGGGGGGCGTCGCTTCCTGGGCCCATCCTCCGTACAACCTGCGGCTCGAATCGCTCCGAACGCTCGCCGAGGCCGGGCTCCAGGCGATCGAGACGGCCGGACCGGGGATTCAGAACCGGGTCGGCCGCCGGTTCCGCGACTGGGCCGTGACGCTCGATCTGGTCCCCACGGCCGGCTCGGACTTCCACGCTCCCGACCGCCCCGGCCGATGGGTCGGCGCGATCACCACCTCCGACGCCGACCTCGACCGCCTCCGAGACCGACAGCCGTCGAACCCGGCGTCGGCCTGACGACCGACACTTGGTAAAATGACCTGCAAGCGAGGGCCGGTCCTCCGGGCGTCCTCACGCGCGAAACAGACAACGTAGCGACAACGATCATCCGACGAGACGAAAGGCGGTTATGGCGATCAAAGGGTTGCTGGAGCGGTTCAAGAAGGGGCTGGCCAAGACGGCGCAACTGTTCAACGTCCGCTCCTGGTTCGGCCGCAAGGTCGATCAGGAATTTCTCGACGAATTGGAGAGCCGGCTGATCCAGGCCGACGTCGGCGTGGTCGCCACGGCGCAGATCATCAAGTCGGTCCGCGAAGCCTACGCCGACCAGACGGCCGACGAAGAACTCGTCGAGTTCGTCAAAAACCAGCTCAAGGAGCTACTCCACGATCCGCGCCCGGACGTGCTGACGGTCGCCGCCAAGAAGCCGAGCGTCTACCTGATCGCCGGCGTCAACGGCTCGGGCAAGACGACTTCGATCGCCAAACTCGCGCAGCGACTCCGCGACCAGGGCAACTCGATCGTGCTGGCCGCCTGCGACACCTTCCGCGCCGCGGCCGCCGACCAGTTGTCGATCTGGGCCGAGCGGGCCGGCTGCGAGATCGTCCGAGGCGCCCCCGGAGCCGACCCGGCGAGCGTCGCCCACGACGCCTGCCAGCGCGCGCTGGCCCGGTCGACCGACGTCCTGATCGTCGACACCGCCGGCCGGCTGCACACCCAGACGCACCTGATGCGCGAGCTGGAGAAGATCAAGAGCGTCATCCAGCGGCAGATTCCCGGCTCGCCGCACGAGGTTCTGCTCGTGCTCGACGGCGGCAACGGCCAGAACGCCATCCGCCAGGCCGAGATGTTCACCAAGGCCATCGGCTGCACCGGCGTGATCCTCACCAAGCTCGACGGCACCGCCAAGGGGGGCGTCGTCGTCGCCGTCCGCCAGACGATGAAACTTCCCGTCAAATTCATCGGCGTCGGCGAAGCGATCGACGACCTGCAACCGTTTGACGCCGATACCTTCGTGGAGTCGCTGTTCACCTGAGCGGCCAGCATTGCCTCGGAGGACGGAACCCCGATATAATTCCGGATTGCGGGCCGATCCAACGCTTGTTAAACAGCAAACTTGCGGCCCCGGCCCGGGAACCCAGCCCTGACTTTCCGCAAAGCCTGGCGACGACTCGGATTCCGGTCGTTCCGGCTGTATCGTTCGAGATCCCAAAGCAACAGCAAACGGCGGTGGCATGATGGACGTCGCGAACCTCTGGACGAAGTTCACCGCGGAGCTGGCCGACGACCCGCTCCTGACGATCAGCCTGGCGGCGGCGCTCGCGGCGTTCGCCAGCACGCCCATCGCGGTCGCCGTCCTCGGTCGCATGGATTGGTTCAAAGCGCGTCGCGGCCGGGTGCTTCAGCGCCCGTCGTTCGTCTCGATCATCGTGGGCACGATGCTGGTCATGAGCATCCCGGCGACGTTCGCGGCCCTGGTGCTCAAGAGCCGGCACTTCGACGAAAACCGCTACGAGTTCGATCCCAACCGGACGTGGTCGGTGCTCGACCAGGGGAAGGGGTTCAATACCCTGAAGGAGGCCGACGCGGCCGTCAAGCAGGAGATGGAGCGACTCGCCCTGGAGCGGAAGAACCTAGTCAACGGCGTCAAAAAGCTCGACCAGGCGATGCTCGCCTTGCGGGCCTCGGCGGGGACCTCGGCGGCCGTCGCCCAGGCGATCCCCAACGTCCTGGAATCGCTGGCCCAGCTTCGCCAGAGCATCAACCTCGACGGCCCGCAGCAGCTCATGGACTTCACCGCCCCCCCCATCGACGTCAGGGCGGCCGCCGCGCCGGCGGTCAGCGCCCCCGCGGTTGCGGCCACGGCGATCGCGCCCGCGCCGGCCCCGGTCAACGGCCTGGCTCCGGCCCAGGTCGACGCCGAGCTGGCGGCGGTCCCCGAGCCTCAGAAGGCGATCGCCGCGATGCTGCCGCTGACCGACGTCCCGGCCGGCTGGGTCGTGGAGAAGTCGGGCGACAAGTATATCGAGACGTTCAACGCCGACAACCTGTACGAGAAGATCGACGGCCGCGCCGAGAGCTTCCTCCAGTACGGCGTCAAGGGGATGGCGTACACCTACTACCACCCGGCCAACGACGATTCGAAGGAAGTTCAGCTCTACGTCTTCGAGATGGCCGACCCCCTGCGGGCGCTCGGCAAGTTCGGCTCGGAGAAGCCCGACGAGAACCAGAGCATCGCCCTCGGCGACGGCGGCTACACCTCGGCGGGAAGCACGTTCCTGTACGCCGGAAAATACTACACGCAGCTCGTCTCGACCCAGGACGACCCGAAGTTCGCCGCCTTCGCCCTCGAAATCGCCCGCCGCGTCGCCGCCAAGCAGAAGCCGGGAAGCCCGGCGCCGGCCCCCGCCCTGGCCGCCTCCTCCGCGAGCCCGGCGCCCGCAACGACTCCCACGGCGGCCGCGACCAAACCGGCCGACGTGAAGCCGGCCGCGGCGGAGATGTCGCCGGCGGACTATTTCGCGCTCTTGCCCGCCGGCGGCCGTCAGAACGATCCGACGTACGTGCCCCAGGACGTTTTCGGCTACAGCTTCCTGTCGGAGGTTTTCATGGCCGACTACAAGGAGGGGGACGTCGGCTGGCAAGGTTTCCTGCGGCCCTACAAAGACGCGAAGGAGGCCCAGGCGGTCCTTGACCGCTACGTGGCGAGCGTCAAGGAAGACGGGGCCGAGGTCAAGCCGCTCGAATCCGAAGGGGCCGACGCGATGGTGGCCGTCTCGAACATCGGCCTGTTCGACGTGGTCTTCCGCAAAGGCAACACGCTGGCCGGCGCCAACGGCGCGACCACCGCCCCCCCCGCCGAAGCCTTCGCCCGGGCGCTCGCCAAGAGCCTCCCCGACAAGGTCCCGGCCGTCGGCGGCGGCAAATGACCATCACGATGAACTCAAGACGATGAACCGCGTGCGAACCCGAATCCCCGTGTGACGAGCCGTCCGCCTTCCCCGGCGGTTCACTGGAACGAGGTCGACGATGAGCGAGAAACTGACCCGAACCCAGATCAAGAACCTGGAGCGGCTCGGCGGCGTCAACCCGGCCGACGAGTCGTTCTCGCGGCGGCATTTTTTGAACCAGGTCGGCGGCTTCGGCGCGGCGGCCGGCGCGGCGGTGGGCGGCGGCCTGCTGCTCCGCGACCAGTGGGGCATGGAAGGGGTCAAGCCGCCGCCGGCCCAGATCCTCAAGCCGTTCAACGTCGAACCCATCACCAGCAAGCCCAGCCTGGTCGTCGTCCGCTCCAGCCCGGTCGCCGCCGACGCCGACGCCGAGACCCGCGACGCCGCGCTCCACGATCAGGCGTTCCGCATGGTCAAGGCGGCGCTCGACGCCATGGGAGGCGTCTCCCATTTCATCAAGAAGGGGGACGTCGTCGTCGTCAAGCCGAACGTGGCGTTCGACAAGAACCCCGACCTCGCCGCCACCAGCCAACCCGAGACCGTCGCCGCCGTGGTGCGGCTCTGCCTGGGCGCCGGCGCCCGCAAGGTGATCGTCGCCGACAACCCGATCAACAACCCCGAGAGCTGCTTCTTCAAGACCAAGGTCGGCGACGCGGCGCTCCGCGCCGGGGCCGAGCTGATGATGCCCAAGGACAGCTACTTCGAGCAGCTCTACGTCGGCGGCGAGACCATCACCAACACCTGGCGGATGTTCTACCGGCCGTTCCGCGAGGCCACCAAGGTCATCGGCGTCTCGCCGGTCAAGGACCACAACCTCTGCAAGGCGACCGTCACCATGAAGAACTGGTACGGCCTGCTGGGCAACCCCCGCAACCAGTTCCATCAAAACATCCACGGAATCATCTCCGACTTCGCGCTCATGATCAAGCCGACGCTGGTGATCGCCGACGGCCGCAAGCTCTTGATGCGGAACGGCCCGACCGGCGGCAGCCTGAACGACGTCAAGAAGAGCGACACCATTGTCGTCGGCACCGACCACACGGCCGTCGACAGTTGGTGCGTCACCCGCCTGCTCGAAAAGTCGCGGCACGAGATCGTCTACCTCGACAAGGTCATCCAGCGCGGCCTCGGCAAGGACTGGCGTCCCCAGTGGACCGAGGAGATCACCGTATGAGCGCGCACGTCGAGGCCGAGACCCATCCAGGCTCGATCTTATCGGGGAGGCGAATCAAGCTAGCGATCCCCCGGGGGGTCCGCTTGCAAATCCCCGACGACGATTTCTTCGCCTTCTGCCGGGCCAACCCCGAGCTTCGCCTCGAACGAACGGAAGATGGAGTCGTCGAGATCATGACGCCGACGAGCGGAGGCACGGGAGCGAAGAACGCCAGGCTGACCTCGCGGCTCGTCCTATGGGCCGACGCCGACGGCGAGGGGATCGCCTTCGACTCCTCCACCGGCTTCCATCTCCCCGGCGGGGCGACCCGTTCGCCCGACGCCTCGTGGGTCCGCCGCGATCGGTGGAACACACTCACGGAAAAAGAGCGGGAGGAGCAGTTCGCGCCGCTTTGCCCCGACTTCGTGATCGAGCTCCGTTCTCGATCCGACAAATCAAAGCGGTTACATCTGCTGAAACAGAAGATGCCCAGTTACCTCGCCCAGGGCGCGAGGCTCGGTTGGCTCATCGATCCAATCACCGGCCGGGTCGAGATCCACCGCCCCGGCCGCCCCGTCGAGGTCCTGGACCGGCCGGCGACGCTCTCCGGCGAGGACGTGCTGCCGGGCTTCACGCTCGATCTCAAGGGGATTCTGTTCGACTGACCGGCCGGAACGACTGAAGAGTGAAGGAGATCATCCCATGGCAAGCGTGCAAGTCGAGGCCCCGACGGCATCGGTCGCGGACGAGCGGATCGAGTTGGCGATCCCCCGAAGCGTCCGCCTGCAAATCGCCGACGACGACTTCGCCGCCCTCTGCCGCGCCAATCCCGATCTTCGGCTGGAACGGACCGCGCAAGGAGATGTCATCGTCATGGCGCCAGCGGGATCGGAAAGCGGAGGACGAAACGCCAAGCTGACCTCGCGGCTCGTCGTCTGGGCCGAGGCCGACGGCGAGGGAATCGCCTTCGACTCCTCCGCCGGGTTCGTGTTGCCCAAGGGAGGAACGCGGTCGCCCGACGCTTCGTGGATTCGCAACGAACGCTGGAACGCTCTGACGCCCAAAGAGAAACGAGGGTTTGCGCCGATCTGCCCGGATTTCGCGGTCGAGCTGTGCTCGCCGTCGGACGACGACGCGACCACAAGTGAGAAGATGCGCGAATACATCGACAACGGCCTGCGGCTGGGATGGTTGCTCGATCCCGACAAGGGCCGGGTCGAGATCCACCGCCCCGGCCGCCCCGTCGAGGTCCTGGACCGGCCGGCGACGCTCTCCGGCGAGGACGTGCTGCCGGGCTTCACGCTCGATCTCAAGGGGATCCTGTTCGACTGACCGGCGAAGCTGAAGAGGAAGATCTCCCGATGACCCAAGGCTCCACGACGACCACGACGCCGCATCGCTCCGTTCGCGAACCAGCGACCGCGAGGCCGATCGCCCGCCGCAAGTACGACGATCGGTACGGCCCCGGATCGGCCGGCCTGCGGATGAAGCCCGAGGAGTTCGACGACATCCCGGCCTCGGAGTTCGTCCGGGGCAATCGGTACGAGGTCATCAGCGGGGTCTTCGTCGTGTCGCCATTTCCGGGTCCAGGTGAACGAAGCCTCAACGACTATCTCGGCTACATGCTGACGCAGTACTTCGAGACCCCCTCGAAAAAACCGATCGTCGCCGACACTCTTCCTGAACAGACCATCGCGACGACCAATCGCCGACGGGCTGATCGGGCGATCTGGGTCGGACTCGGCCGAAAGCCCGATGAACAAACCGACGTCCCCGCGATCGTGATCGAATTCGTCTCGTCGCGCCGCCGCGACGCCCTGCGCGATTATGAAGAGAAGCGCGAGGAGTACCTGACCGCCGGGGTCAAGGAATACTGGATCATCGATCGGTTCCGGCGCGTCATGACGGTCTACAAGACGAAGAAGACCAGGAAGTCTTCCACGACGACTTATGATATCGTGACGGAAGGCCAGAGCTACGAGACCCCGCTCCTTCCCGGCTTCAGCCTGCCGCTGGCGAGGCTTCTGGAGAAGGCCGACCAGTGGCGGCCCAGGAAACAAGCCGAGCCCAACGCCCCCGCCGGAGGAACCGATGGTTAAGATCCGACGCGCTTACGAGGTCTTGTTTCTGGGCCTCTTCCTGTTCTTCCTGATCATCACCGACCTGCGCTACCTCAAGGGGTGGCCGGTGTCGCTGTTCCTGGAAGCCACGCCCCTGGTGGCGGTCGCCACGGCGCTGACGACCCACACGATCTATCGCAACCTCGTCTGGGGCCTGGTGATCATCGCGATCACCATGATGGTCGGCCGGGTCTGGTGCAACTGGATGTGCCCGTTCGGCATCCTCCACCACCTGTTCGGCTGGATCGGCAACCGCCGCAACACCAAGCAGATGATCGAGGTCAACCGCTACCGCAAGATCTACGCCATCAAGTACTACATCCTCGCCGCGATGCTCGCGATGGCGAGCCTCTGGATCATCCCTACGATCCTGGACGCCCCCAGCAAGATCAAGCGCGCGTTTTACGAACCCGCCCTGGTGAGCCGGTCGGTCCCGGCGCGCGCGTTCGCGGCGGTCGGCTGGGGGCTCGCCGCGTCGGCCGAGGAGCACAAGGCGGGCAACAGCACGCTCCAGATCGGCCTGCTCGACCCGATCGCGCTCACGGTCCGATCGCTGACCACCAGCGTCCTGCCCACGGTCAACAAGAGCACCGAGAGCGTCTACACCGAGCCTCGCGAATACTGGCAGGCGTGGATCGTCGGCCTGATCTTCATGGGCTTCCTGTTCGCCAACTGGTGGATTCCTCGGTTCTTCTGCCGGGCGATCTGTCCCTTGGGCGCGCTGTTGGGAATCTTCAGTCGGTTCGCGATCTGGCGGATCGACCGCGATCCGGTCCGGTGCACCGACTGTGATCTCTGCCTCAAGAGCTGCGAAGGCGCCTCCGACCCGCAGGGCGACCTCCGCAAGAGCGAGTGCTTCGTCTGCCTCAACTGCATCGAGGACTGCCCGCACGACGCCCTCACCTTCCGGTTTCTGCCGCGCAAGGCGAGCGAGGTCGCGTACCCGGCCGTCGGCCGTCGCCAGGTGGTCCTCGCCGGCCTCTTCGGCCTGTTCTTCTTCCCGATGGCCCGGCTCTCGGGCGGCGTGCGGAAGAACTTCAACCGGAGCGTGATCCGTCCTCCGGGCTCGGTCGCCGAGGACGAGTTCCTGAGGCGGTGCATCAAGTGCGACCAGTGCATCCGGGTCTGCCCCACGAACGTCCTCCAGCCCGCCATGTTCGAGGCCGGCGTCGAGGGGCTCTGGACTCCGATCATGATCTCCAAGATGGGCTGGTGCGAGCTGAACTGCACGCTGTGCAGCCAGGTCTGCCCCACCGGCGCGATCCGCGAAATCTCGATCGTCGAGAAGCTCGGCATCGGACCGTTCGAAGCAAAGGGGCCGATCAAGACCGGCACCGCGTTCTACAACCAGGGGCGCTGCCTCCCCTGGGCGATGGACACGAGCTGCGTCGTCTGCGAGGAAGTCTGCCCGGTCAGCCCGAAGGCGATCTTCACCCGCAACGTCGAGGTCACCGACCGCTGGGGCAAGACGCTCGAATTGAAGCGGCCGTTCATCGACCCGGTCAAGTGCATCGGCTGCGGCATCTGCGAGCACGAGTGCCCCGTCAAGGACGACCCAGCCGTCTACGTCACCGCCATCGGCGAAACCCGCGACAAGAGCCGATCTTTGCTGCTTTCGCTGGTCGACGGCGAGGGCCAGGACTGGGTCTCGGTCTGAGGCCGTAGGCCGCCCGGGGCCGGCTGGTTCACCTCAAGCCGGCCCCGCTCCCCGACCGATGGAGACGATCGGGAATACTCTCGACGCCTTGGGCTCGCGCCTTCGGCGTCGGGGTTGACAGGATCGAGCGTTTGGATAGAGTCCGACGCACTCACCCAGGGCGCGGCCCTTCCAGGCTGTACCTTGGTCGTGGGGCGTCTCATCTCAGCGAGCAGGCCGTGTCAAGCCAGCCGACGCCTCCGGAAGACGAGCACGAACCGCAACGGGAATCGGGAGCGGTGCATCGCCCCGTCTTGATCGACGAGGTGACGACCTGGCTTGATCCTCGCGAAGGCTCGATCATCGTCGACGGGACGGCCGGGGCCGGAGGACACGCCGCGGCGCTGGCGAGGCGGGTCGGCCCGGGAGGGCGGATCATCGGACTGGACCGCGACCCGAACATGCTGGAGCTGGCCCGCAAGGCCACCGCCGGCCTGCCGGTCACGCTGGTTCACGCGCCCTACAGCGCGATGCGACGGGTGCTGGCGGATCTGGAGATCCCCCCCGAACGGGTTCAGGGCGTACTCCTGGACCTGGGGCTCTCGTCCGACCAGCTCGCCTGGCGGCATCGCGGGTTCAGCTTCGCGGCCGACGGCCCGCTCGACATGCGGTTCAACCCCGATTCTTCGGGGCCGACGGCCGCCGAGCTGCTTGCGGAGATGCCGGCCGACGAACTCGCCCAAGCGTTCTTTGACTTCGGGGAAGAGCGGTTCAGCCGCCGGATCGCGCGACGGATCGTCGAGACGCGAACGGCGGAGCCGCTGCGGACCACCCGGCAACTCGCCGAACTGGTCCGCGGCTGCATCCCCGGTCGGTTGCGGCACGGCCCCATCGACTCGGCGACCCGCGTCTTCCAGGCCCTGCGGATCTTGGTCAACGACGAACTGGAGCATCTCGACGCTCTCTTGAAGGAACTGCCCAACCTGCTCGCACCCGGGAGCCGGGCCGCGATCATCAGCTTCCACTCGCTGGAAGACCGTCGCGTCAAATGGGCGTTCCGCAACGAGCCTCGCTGGTCCATCCTGACCAAGAAGCCCGTAATCGCGACGGCGCAGGAAACAGCCGTCAATCCCCGTGCGCGTAGCGCCAAACTGAGGGTGGCCGAACGATGGTCGAATCAGGACCCTTCCCGAACTCCGAATCCGACGATCCCCAGGCCCTGAACCCAGACGCGCCCGCCGACGCGCCCGTATACGCCGACGACGAGCACGCCCCCCTCGCCGAAGCCGATGCTGATGTCGCGACCGGCGACGCGACCGAGCCCAGCCTCGCGACCGAGGCCGAGCCCGCGACGCCCGGCGGTTTCGACAAGTTCCGCGCGGCCGCCCTCGCCGCGGGAGGCTGGACCTTCGAAAAAGCGAGCCTCGCGGCCGCCCAGGGGGTGATCCTGGCCCGCAGCTATCCCCGCGCCATGCTCGCCTCGGGGCTCTCGGTGCTGGTTCTGGGGGGCGTTCTAACCATCACCCACATCCCCAGCCCCGGCCCCCGCCCTGACGCGGACGCCGAGTCCAAAACCAAGGAGAAGGCCAAGGCCGACGGCGGCCTCGATCCCGTAGACGCGAATGCCAAACCGGTCGAGCCCGGGCACACCGCCGAAACCGCGCCGAAGCCCGCCGCCGAGACGGACGATATCGAGCCCAAGCACCTCGCCGACGCCGGCGCTTCGAAGACGCCCCCCGACGGCCCGGCGCCTTCCCCCAATCCGGCGCCCGCGCCGGAACGCGAGACTCATTCCCCATCGCTCCTCGCGATGCCGAACGATCGCGAACCGACGCCTCCCGTCGAGCCCGTGAAGCTGACCGCCGGAGTCGACGAGTCCGGCCTCCCCGACTTGCCCGCCATCGACAAAGACGCGGGCGGCCTGACGAATCTGGATGCGACTCACGAACCGGCGCCCGCCCCGGCGATCACCGACGCGACGGGGCTCGGTGCGCTCGAATTGGCGGCGGCCGACGTGAAGCCCGGCGATCCGCCGCGCGAAGAGGCCGCGGCACCGCCCCCCGTCCCCATTCCCACTCCGGCGGCCGCGCCGGTCTTGACGCCGGGCGAAACCAAGCCGGCGGTCGAGCCCGAAGCGGTCCCCGCGCCCGAAATCCCCGCGCCTGCTCCCGCGCCCGCGACAAAACCTGCCGAACCTCCGGCCCCTGCGCCGAGCACGAGCACGCCGGAACCGTCGAAAGCCGGAGCTGAGCCAACGGCCCAGCCTCCCGCGCCGGCACCCGGCCTCGGAGCGGGTCCGGCTCCGGGGCCGGCCGCCGAACCGATCCTGCCCCTGGCCGCTCCCGCGCCCGTCGTCCCCGGGGCGGCCGCCAAGGAAGCCGTCGGCGCGATCGGCCTGGGCGTCGGAATCGGAGCCGCCGCCGGCGCGGTGATGAAGAATCTGGGAGACAAACCGGCGGCCCCCTCGGCACCTACCCCGCCCGTCGACGCGCCTCCCCACGTCGCCGAGCCCCAACCCGCGCCGCGGCAGGAGCCACAGCCGTCCCAAGCCCCGGCCCCGGCCCCCACGTCCGCGCCGGCCACTACGTCCGCGCCGGCCACCACGTCCGCCCCGGCCCCGGCCCAGGGCGAGGTGCCGTCGTTCCAGGCGGTTCCCGAAGCCGCCTCCGCGCCGGCGGCCGTCGGCAAGCCCGCATCGACGCCGACCGCCGAGGTCAAGCACGATCCGACGGAGGCGCCGAGCCGCCAGGATGTGACGCCCATCCGCCGCTCCGGCAACATCGTCATCAGCGACATCGGCAGCGACTCTGACGACCCCTTCGATCGTCGCGACGCCGGCCGCTCCACCGACCCCGACGCTCACGCCGACAAGGAGATGAGCTTCGACGTCGAGACCTACGTCCCGAGCGGCCAGGACGCGAGCCGAGGCGGTCGCGGCGGTCAGGCTTCCGCCACGACGCCCCCCAAAGCGGCCGGCAAGATCGACACGGTGCTGCACAAGGTCGAGTCGGGCGAGAACTTCTATTCCATCTCGCAGAGCTACTACAGTTCGGGACGCTACTATCGCGCGCTCGCAAACGCCAACTCCGACAAGTTCAAGAGGCCGGAGGATCTGCGCGTCGGCGCCGTGATTCGCGTTCCGCCGCCCGAAGACCTGGACCCCGCCTTCATCGACCCTCCCGGCACGCGCTACGGCTCGAAGGCTCGAACCGGCCCGGTGGGCGCCGCCGACGCCGCGACGCGGTCGCGCTCGCCGAGGACCGCCGACGCGGCCGACCCGAAGGGGGTGGCGCCGATCCGCCGCGCGCGCCGGTCGGAAGTCGAGCTCAACCTGCCGGTCTCCGACCCGGACGCCGAACGCGCGTCCGACGAAGGGAAACGGCCCGCCGGCCGCGCCGTCGCCGCCCGCCGCGACGACGATCGCGACGACGAGATCGACCGTGATCGCAACCGCGCCGAGCCCGAGGCGGCCTCGCGCAGCGTCTCGACGCGGCCGGTTCACAAGGTTCAGCCCGACGAAACCCTGCGGACGATCGCACGCGACCGGCTCGGAAGCGGCCGTCGCGCCAACGAGATTCTCGAACTCAATCGCGATACCATCGACGACCCGTCGGAACTGATCGTCGGCCAGATCCTCGAACTCCCCGATGACGCCAAGGTCGCGCGACCCCGAAGCCGCCGCTGAGTCCGAGCCCGCCGCGCCGGATGATGTTTCCGTGAAGCACCGCGAGATTGACTCGCGAGTCTTCCGGATGCATCATGGCTGGGTGATCCGTGAGCGTCTCGTCCACGGCGTGTTCAATGTCGAGCGTCATTTCTGAAGTCGACGGCAAAGCCTGGAACGACGGCGGGAGCCCCACGGTGATTGGCACGGGAACGACGCTCAACGACCGATTCCTGCTCGAGAAAGAGCTGGGCCGAGGGGGGATGGGAGCGGTCTACGCGGCGACCGACCAGGTGCTCCAACGCGCGGTCGCCATCAAGGTTCTCAAGGATCAGCAGGCCGGCGAAGAGGTGTCGAAGCGGCTCCGCCTCGAAGCCCAGATCGCCGCCCGGCTCCTGCACGAAAACGTCGTCCGGATCTACGACTTCGGCCAGTCCGAGGGGACGTCGTACCTGGTCATGGAGCAGGTCGACGGCACGAGCTACGTCCGCCGCTGGCGGGAGATCACGCTTGGCGAGCGACTGCAAATCCTGGCCGGAGTGGCCGTGGCGCTCGATTACGCCCACCATCAAGGGGTGATCCACCGTGACGTGAAGCCGGGCAACGTGCTCTTGACCATCGCCGACGCCCCCAAGCTCTCGGACTTCGGCCTCTCGCTCCTGGCCGAGCACGACGACGCGGCCGGCGTGGTTCGCGGCACGCCGCATTACATGAGCCCCGAGCAGGCCAAGGGGCAGCGGCTCAACTACCGCACCGACCTGTATTCGCTGGGCGTGATGCTCTACGAGTCGGCGACCGGCGCCGTCCCGTTCACGGGCACGCCCATGTCGGTCATGGCGCAGCATACGAACACCCCGCCGCCGATCTTCCGCTCGCGCGATCTGGGCGTCTCCCCGGATCTCGAAAACTTGATCTTCGCGCTGCTGGCCAAGCGTCCGGAAGACCGTCCCGCCAACGGCGCGATCATCGCCGACGCCCTCCGGATCGAAGCCGACAAGCTCCGTCCCCAGGCCTCAACACATTCCCATGCCCAACCCGCCGCGCCGAGCCCGGCGCCGGCCGAGCCGGTCGATTCGCCCCTGGACCTCAGAGCCCTGGCCGAGCTGGGGGAAGGACGGACGATCACGGCCCAGTCGTCGACGCCCGGCGTCGAGAAGGTTTCGATCGCGAACCGGCCGGCGGGCGCCCCTCCCTCGCCCGTCGCGATCGCCGACGCGGCCGACCTCGTCTCATCGGCCCTGGTCCGCAAGATGCTCCGGACCGTTCTGGCCGAGCCGATCGCGCTGAATCCCGAGGAACGCTACCTCTACGGCCACTACCTGGCCTATCTCCTGATCGGTTCGCGACGCAAGCGGTTCTTCGCGCGTCGGAAGATCGAGCGGCTCAACGCCGACCGGGCGCGGCTGATCCTGGCGACGACCTACGCGCTGACCGCGCACGACCCCGACGCGGCGGTGGCCGAGGCCGCCGAGCTGCTCGACCAGCGCATCGACGTACGGTCAGCGCTCAGCCCGGCCGTGCTGGCCAAGTTCCTGAGCTGGCGCGAGACCCCCGCCCGCCGCAAGATGCTCCGCAAGGTCCGCAAGGAGATCCACGACGCCAGCACGTACGCCCAGAAGCACATGACCGACGACCGGGGCGTGCTCAACCCCGGCCTGATCCCGCGATCGCTCGACGATCTGGCCAAACTCGCCCCGCCCCGGAGCGAGGTCGGCGACAAGCTGGTCGAGCGCTGGAACCGGCTGGCCGACGCCTGGCGCGACCATTCCGACCTCCGGCTGGCGGCCCTGCGATACGCCTCGGGCGGCTCGAATCGCGACCCTTCCGGCGCCGCCATGTGGGCCGAGGTCGTCTATCCGCTGATGGAGCTGGCCCGCGCCGAGCGGCAGAACCGGAGTCGGGCGCGTGAAGTGTGGGACTACTTCACCAGCCGCGTCTTGCGGCTCCGCGACTCCGGCGACGAACTCGACCGCCGCCTGAACCGCGACGTCCCCGCCGGCGTCGTCGAGCAGCTCGACCATTCGGCCAAGCAGCTCGACCAGGTTCTCTCGCGGGCCGAGCCCGAGGACGAGCCGGCCGACGACGAGCTCGACCCCCTGGCAGCGCGCCTCGGCGCGGGGGCCGAGGCCGCCCGCATGGAAGCGATCGCCGAGGAAGCCTCGCCCACCGACCGCGATCGAATCGAACTCGTCGACCCTGACCCTATCCGGTTTCTCCAGGGAGAACTCCACGAACTCTGGAAGGAAGCCGTCACGGCCATGCAGAAGGCTCCCGGCACCAAGGCCGCCAGCCATCGCCCGACAGCGATCGGCCCCTACCGCCTGGTCGTCATCCCCTCGATCCGCGGCACCGCCGCCGGCCAGGTCGCCATCCAGGGCATGGCCAACAAGCAGATCGAACTTTTGACCCCGACCCTCCGCACCAGCGGCTCCCGCAACAAGCCGATCCTGGCCGTCTGGATCTATCGCGACAACAGCCTGCTGATCACCCACTACGACTTCAAAAGCGTCCAGCGGTCCGTCCTCTGGGACGCCCCCCGCGCCCACCAGACGCCACTCAACGACCCCAAGGAAGCCTACCGCGAGCTCGCCGCCCGCGGCCTGCAAATCCCCGACCAGCTCGAAACCGCCCTCTCCCGCTGGTTCCGCCCGCGCAAGAAGGTTTAGCTCCAACCGCCAGCGAGTGAGATGCGAAGACTCACTTGCAGTATTGTTCGTCGCTCACATGTTCCAACCAGTCGACGACCTTGCCGTCGAGCTGTTCCTGGATGGCGATATGCGTCATGGCCGTGGTGGGCGCGGCGCCGTGCCAGTGCTTCACGCCCGGCGGGAACCAGACCACGTCGCCGGGATGGACTTCCTCGACCGGGCCCCCCTCACGCTGAACCCAACCGCAGCCGGCCGTGATGATCAGGGTCTGCCCCAGCGGATGGGTGTGCCACGCCGTCCGGGCTCCGGGCTCGAACGTGACGCTGGCGCCGGCCGCGCGAGCCGGCGCGTGGATCTGGAACAGCGGGTCGATGCGGACCGCGCCGGTGAACCAGTCGGCCGGCCCCTTGCCGGAAGGCTGTGAGCCGATTCTTTTGATTTCCATACGAACCTCCGGATGATGTTGATATAGGGGGGCGCCCACGGCGATTTGAGTCAACGACGGCGCCGCGGCCAACCCTAACCCCGTGGCGATGAAGTGGCGGCGGCGCCGCATGGCGGGACCGCAGTCGATGTAATGATCGTTAGAGGAAGCCATCCAAGTTGCTCCGTTCGAGTTGCACCTCAAAGCCCTGGCCCGTCGGTCGGAACAGAATCGCGTTCGCCGGCTGCCGCACGGGATGGGCTCGACGATCAGACGTCAGTCTCGCGCGGCATGACCTTGACCGTTGCCGAGCGGGCAGTTGGCCCGATCATCGGGCTGAGATACGGGCTACCGCGGTACTTCGCCCGATAGGCCTCGTCGACGCGTTCGTTGATCGAGCCGTCGACCGGCTCGAAGACGACCTCCTTCGTCATGCCGGCAGCGGTGATCCGCCCCGCCTTCCGCCGCACCGCGGCCCGGTACCAGCGAGAGTTCTTTCCATTGTAGGCACGCACGTAGAGGGCGTCGTCGACCGCGACGGACCAGATCCACGTCGGGGTGCCGTAGGTCGCCCCATCCTCGCGGAACGGTGAAATGTGCAGGTCATCGGCCTCGGCGATCTTCCTCAGCTCGTCTTTCGGCCAGGTGGTCATCGTGGGTCCTCGCCTTTCGTCCTCAGCGGACAGTGTACCCGCCATCCACGGCGAGCGCTTGACCGATCACGAAGCTCGCGCCGGGGCTGGAGAGCCAAAGGACGGCGGCGGCGACCTCCTCCGCCCGGCCAAGCCGCCCGATCGGCACGTCCTTCATCAGCTCTTTCATGGCTTCCGCCTGAGTGGCCAGCATGTCCGCGACCATCGGCGTCTCGATGATCCCCGGGCAGACCGCGTTGATGCGAATGCCCCTGGCAGCATACTCTAGGGCGGCGCTCTTGGTCAGCCCGAGCACCCCGTGCTTCGAGGCGTGATACGCCCCCCGGCCGGCGATACCCACGAGTCCGCCGATCGAAGAATTGTTGACGATGGCGCCACTTCCTTGCTTGCGCATTTGGAGAAGCTCGTACTTCATGCAGTTCCAGACGCCGCGGAGATTGACCGCATTGACGAGGTCGAATTCCTCGCCGCTGGCATCCGCGGTCTCCGCGACGGGGCTCTGGACGCCGGCGTTGTTGAACGCCGCATCCAGCCGCCCGAATGTGGCGACGGCCTGCTCGACCATGGCCGCCACTTGGTCCTCGACGGCGACGTCGCAGCGGATGGCGAGCGCCTTGTTACCGGCGGCGATGAGTTCCTCGGCCGCGGCACGCACCGATTCCTCATTGCTGTCCGCCAACACCACCGACGCCCCCGCCTCGGCGAAGGCCTTCGCCGTCGCCAGGCCCATGCCGGAGCCGGCGCCTGTGACGAGCGCAATTTTATCCTCAAAAGACATATGCATAAACGTGTTCCCTCTTTCGCTCGGCATGCTCGGGTGGGTGTGCACGGTCGTCGGAGCGTGGAGCTGGAAATGCCCCTTACATGGTGTATCCCGGCTTCTTGTAGACCTTCTCCGCCCAGTCCTGCGGAGCGACCTCATCGAACGAAACCGACACCGACTCCTCTCCGTAGTCGAGAACGGCCATCACGTCTTCGGTGATCCGTTCGGCGAGCCGAGTCTTCTGTTCTGCCGACTTCCCGGGCCAGAGCTTCACGATGAGATGAGGCATTGTTCCCTCCTCCGATTGTTCCGATTGCGAGCCGAAGTTCAGACATGTCCTCGCTCACGATCGCGGCTCCGGCATGCCACGGCGATGGTTCAGAGGCCGGTCATCTTTTCGAGCTTCTCGGGGTATCGGTCCCCTTCCACCGGGATTTTCGAGGCCGTGGTCTCGATTTCGCGGAGGTCGTCGGCCGTGAGTTCGACGTCGGCTGCGCCGAGGTTCTCGTCGAGGCGATTGAGCTTCGTGGTGCCCGGGATGGGGACGATCCAGGGCTTCTGGGAAAGCAGCCAGGCGAGGGCGATCTGGGCCGGCGTGGCCCCCTTCCGTGAGGCGATGCCGCCGAGCAGGTCGACCAGGGCCTGATTCGACTTCAGGGCCTCGGGCGTGAAGCGCGGCAGGGTGCTGCGGAAGTCGTTGCTGGCGAAGGTGGCGTGCTCGTCGAGCTTGCCCGTGAGGAAGCCCTTGCCGAGCGGGCTGTAAGGCACGAGGCCGATGCCGAGTTCTTCCAGCGTCGGGATGACTTCCGCCTCGGGCTTCCGCCACCACAGCGAATACTCGCTCTGGAGAGCGGTGACCGGCTGGACGGCGTGAGCCCGACGAATCGTCCGGACGCCCGCCTCGGAGAGGCCGAAGTGCTTGACCTTGCCTTGCTGAATCAGATCTTTCACCGCGCCCGCAACGTCCTCGATGGGTACGTTCGGGTCGACTCGATGCTGATAGAGCAGGTCGATGACGTCGACCTTGAGCCGCTTGAGCGAGCCCTCGACGGCCTGCTTGACGTGCTCCGGTCGGCTATTCAGCCCCGCCGCCCCCGGCCGCTTGTCGTCCCCGCTGAGGTCGAACCCGAACTTGGTGGCGATCACCACCTGCTCGCGGACGGGGGCGAGGGCCTCGCCCACCAGCTCTTCGTTCGTGAAGGGGCCGTAGACCTCGGCGGTGTCGAAGAACGTGACGCCGCGTTCGACGGCCGTCCGGAGCAGGGAAATCATCTCCTGCTCATCTTTCGGCGGGCCGTAGGAAAAGCTCATCCCCATGCAGCCGAGTCCGATGGTCGAGACTTCCAGGCCGCTGTTGCCGAGTTTGCGCTTCTGCATGTGTTCCTCCTTCGAAGTCATTCGGATTTGAGAGACGCCATGTCGATGGCGAAGCGGTACTTCACGTCGGACTTGAGCAGCCGCTCATAGGCTTCATTGACCTTCTGGATGGGTATGACCTCGACGTCGGCGGTGATGTCGTGTTCGCCGCAGAAGTCGAGCATCTCTTGCGTCTCGGGGAGGCCGCCGATGGCCGAGCCGGACAAACTGCGACGCCCCACAATCAGGCCGAACGCGGAGACCGGCAGTGGCTTCGCCGGGGCGCCGACGAGGGTCAGGTTGCCGTCGAGGCGGAGCAGGTTGAGGTATGCGTTGACGTCGTGCTCGGCGGAGACGCAGTCGAGGATGAAGTCGAAGCTGCCGGCATGCTTCCGCATCTCGTTCGCGTCGCGGGAGACGACGATCTCGTCGGCGCCGAGACGCAGGGCGTCTTCCTTCTTGCGGGGCGACGTGGTGAAGACCACGACGTGGGCCCCGAGTGCATGAGCGAACTTGACGCCCATGTGGCCGAGCCCGCCGAGACCGACCACGCCGACCTTCTTGCCCTTGGTCACGCCCCAATGACGCATGGGCGAGTAGGTCGTAATCCCGGCGCAGAGGAGCGGAGCGGCCCCGGCGAGGTCGAGATTGGAAGGAACGCGGAGGACGAAGCGTTCGTCGACGACGATGCTGTCCGAGTAGCCGCCGTACGTGACCGGGGCGGCACCGTGCTTGTCCGGGGAGTTGAAGGTCAGGGTCTGGTTCGGGCAGAACTGCTCAAGCCCCGCCTGACAGTTGGGGCACGTGCGGTCCGAATCGACCAGGCAGCCGACCGCGGCGAGGTCGCCCGGCTTGTACTTCGTGACCGCGGAGCCGACCTTGGAAACCCGCCCGACGATTTCGTGGCCCGGCACAATCGGGTAGACGGTGGGCATGAACTCGCTCCACTCGTTGCGAACCGAGTGGAGGTCGGAGTGGCAGACGCCGCAGAAGAGAATCTCAATCTGCACGTCGTGTTCGGCCGGGTCGCGTCGCGGGATCGTGGTGGAGGCCATCGGAGACGTCTCACCGGCGGCGGAATAAGCTTTTGCCTTATACATATCACATCCTTTTTTCTTGAGCGACGCCGGCATGTGGCATGGGCGACGACTCGATGACTGGCTCCGACGCCGTTGCCTCGCGGATCGGATCACCGAGGTTCATTAGAGGCCAACCGCCAGGGGACGGAAAGGAACGTTCCTCCAAAAGGTTTGCCCAATTCTATTAGGGTCCAGGAGAACTACCCTCGGGACGCGGAATTATGTAACCTGATCATCTGGGAACCCTAGAAAGACCGGAGGATGGGATGGAAGGCCAGCGTGACACTCGCCAGCAGCTCGCGAGCCTCCTCGGCGAGGTGGCCGCGCACGAGGGGGTGCATCGTACGCTCGTCGAGGGGGTGGAAGTGGCTCGCATTTCGAAGCCGGCGCCCCGCGCCCCGGTGGTTTATAAACCGAAGATCCTCATCGTCGGCCAGGGCCGAAAGCGGGCCTATCTCGGCGGCGAGGTCTACCGATACGACGCATACAATTACCTCGTCTTGTCCGTGCCGATCCCGGCGGAGTGCGAGACGGAGGCCAGCCCCGAGGAGCCCTTGCTCCTCCTCGCCATCAACGTCGAGCCGACGATGCTGGGCGAGATGATGCTGGAGATGGACGAACCCCCGTCGCCGATCGGCCCGACGCCGCGGGGAATCTCCTCGACCCCGATGACCGAGGAATTGGGCGGGACCATTTGCCGTCTCCTCGAATGCCTCAAGTCCCCGCTCGACAGCCGCATGCTCGGCCGCCAGACGGTCCGCGAGGTCGTCTATCGCGTGCTTCAAGGGGAGCAAGGTGGGGCCCTGCGCGCCCTGGCCAGCCGGGACGAGCATTTATCCCGAGTCGCCCGGGTCTTGAGACACGTCCACGCCGAGTACGCGAAGCCGCTCAGCGTCGAAGAGATGGCGAGGCAGGCCGGGATGAGCGTTGCGGCGTTCCACCACTACTTCAAGCTCGTGACGGCCAGTTCCCCGCTCCAGTACCTCAAGCGAATCCGCCTCGACCAGGCGAGGCGACTCATGGCCCACGACGGCTACAACGCGAACACCGCCGCGAGGGCCGTCGGGTACGAGAGCGCATCGCAGTTCAGCCGGGAGTTCAAGCGGCTCTTCGGCGTGACGCCCGTTGAAGAGGCCGAGCAGACGCGGGCTCGTCTTGTGGCCGGTTGAAGTCCCGGCAGCATATGCCCCTGGGCTCCGACGATCGGCCCGGCGTTCGTGTAGGAGGTCCCCCCTGATCCTGCCCTGCCCGATGTTGGGGGCGCAATGCGCATTTGCCCCTGAGACTCCGCTCCCGCCGGTTCCGAACAAGCAAGAAAGTCGAGTATGGCGCGGGGCCGGCTGGCCGACCCCGCGACACTCAATGCTCATTCGAGCATGCGATTATTAATCATAGGGCGTTTGCGGCCGAGGGATTCGTTCGCGGCATGGCCCGAGGATCAGCTCGAAATCCCTGAAGCCTCAACATGAATCACGTGAGGTCTCGGCTCGACGTGGCCGTGGACGTCCTCGGCGCCCGCGCCGACGTCGATCGCCGCGCCGGAGGGTGCCTCGAGGACCGCCTCCCACTCGGCGAAGCTCCCTCGCGTGGAGGCCGCATCCCGGCCGTTGACCAGCACCCGCTTGATGTCGCTCGTGTCGGCGACCGAGCCGCGGACGCGGACGAGGTTACCCTCCCGTATGGCCGACGTGATCACCGTGGTCGGCGGCATATCGTCCTTGAAGCTGGAGAGGCCACGGAACGCGCCCTTGTCTGCCTGCTCCTTCGTGGGCACGTAGCCCGAACTCATCGGGTTATGGATGTCGTTGACGCGCATGTCCTTGGTGGTCATCCGGCGGAATCCGGAGCCGTCCATGATGGAGCGCCAGATCGCCACGTCAGAGCGGAAGACGTCCAGACCGTCGATGAACACCCCGGTCGTGCCCAGGTGAGTCGCCCAGTTAGCCTCCCAGCCGCGGAAGTTTCGGATCCAGAACGGGTGGCCGGGCTCGGGCATGGCCTCGACCGCCTCGCGCGCCAGGCTCTCGTTCTGGCTGTAGAAGTCCAGGCCCCGGTCCGGTCGCGTCACCCCCCGCAGGTTCAGGCAGAAGAATTTCATCGTGTGGGCTTCGTTGTCCTCGAACCGGACGAACGGCAGGACGCGGACGTCCTTCGCCGCGAGGGTCCCGTCGGGCTGGCGGATCTGGCGGACCGGGTCGTAGTCCTTCGTCTTCTTCACGTCGAACCTGTAGCCGTACTCGGCGCACTCGGCGGCCACGTTGCGGGTGAAGCTGTTCTGGCTGTTCGCCCACCAGAACCCGGCGCCCCGATTGGGGTCGAAGGGAACCTCCTGCTCCTTCTGCGGCTTGCCCGGCAGGACGAGCGCCGCGAGGTTGTGGTCGAGGATGTTGTTGATCTCGGTCCCGCTCTCAAGGAAGAAGCCGTGGCCGACGCTCTTGTAGCCGACGACGTCGCGCACCACCAAGGCGTCGGTGCCGTGGATGGTGATCCAGCGGTTGTGGCTGTCCCAGATCGAGGCCCCGATCACCGAGCTGCCCCGCATGGTTTCGCCGGCCAGGTGGAAGTGGATGCTGTATCGCCCCTTCTCGTCTCTCTTGCCGAGGTGACGAAACTCGGCGTAGCTGATCGAGCCGGCCGAGTTCCGGTGGTACATGGTGTGCCCGCGCACGCCGTCGGGATCGGCCGACTCCACGACGACGTTGCGCGTGAGGTTGGCGATCTCGGCGCGGAAGTTCCCCTCGGCGAAGTGGGAGAACGCGAGCGGACGGTCGAGCCTGACCGCGTAGCCGCCGGTGAAGTCCTTTGCAGAGAGCCCGGTGATCCGACGCTCCTCCGTCTGCGCCCCCGCCAGGAAGTCGCCGCCCACGCCGCGCCCATCGCGTTGACGTCGCGTGCTGGTGACGATGACGTGGTCCCCCTGCTTCCAGCCGCCGGCCCATTCGTCGACATAGACGGAAGACGCCCCGCCGTCGGCCGTCTGCCGGATCTTCAGCCATGTGTGCTGGAGCGGCTGGCCGTGGAACTCCATCCGCCCGCCGCAGCAGACGACCGCCGGGCACGAGACTTTGTCCATCCCCTCGACGTAGTGCAGGCGGATGACGGCCGAGAACTCGGCCGGGATCGGCAATCCGGGCCGACCGACCAGCAGCGCGGGGCGCGCGGACTCGGGCATGTCCTTCATGGCCGTCATCGTCGCGTGGCAGTCGAAGCCGTCCTCCGAAGGCTCTTCAGAGCTCGTGACCGTGATCAACCCGGCGTCCATACGCGTGTTGCGATCCCTGGCGAACTCCAGGGTCCCCGCGATCTGGACCAGGCGGATGACCTCCTCGGAGACGACGTCGTACTCGACGTGATGGCCGCCCCGGACGACGACCCGGTCGCCGGCCTTCGGGACGCGACCCAGATCCCAGGTCTCCTTTGCGGACCACGCGCCGGATCTCGCCGACCGGACCAGGGGGGGCTCGGCGGACCAGGCCGACGAGCACGAAGCGACCAATGCCAGGGTGAAGACGAAGTGGGGAAACCGAGGAATCTGCATGTTGGCCTCTCAAGGGTGCGTAGGGAAGCGTGGACGGAGGTCTGTACGGGGAGCGGCGTCACGCCGCTCGGTTCTTCTCGAGGGCGAAAGCTTCAGCGGCGAGAGGAGGTCCTCGACTTGCCGCGCGGAGGGCTCGTCAACTTGATCGGCGGCACGGCGTTCTCGCCTTCGTGGATCGTCACCGTGGCAACCGGACGTCGCGGGTCGCGATAGGCGCCTCCGAAACGATCCACCCCCTCGATGGTGTCCTGATCCTTGACCGTCACGGTCGGCCAGAACGCGGTGACCGTCGACTCGCCCGGCGTGCTGACGACGACCGTGAACGAGCCGTCGTCGCCCGATCGAGCCGAACCGGAATCGGGCAGCCCGGTCGAGTCCCCGGCGGTATGGAAGACGACGTAGACGCCCTCGGCGGGGCGGTCGTCGACGAGCACTTTGCCCGAGACGAGGCAGGACTCCGGGCCGCCGCAACCGACGGCCGTGACCAGGAGTCCCGCGACCACGGAAGTCGCCGCAGAGCGGATCCAGCGCCGGGGCGTCGGCAGGGGCGACTCCTTCATTCCTGAACGATCTCCCCGCCGTTGCGGCTGACCATGGACATCAGGTTGGCGACCGTCATGGTCGTAGAGAACATCCGGACGCTGCCGTCGCCCATGGCGACGTTCGCCCCGGCCGGGTGGAAGCCGAAGACCCCCTGCGAGTTGTTGCAGTTGATCGCGCAGGCGGTCCCGGAGGGGGTGCTCGCATTGTTCGGCGGAGGTGAGTTGGAATACCCCTGAACCTGGAACGCACACCACCCCAGCCACGCTCCCCAGGCGCCGGGCTGGTCGAGCGTGAGGTCCGTGTCCGGCATCGGCCAGCCCACGCCCTTGACGTAGTGGCGGTCGTAGCCCGCGTGCTCGAGGAACAGCGTGGTGTTCGAGAGGCCGTCGGTGACCATCGCCATCCTCGGCGGGGTGCCCTTGAGGATCGGGTCGGGCGCGGTGGCGCCGCGGCCCAGCAGGGCGATGGTCGCCGCGCTGATGGCGTGATTGACCCAGTAATCGCAGACCCAGCCCGTCATGTTCTTGCCGTTGGCGTCGGTGATGAACGCCCCGTACGACTTACCGGTCGAGCTGGATTTGCGCAGGCGGATGGTCTGCTGGTTGGGATTCGACGGGCACAGCAGGACCGACAGGTTCGTGTTCGCCACCGTCTGGTTCCCCGGGTCGGCGAAGCCGCCTGGGAGCGAGACGTTGAACGCATTGGTGAGGACGCCTTGCTCGAGGAACGGCAGGAGCGTGACCATGTGGCCGTATTGCGGGGAAGAAGACGGCCTCGCCGCAGGGAAACAATTGTTGATGTCGTGGTAATTGTGAGCCGCCAGGGCGATCTGCTTCAGGTTGTTGACGCACTGAATCCTTCGGGCGGCTTCGCGCGCCGACTGCACGGCAGGGAGGAGCAGCGCGATCAAGACGGCGATGATGCCGATGACGACGAGCAGTTCGATCAACGTGAAGCCGCGGCGGCGATTCCGGCCGTATAGGCGAGGGCGAGTCATGATGAGGGAGGGCTCCTTCGTGCGACGGGTCTCATCTGGAAAGGTCGAGGGGCCGACGCCACGACCCCGCGCTGCGATATTCGCTCCGTGCTTAAGCAAGAGCCGCGCCCGTCGGCTGAAAAACCCGTAAGTCGCTCCACTCTCATGCTTTTCGCATTTCTCTCTTCAGCCACGCGGGACGAGGTTTCTGCCTGTGGCGATCGATAAATGTCCAACGAAGGACATAGTTCCGCCGAATCCTAATCATTCGAGAGGAGGAGATCCGAGCGGATGGATCATCCGACAGGGCTTCTTGTTACGTTCATGTCGCCACTCGTTCATTCGCATGCCTCGATTCGATCAGCTTTTACGGTCCGGGAGGAAGGAGGAGGAGCCGAGCGTCCCACTTGCGTCGGTCGACTCCATGGCCGAAACCGCGAGATCCTTTCAATCGCCCCGCGCGCCAATTCGTGGTTCCGGGACTCCAGGTCCCAAACAAGACGGGCGAACGGTTGTAAACTCATAATGGTGGATTCTTGGAATCCGCTCAGGGTCTTTGGCAATCCGGCTGTTGGTGGGTGAGAGGCGCGCCGCCGCGCAGGGGAAAAACGCGCGAACGAACCCAATGCCCCGAGGCGGTCGACCGGGCTTCGGCTCGATCGGACGAAGCCCGAAATCGCGACGAACGAACCCAATCGCGGGCCCGGCGATCGGCGGTTTTCCGGGCGAGCGAAGCCAAGTTCAAGACCACACCCAAGCCCATAATCCAAAAGTAGTTAAGCGGCTTCGACACGCCGATTTCGGGGATCGAACGAACCCAATTCGCCGGGGGTCGACAGGCGGGCGAGGAGGGCCGGGGAGGAACTCGACCCGGGGCTGCAACCACCCGATCCGAGGGCCGTCGATGGGCGTGTTTTGAGACGATCGAAGCCAATTCCGCGAGGGCGGGGTGGACGCCGGGATCAGCGGGCCGAGGCCTCCGAGCCCGGCGTCGCCCCGCCCCAAAAACTGCCGTTCTCGAAAACCTGCTCCTGGTTTACGATTCGGCCGAATCGGGCTTTCCATGGAGAGCGCCAGGCGCTCGGGAAAGCCGCGCGGGCCGGTCGATGCTTCGGCCCGAGAACGGAATCGGCAACAATCGCTCACGGATGAGTCGGCCGCGACGCACCTGGCCTCGCGCTGCCGCCGTCCCGTTCGCCTTGCGGGAGGCCCGCCGGAAATGACCCCCATGGACACGCCCGACGCGGGAGCCGACCTTGACCGTTCCAGCCGCCTCCGCCGCGACCAGGTCGACGGCGATGCGGTCGCCGCCGCCGCGTCGCGACGCTTTCAGCCCTGGCTGCTGGGTCTGCTGGGCGTCTTGATGGTCGTCTTCTCGGCCCCTCCCCTCGTCAACGTGGTCCGGGGCTGGCCGAACAAGGATTACGGCCTCTGGTATCAGGTGGGCGCGGCGCTGCGGCAGGGGTACGACATCTACCCCGATCCGACATCCGGCCGGCTCTTTCCGTTCATGTATCCGCCGTCGGCCGCGGCGCTGCTGGGCTACGTTAGCTTCGTGGGCGAGTCCGGCACGATCGCCTTGCTGACGCTCGCGCATTCGATCGCCTGGCTGGGGGCGATCGTCCTCTCGGTCCGGTTGGCGACCGGCGGCAAGGCGTCGGGCCGCAACCCCCTGCTCTACGTCGTTCCCTCGCTCTGCATCGTCGCCTTGATCCACAACTCGTACATGCTCGGCCAGCCGAACATGGCGCTTCTGACGCTGCTGCTGGCCGCCTTCTATTGCCTCCAGAAGGGTCGCGACGGCTGGGCCGGCGCGCTCGTGGCGACGAGCGCGGCGATCAAGGCGTTTCCGATCCTGGCGCTGGGGTACTTCATTTATCGCCGCAAGTGGCGGGCCTCGGCGGCCACCGTGGCGGCCCTCGCCGCGTGGCTCCTGATCGTCCCGTTGCCGTTCCGCACGCCGGCCCAGGCCGTCCGCGACGTCAAGGTCTGGACCGGCGGCATGCTTTTCACCTACAACTCGCAGGGCATCGCGCAGCGGCCGTTCCGGTCGTACAGCTACAAGAACCAGTCGATCATGGCCTTGGCCCATCGGTTCCTCCGCGACGTTCCGGCCGACGGCGAGGCGGTCCTCTCGCGGCGCACGAACAACTTCCGCAAGGAGCGGGCGCAGATGGGCCTGCACGCCGACGGCTCGATCGACCTGACCACGATCCTCACCGCCCCGGCCCGCCCCGCCAATCTCGACAAGCTCTTCGAGGGCTCCGCCGACGACCTGAAGAAGGCCTGGCGGGTCAACGTGGCGTCGCTGGACTTCCGGACCGTCACGCTGGTGACGCTCTCGGCGATGCTCGGCCTCTCGCTGCTCGTCGTCGTCGCCATGCCCCCGGCCCGCCGCCGCACCGCGCGGACCGACGCCCTGGAATTCGCGCTCATCACGCTCTTGATCGTGATGTTCTCGCCGCTTTCGTTCAACTACGCCTTCGTCTGGCTGATCTACCCGATCACCGTCGCCCTGAACGAGGTGCTCGAACACCCCGCCCCCGCCGGCCGCCGCCGCACGCTCCAGCGAGCCTGGCTCGCCACGATCCTCCTGATCCCCGCCCTCGCGATCCCCATGCCCCTGTACGCTCAGGCCTGGGGCAACCTGTTCGTCCCCGCCCTGCTCCTGGTCCTCTCGCTGGGCTGGACGCTGCTTCGCGTGAGCCGGGACGAGATCGATCAGCACGGCGAGACGTCCCTCCAGCGTCATGCCAAGCCCCACGCCGCCGGCGCCGGCGCATCGGCCCTTTCGTCGCAAGCCGGCTGAGCGTGGCAACGCGATAGATCTCCAAAGCAGACACGCTCGAACGCGACGACGTCGAAGAAGGACGGCGGGGCGTTCGAGTTCGTGCGCGCTCGCCGCGGCGGCCCGCCGCTTCCGCTCGCCGGGCCGAACCCGTCTTCATCGGCATTTCAGGCGTGTTGGGATTGCCTTTTTTCGGGGGTTCGCCAAGAATGCCGCGACCTGCTGGCGATGCACCTTCCGCGAGGCTGAGACATCCCGCCGAGAGCCTCGCTAGGCGTCTCGACTCCCACTGGATATCAGGACGAATCGCATGGAATAGCGTCGATCGAACGGCACGGGTCGATGGCGATGACGCCGACCCCATGCCCCGAACGAAGCGGTTGATCGGTCTGATCCGGTCGGCCAGGCGCGACGGGGCGCGCGACCAGCTTGCGGCGGAAAGGAATGACGCCGAGGGCCGGACGCGGGGGTGAAACGGAACACGGCTGGCTGGCAAGGCAAGGAGGCGATGCCAATGGCACGCTGGTTCGTCGATCGTCTGCCTCAGCGGGGAATCCCCTCGGTGAGCCTCAGACGGCTGCTCCCTGAGGCGCAATTCGTGGGATGTCCCGACTGGGAGGTCTCGGGCTGCACCGACGATCACCGACGGCTCGATCCGGGCCAGGTGTTCGTCGCGGTTCGAGCCCCCCGTTACGACGGCCACGGCTTCGTCCGCGAGGCGCTCGACCGGGGCGCGGCGGGCGTGGTGGTTGAACAGCCCTGCCCGGAAGCCGGAAGGCTTCAGGTGGTCGTCAACGACGCCCGGGCGGCCCACGCTCGGATCTGCCACGCACTGGCCGGCGATCCCTCCGAACGGCTCATCACGCTGGGCGTGACGGGCACGTACGGCAAGACGGTCACCAGCCTGATGGTGCGCTCGATCCTCAAGGCCGCCGGCCTGCGGTGCGGCCTCGTGGGGGGCAATGGCTGGTCCGACGGCGCGACCACGCGGCCGCTCGGCGGCAGCCTCGACCACGTCGGCCCGAACACCGCCGAACGAGGCGCCCGGCCCGGGTTCTGGCCGGGAGGCGCCGCCGGCCTGGCGTCGATCCTGTCGTACATGGTCGACCAGGAATGCGAGGCCGGCGTGATCGAGGTCGCCGCCGACGCGATCGACTCTCGATGCTTCGAGGGGGTCTCGTTCCAGGCGGCCGTCGCCACCGACCTGACTCTCCCGCTGGGCTTCCCGACCGAGGTCTCGCTCCGCAAGCGACGCGCGAAGGCCAAGCTGTTCCGCAAGATCGCCCCCGGCGGCGCGGCGGTGGTCAACGACGACGACCCGAACGCCGAGATCCTGGGCGCGCTCAACCTCGACGCCCGCCGCGTGAGCTTCGGCGTCAAGCGTCCCGGCCAGGTCGACGTCTCCGCCGCGATCGAGCGCATCGACTCGTCGGGCTCGCGGTTCATCCTCCAGGGCTTCGACCGCGCCGTGCCGATCAACCTCCAGCTCGTCGGCGAGCGGCACATCAGCCACGCGCTGGCCGCCGCGGCCCTGGCCTGGTCCCTGCACATCGACCGCGACGCCGTCGTGGCCGGCCTCGAAAACCTCGCCAACGTCGCCGGCCATCTCGAAGCCGTCGACGAGGGGCAAGACTTCGACGTCCGGATCGACGCCGCCCAGACGGCCACGCCGCTGGCTCAGGCCCTCGCCGCCGTCCGGTCGGTCGCCGCGGGACGGGTCCACCTCGTCCTGAGCGCCGAGGGCGACCAGGACCGCAACACCCGCCGGGCGCTCGCCGAGGTCGCTGAGTCGGCCGCCGACCGGGTCGTCCTGACCCTCGGCAACCCCCGCTCCGAAAACCCCGACCAGATCCTCGACGACCTCCTCGGCGGCTTCCATCGCCCGGGCAAGGTCCAGGTCGAGCCCGACCGCAAGCGGGCCATCGAGACCGCGCTGGCCGAGGCCCGATGCGGCGACGCCGTACTCGTCGCCGGCAAGGGACGGCACGCCTACCAGATCTTCGCCGACCGCGTCGTCCCGTTCGACGACTTCGCCATCGCCCGCCAGTGGCTCTCCAGCCGTCGCGGCCGCGCCTCGGCCTGGTCGCAGCGTTCCGCCTGACCTACCTTCACCCCACCCACGCCGGTTCGTTTCCGAAAGGCGGGCGGGAGGCGCACGCCCCCCCGCTCGCCCGACGACCGCGCCGACGCCGACTCACTTGCCCGTGACCCGACCGTACACGTCGCGGAGCGCGGCGCGGAGGTCGAGGATGGTCGGATAGCGCCGGCCGGGGTCTTTCATCAGGCAGCGCTGGATCACCGCGTCGACGTCGCCGGCCAGCCGCTTGTACGGGCGAGGGACCGCCGAGGCCGCCGACGGGGACGGCTGCGACGAATGCTGGCGGTCGAGCGCCGCCAGCGACTTCCCCTTGAAGGGGAGTTCGCCGGTGAGCATCTCGTAAAGGACGACCCCGAACGCATAAATATCAGCGCGAACGTCGACCGAAGCCGGGTCGCGGAACTGCTCGGGGGCCATATAAGCGCCCGTCCCGAGCTTGGCGCCGGTGTGGGTCAGACGCGCGATCTCGCCGCCCTGCGTCGCGGGCGACTCCTCCTCCGAGGTCTCTTTGTCGACCGTCGTCGGCACGGGCGGCGCGTCGCGCGACGGTCTCGACGCGAGGGAGGACGAAGCCGGGCCCGAGCCGATCGGTCTCACCGTCTGGTCGCGCGAATCGCTCCAGACGATGCGCTGCGGCGGCTGCACGCGATCGTCGAGCGGGATCGAGCCGTCGGGCAGCTCGGAGCGGACGGCGATCATCTCCTCGCAGACCCGGGCCAGGCCGAAATCGGTGATCTTGAGAACGCCCGACTGGGTGACCAGAAGGTTGCCCGGCTTGACGTCGCGGTGGCAGTGCAGGCCCTGCCGCAACGCGTGCTCCATGCCGTTGCAGAACTGGATTCCGAACCGAAGCGCCTGCGGCAGATCGAGCTTCGGCGTGCCGATCCAGGCGGACAGGTCGCCTCCTCGGACCAGCTCGATCATCACGTACGGCTTGAACCCGAAGATCTCCACCGCGTGCGCCTGGACGATGTTCTTGTGCTGGCCGAGCTGCACCCAGAGGCGGCATTCGGTGGCGAACCGCGACCGTCGCACGCGATGGCCGAGCAACTCGTCCTTGAGCGTCTTGAGCGCGACGACCGACTGCTCGCCGTGGCCGAGATGGTCGTTGACCACGTAGACGAGGCTCATGCCCCCCTCGTGGACGGCGAAAATCTCGAACCGATCGCCGATCCAGTCGCCCACGCCTCGGACGGCGTTCATTTGAAACGCCCTTCGCGGATTTCGTCGCACCAGAGAACGGTCACGAACGACGCCGATACATCAAGGTCTATTATACGACGCCTTGCCGACGGCCAGGGTTCAGCGGAAAATTCGCTTGAGATACTCGCGGAAGGCGAACGCATCGAGCGGTTGACCACGATAGCCGATGTAGCCGTCGGGACGGATCAGATAGAGACAAGCCCCGACCGCTCCGAACCGGCGATGCAGCGCGTTGGTCGGATCGGCCAGCCGTTGCCCTTTCCAGGCGGGCGAGGGCTCGACCGGGAGCTTGGGCTCGACCAGGATCGGCCGGATTCGACCGACCCGCCGCGGCGACACGAACTCCTCGGCGAGGAATTCGACCTCCAACGCGCCGGATTCGGGCTCGGTCCCCTGAAAGACGAGCAAAACGTGCCCGCCGCCGAGGCCGCCCTCAAAGACGACGTCCGACAGCCGCCGCTCCCTCCCCGTGGCCGGGTCGGACGTCCCGATCGGGGGATCGGGCATGCGATCGCCGGCTCGAGGGCCGCGTCGAAACGCACGCTCGGCCTTGAACGCCGTGCCTCCCCCTTGCCGGAGCGCCATGAACCAGCCGGGAGCGTCCTTGGCGACGATCGGACTGTCGCGATAGCCGACGGCCAGCTCGGAAAGCTCCAGCGACGCCTTCCGACGCACGACGCCGAGGCGAGAGAGCACGCGGAAAAGACCGTTCCGAAGGCCCCGGGCCAGGGGATTGTGCAGGGTCACGACCCGGGTCATCAGGTCGGTGCCTCGCAACACCGCCAGCGCCACCGGCCGACGCTCGGCGTCGTACGAATCGAGGAGCCCCGCGCTCGCCTCGCCGCGAACCGCCAGGGCGAGCTTCCAGGCGAGATTGACGGCGTCCTGAACGCCAGTGTTCATCCCCTGCCCGCCCGCCGGGCTGTGCAAGTGAGCCGCATCGCCGGCCACGAAGCATCGTCCACTCCGGAACCGATCGACCACGCGCCGGCGGATGCCGAACGACGACGTCCACGACGGCTGATCGACGGTCGCCTCGGGAGCCGCATGGCGGTTCACCAGCTCTCGAAATCGGGCCACGATCGCATCGGAGGAGTCGGCCTCGACCAGCCCGGTCGTGTCGACCAGCCGCCAGCGGCCGGCCTCGGGCAACGGAAAGCTCGCGAGCGGCCCCCCCGGAGTCAACACCACCGAAATCTCGTCGGCGGGCTTCGACCAATCCAGCCGAACGTCGGCGAGCAAGAAGCGTTGCTCGTAATCGCCCCCCTTGAAGGCGAGCCCCAACCCATGCCGGACCGCGCTTCGGGAACCGTCGCAGCCGACCAGCCAGCGGGCGCGGATCCGGCTCGTCTGGCCCGAGGCGTTCTTCAACTCGGCCGTCGCGCCGTCGTCGTCGGCCGTGAACGACGCCAGCCGGGTCCCCCAGGTCACGCCGCCCCCCAGTTCGGAAAGCCGATCGATCAAGATCCGCTCGGTCCGCGACTGCGGGAGGCAGAGCACGAACGGATACCTCGTGTCGTCGAGGTCGAAGGCCAGCCGCATGCCGGTGATCCGCGTCAGGCCGTTGTAAACGCTCAGCCCGTTCAGACGGCGCCCCTCGGCGACCATCGCGTCGGCCACGCCGAGCCGCTGAAACGCCTCCAGCGTCCGGGCGTGAATCCCCAGCGCCCGGGATTCGCGAATCGGCGTCGGCCCGTCGTCATCGTCCACCAGGACGCATTCGACGCCCTGACGACGCAGCTCGCAGGCCAGGCTCAGGCCGACGGGCCCCGCTCCGACGACGAGCACATCCACGATACGATCAACCGACTCCGCCATGCCCGACCCCTGCTCGCGACCACCCGACGACCCAACCCCTCGCCCGGAAGCCCGCCGCTGATCGCAACGCGAGGGAGTTCCACCCAACCCTTCACTATGGATCGGCCGACTCGCCAAGTAAACCAAGCTGTTCTGGGCTCAATGCCGAGACCGACGCCACTACAAACCGCCGACGATGGTCCGGCGGCCAGGATCTACGCCGAGCGGGAACGTGTGGGAACTCTCGAAACCCGGCGCAAGGTGGGTGCCTTCACGGCGGCGCCGGGAGAGCGGGCGAGCAACCTTTTGGAACTCAAGCAATGTTTCGTCGAGCTTGGCGACCGGTTCTTGGCCGAGGGCGTCCCGGCGCCACAAGGTCAGCCCGACCGCCCACGCCTTCAGGCCGAAACATCCTGTACGAGGGCCTGAAGGAAAAGGGCGAGATGTTGGTTCTCAGTACGGCCGTCGAGCCATGGGGCTGAGAGGCTTGTTGATGGGGCGCCGCCTCGTCGGCGACGGAAAAAAGGACGGTCGTCTGAACCGTCGCGCGGCCGTCAGGCGTCGAGATCGTAGGCCCACCGAAGCCATCGCTTGACTTCCGCGTTCACGTCCGTGAGAGTCCGGATCGGGACGACGTGGGAGATGCGGTCCTTCTTGGCGAAGCCGCCGGTGTCGATCAGCCTGCCGGTCGGCTCCATGTCCTGCAACGCGAAGCCGAGGTCGATCCGAACGCCGCCGACCGGCTTGATCTCGGCGAACACGTGCTTGCGATAGAGGGGGACGACCGTCTTGCAAGGACAGATCCGAACGTCGTCGCCGAGCGCCATGCATAGTTCGAGGATCTTGTCGCAGATCGGCCGCAAGGCCGACGTCTTGCCGCTGAACATTGAGGCGACGTAGCCGCCGGCCGCCTTCAGATAGGCCGTCGGATCGCCGTCCTCCGCGCCGCGGCCCTCGGCGAGCTCGGCGATCCACCAAGCTCCGTTGGTCCCCAGGCCGTGCTCCGACTTCAGCCACGCGCGGCGCTCGCGCTCGGAGTCGGGGCCGTCCTCATGGACAAGCTCGATCCACTCTTCGAGAGCCCGGCCGGTCTTGCCCGCCAGGCCCGCGATCCAGGCTTGCTTCATCGCGACGCTTGGGTGCACGCTGTAGGATGCGGTCGCCCGCTTGAGTCTCGTCACCGATGCCTCCCACTTTGTAGTAACTTTCCCCAAATCGCAATCGCCGTTGATTTTACGAAATTTTTAACCATCCGTCAATCACGAGCCGACTGGCCGTCCCGGGGGCTCGAACCGGCAAAGGCGGTCGGCGCATGCGGCGATCGACGCACGGCGAGGCCGGCGGACGACGGCGCGCAGAGCGAACGTCCGGCCGGGCGACGATCGACTCGCTCGATGAACGTGGAGCGAACGACCGGCCCCGCCTGAACGCACGGCCGGAGTGTTCATTTGTATCGGATTAGCGGCGCGTTGTGCGGACGTCGAACGATCGAGGGGATGAGAGAGGCGTTGGCTCAGAGGCTCCTTGGCTCGTCTCGTGGGGTGAAAAACTCGACGTTTTCGGTCCGTGCGCGAACCGAGACGGCTCCATCCGGAGGAAAAACGTCGAAGGGGCTTCCAGGACAAGGGACGAGCCGAGGCTGGGACGACGAGCCGTCGATTATTCGGACGGGCTGCGCGGGCGTCCGCGACCTCGCCTCGGGGCTTCGACGTCGAGGGCCGAGACGTAGCGACTCGTCTCGCTGGCCGCCGGGGGCGGAATGATCGGCAGGAGCCGGAACGACTCCTCGACGATCCGGGCGACCCCATCGGCCAGGGGAGAGCCCAGGAGGAGTCGAAACTTCTCCATCAGCTCGTCGGCCCGCTCGCCCGACAGCGAGCGCTCGCCCCCCGCGGAGAGGAACGCGCTTGGCGAATGGACCGAAGTCATCGCCATCGACTCTTCGGGCTCGCCGCTGTCGGCCAGCAAGGGAGTCGAATCCAAGAGGATCTCCAGCGGCACCCCAAGGGCTCGGGAGATCCGTCGAAGGGTCCCCGCCTGCGGCTTGCTGGTGTTGCCACGCTCGATCTGGTACAGGGCGGTCCGCGAAATCTTGGCCCGATTGGCCAGTTCGTCGGGCCCCCACCCCTTTGCGTAACGCAGATCGCGAATTCGCTTCGCCAGGTTCATGGATCATCTCACTTCTAGCGTCGGACTATCAATTCGGATATGAATCAGGCAGTGGATTCCATCACAACGCGGAGTCCGATGGAATGGCACTGAATAGAATGATACATCTCCCTCAAAAAAAATCAATTGCGAACTGGATAAAAGAGCCTTCATAAGAAAGTCGCCGGCCGCGCCAACCGAATTAAGCGTGAGATCCAACCGTCAGGCCCCCCGACAATCCGCCGGCCTGCCGCCCAAGTCGCCCAGGAACCCCGGCCGGCCGGGGTTCCTGGGCGAGCCGTCGGGAATTCTCTCGCCGCGCGACCGGTCCGCCGCCCCCGAACCGCGCGAACGGCGCAACTCGCCCAGGGGCGAGCACGAACAGCAGCCCCAGGTCGCACCGCCGATCGCCGATGGAGCCTCAAGGAAACGCTCCGGCGAGCAGCCGAGCCGGATCGGCGCGGCGTCACCCCCTCCCACTCCTCAAGCCTGGCGAAGTGAATCCAGCGTTCCGTGAATGCCTGCAAACAAATCTCATGTTTCCCTGCCTCTTACGGCGGGATCAAATCAACATAAATCGTATCGAAGTCCTAAACCCCTAAGACTGCCGACCGCCGAGGCGAGCCACGCTGCGAGAATCTTAGTTTCGAGGTCCGAGGGCCGTGACGGGATTACTTTAGCGACGCCCGACCTCGTCGATTTCAGGCATCTTGCCCCAGCCCGTGTTGCAAATTCGCAACACCTTGTGGGTGGTCGTCACAATCCACTATAAATCGAGTCTCCTGGGCGAATCGTGGCCCCGTGCGGAAAAAATGAGCCTGAACGTGTAAGTTCCCGCGGCCGGCGGCGTCTTTATTCTCGAAGCGCCGTCTTGCTATCACGCTTCAGTCGGGTACAAGCAGCATATGCACACGCAAACGACGAGGGAATCCCTCAGCGGCCATCATATGCTTGCACTCACCCGGCGCGTCGTGCTTCGGATCTCGGTCGTGCGCCCTCGGGTCGGGGAGTCGGAGGCGTGATCGCGGGATGATTTTCTCGATCGTGGGACGGGAACCTTCCCGTAGAAGCGAGCCCGCCTCGCATCAGGCGGCCGGAATGCGGCGTCGGATCAACAGTCGAACCCCCCGCCGAGGCTAATGCCGTGATGAACTCAGACCACATGCAGGGGTTGTTCTGGACCACATCTCGCCAAGGGCTCTCGCTCGTCGAGCGCCCGCGAGTTCCTTCCTACCGGGTTGGCGAGCCGCTCATCGCTGGGCGTTCACGGTGGCCGGTGGGCGTCCAGTACAGTTTCGGCGTCGAGGGGCACCAGTTGACGCTGTTCGCCTCGACGATTCATCCTCGAATCGTCGAGGACGTCCGCCTGGGCGATGCGGAGTTCGCGCTGGTCGGCGGGTCGCCGGTCTTCCTCCTGGCGTACCGCCTGGGCGCAACGGCCGAGTGGAACGCCGTGCCGTTCGGCTGGCACCTCCAGCACCCCGAATCGCGCGCCGTGCCGGCCTCGCATCCGTCGCCCGAGAACCGCGCCTTGCTCTGGATCTCGCTGGTCGGTGCCAACGATGGCATCATCCATGCTCAACGTGGGGTCGCCCTCAGCCCGGCCTTCACCCGCACCCTTCACCGGGCGATTCAGAACCAGGCGACGGCGTTGTTCAACCCGCTCGACTGCATGCTCGCACTTTCTGAAATCCTCCGCGACGAGCCCAGCTTGTCGCGGCGGATCGATGCGGCCAACGTCCGGACCATGGCCAACGCGTAATTGACGACGCATTGGCTCGATGGGTTCGGCCCCCCCCCACGCCACCCATCCGCGACCGCACGCATGAATCGTCGCTATAATCTCGTAAAGTAGCCGTTCGTAGGGCGGACACGACGACGACGATCGATAGGCAAGTAATAGCGACCCTAAGCGACCATAATAGACAAATAACGCCTGTCCCTAATAGCCCAAGCCCAACCAGGCATAACTAAGCCGCAGCCCCTTATCATCTAATCTAAGTCTCAAGGGCGCCGTGAGTTCCACTTCCGGAACCCAAGGCGCCCCTCTTTTTTTCGACCTCGGCTTCGGCTTCGCTGAACGAGGGGCGACGTCAATCGTCGGCGGGAGCGACGGCTTCGTAACCGAGTAGGCCCGACCAGAGGGCTTCGTACCGGGCGACGGCTCGGGCGATCGAAAACTCGGCTTCGACGCGAGCACGGCCCTCCCGACCCAGGGCGCGGGCGTGTTCCGGATCGTCAACGGCTTCGATGATCGCCCGGGCGAGCCGCGAGGGATCGCGGGGGGGGACCAGCCACCCGGTCCGCCCGGGCGCGACCAGGTCTTCCGAGCCCTCGACCGCGGTCGCGACCACGGGGAGGCCGGCAGCCATGCCTTCCAGCACGACGTTGGGCATCCCTTCCCAGAGCGCGGGGTGGACCAGAAGGTCGGCCGACCGCATCAGCCCGGGGACGTCAGTCCGCTGGCCGAGCCATTGGACGCGGTCGGCGAGCCGTGGCCGTGTCGCAAGCTGCTCGGCCAGCCATTCGCGATGGGGGCCGTCGCCGACGATCGCCAGCCGCCAGTTCGCGCGGGCCGAGGCGACCTGTTCGGCGGCCGACAAGAGATCGGGCAGCCCCTTCTGCGTATCGAGTCGGCCCACCGTCAGCGCCAGGAAGGCGTGATCGGGGACGCCGAGGCTCGCGCGCGATATAGATATAGAGGTGGTGGAGGCGGCGTCGAACGGGGCGGGGTCGATCCCGTTGGGGATGACCGTCAGCCGATCGGGGTCGAGGCCGCCGACCTCGCGGCTGAATCGCGCCACGCCTTCCGAGACGCAGACCGAGCCGCTCGCGAGTCGGCTGGTAAGTCGATCGAGCGTGAGGTGCCAGCGCTTCTCGCGCTCGGCGACGCGCAGGCCGCCGACGACCCACGGTCGTCCCGCCCAGGGCGAGGCCAGTCGAACCGCCAGGTTGGCGTGGAACATGAAGCTCTGAACCAGGACGGGGCGATAGCGTCGCAAGACGCTCGCCAACCGCGCGACGCCTCGCAACGGCCGTCGGCGATCGAGCCCGAGGCACTCACACGGGATTCCGGCGGTTCGGACCGGTTCGGCCAGGGCTCCGTCGCCGCTCAGTCCGATCACGACCGGCGCCCATCGCCGGCGGTCGAGCCGCAGGGCCAGGTTCACAAGCGCCCGCTCGGCACCGCCGACGTCGAGGTCGGTGATCGCCAGGGCGATCGGCACGGGATGCGCGGGCCGCGGCCCGAGGCGGGCCGACTCCAGGCGTCGGGTCAGGCTTTGCACGCTATACTCGACATCGAATCGAACTGCTTCCGTTTCCGTTACCTGGATCGAACCCAGACCGTCCTCAGAGCAAAGGGCGCGCGTGCCGTGCTGACCTCGGACTTCGACTTCACGCTTCCCGACGAACTGATCGCCCAGCACCCCGTCAAGCCCCGCGACGCGTCGCGGCTGATGGTGGTCGACCGCCGCACCGGGGAGATCGCCCATCGCCATTTTGACGAACTCCCCGAGCTTCTCGATAGCCGCGACCTCCTCGTGCGGAATAATTCGCAGGTCCTCCCCGCGCGGTTGATCGGGCGACGCGCGGCGACCCAGGGAAAATGGGAAGGGTTGTTTCTGGACGAGCGGCCGGACGGCACCTGGGAAATCCTGGCCAAGACGCGCGGCCGTCCGGTCGCGGGCGAGACGGTCGTCGTCGGCGAAGGTTTGCCGCTGGTCCTCGAATCGCGGGAGGCCGACGGCCGCTGGATCGTCCGGCCGATCCTCCAGGACGAGGCCGACGCCTCGCCCCTGGCCCTGCTCCATCGCCACGGCCGCCCCCCCTGCCCCCTTACATCCGTGGCGGAATCGCCGCACCGGACGACGACGACGCCTACCAGACCGTTTACGCGCGCCGGCCGGGCTCGGTCGCGGCACCGACGGCGGGCCTGCATTTCACCGCCGACGTTTTCGACCGGCTCGCGGCGCGCGGGGTTCGGACGGCCGAGGTCACCTTGCACGTCGGCGTGGGTACGTTCCGCCCGATCGAGGCGGAGACGCTCGACGCGCACGTGATGCACGCCGAATGGGCCGAGATCGACGCCGAGACGGCGGCGATTCTGAGGGACCAGCGCGCGCGAGGTGGACGGATCGTTGCCGTGGGCACGACCTCGGCCCGGACGCTCGAAACGGCTTCGGCCTCGGGAACGATCCAGCCGTTTCAAGGGCGCACCAACCTCTTCATCCGTCCGGGACATGGGTTTCACGCCGTCGACGTCCTGCTCACCAACTTCCACCTGCCGCGCAGCAGTCTTCTGGTTCTCGTCAGCAGCCTCGCCGGCCTCGACTTGATGCGGCGGGCGTACGCCGAGGCCGTCCGCGAGCGCTATCGCTTCTTCAGCTACGGCGACGCCATGCTCATCATCTCCTGAAGCCCGGAAGATGAGCTAGAATCGCAATGGAGGAGGGCTGCGTTTTGGAAACGAATGCGGAACCTGGCGATCGCCGCGGCGGAACGCGTCGACAACGCCCGACCGGACCTCTCGACGCGTTCCGCCTGGGAGGCCGCCGCGCCCGGGTCCGTCGTGAGGAAGACAAGGGGGACATCTACTTCTTGGATCGGTTCCCCGCCCGGACCTTGGCCCTCGTGGTCGGCGTCCTGGGCCTGACGTTGCTCGACGGCGTGCTCACGATTGAACTGCTCGACACCAATAGCGAGGAGGTCAATCCGCTGATGCGGAGGTTGCTCGAATACGGTCCGCTGTGGTTCTTGCTGGGCAAGTATGTGCTGACGGCCGTCGGCCTGCCGTTCCTGGTCGTCTTCCAGGATTACCGACTGTTCGCGACCGGCTTCCGGGTCCGGTTCCTGCTGCCGATCTTTCTGTCGCTTTACGTGGTGCTCGTGGCGTATCAACTGCATTTGCTCGACCTCGGCCATCTCCGCGCCGATCCCGGCGGGCCGTAGAGGAGGCGGAGCGTGACGTTCGTGCATCACGCGACTCTGATCGCGCTGGGGATGGTGGTCGGCTCGTGCGTGGGGAGCTTTCTGAACGTCTGCGTCTACCGCGTCCCGCGCGGGCGAAGCGTTCTGAATCCCCCGTCGTCCTGCCCTTGCTGCGGGTCGAGCATTCGGGCGCGCGACAACGTGCCGGTGCTCGGCTGGATCTTCCTCGGGGGCACGTGTCGCGACTGCGGGGGGCGGATCTCGATTCGCTACCCGTTGATCGAGCTGGCGACCGGCCTCCTCTTCGCGACGGTGTACCTGGCCCACCTCGCCGCCGAGACCGGCGACATGCTGGAGCGTTGCGGCCCGTGGCTGGTCGGGTTCCGGGTCGTCGTCGAACCGCTTCTCATCCTGACGCCGATCGCGGCCGTCTGGATGCGCGCGGAGGCGCGGGCGATCGCCGGCTAGAGCGGTTTGCGTTTGGGTTGCACACGTAGGGGCTTCCCGCGCACACCGAGGGTGTGCAACCCTAACGCAAGACCGCGAGAGAAGCCGAGAGATCACGCGACGTTCACGGCGCGGGTCGGGCCGAACTCGCGCCGGTGGGGAGGATCAGGCGCTGGCCGACTCGGGGACGGCCCTCGGCTTGCAGCAGGTCGCGGTTCAGTTCGGCGATCTCGCCGGCGCGGGAGTCGTCGCCGAACCAGGCGCGGGCGATGCCGCGGAGCGTCTCGTTGGGGCGAACGACGTGGATCGCCGAGCTGGTGGCGGGGTCGACCTCGTCCCTCGGCTTCGGCGCGCGGGCGGGCTGAACCTCGGGGTCGACTCGCGGAGCCGGGCTGGGCGCCGGCCGGCTCGGGGGAGCGTGACGTACACCAGGCGGCTGCGCCGCGATCGGTTCGAGGGTCGGCAGAGCCGACGGCTCGATCGCGGCCTGTTGCGGACCGAGCATTTTCCGATCGAGATCGTCCACCGGAGGGATCACGATCTGCTTGCCCACGGCCAGGGCGCCCGGCCAGGCGATCGCCCCCCGGTTGGCCCACCACAGCGCCCTCGAAAACC
Source organism: Paludisphaera borealis (assembly GCF_001956985.1). Lineage (NCBI taxonomy): Bacteria > Pseudomonadati > Planctomycetota > Planctomycetia > Isosphaerales > Isosphaeraceae > Paludisphaera > Paludisphaera borealis. The sequence goes on from NZ_CP019082.1 coordinate 7,389,585, forward strand.
GAGGCGAGCCGTAGTAAGACTTGGCGATGGTCTCGAACGTCTCGCCAACGCGCACGGCGTGGCGGCGGCCGGCGACCTTCTTCGGAGCGGCCGGCGCCTCCGCCTTGTAGCCGGCCAACGCGACGGCGGGATCGGCCTTGGGCTTCGGCGCGTCGCGACTCGTGATCGGCGGCGACGCCAGAATCGGCGCGCTGGGAACCAGCCGCCCCGCTCTCATCGCGTCGATCCGCGAACCGACGTCGAGCAGCACGGGTTCGCCCGGCGGCGATGCGGCCCGGTCAATGGTCGTGGGCGTGAGCGACGCCGAGGGAGGTTGTTCGACGCGCAAGGGAGCGGGGACGGGAATGGGAATAGGCTCGGGCCCCGGCGCGAGCGCGAGGTCGGCAAGCGGGGGGGCCGTCGCGGGCGCGGTCGGCCTGACATCGGCCGCAGCCTGCTTGACGCCGTCCGGGTTTCCGGCGCGACCGGCGCGGGCCAGGTCGGCGCCGTGAAGAGGCGCGGGGCCGGCGGTCCAGATGTGGGGCGTCAGCAGGACGACCAGTTCGCGACGCCTGCCGAGCTTGTCCTTGAGGCCGAACAGGTGGCCCAGAGCGGGCAGCCGCGACAGTCCCGGAAGGCCCGTCTGGTTGTAGACGTCTTCCTCTTCCATCAGACCGCCGATGACCAGGGTCGATCCGTTGGCGACCATGACGTTGGTGGTCAACTGGGCGGTGGTGACGTTGGGCAGGTCGTCGGTCACGGCCCCCTGGCTGCGCTCGGGGTGGATCTCCATTCGAACCATGCCATCGCTCGACACGAACGGGCGAATCCGCAGCAGGGTGCCGGTGTTGAGAAACTGGACCTGCTGAATGGTGCTGGTGAAGTTCTGCGAGAGCGTGCGGAAGCCCAGCCGCTCGCCGAGCTGGATCTCGGCACGCTGCTTGTTCAGGACCAAGATGCGGGGGCTGGCCAGAATCTTGGTGCTGCCCAGCGTTTCGAGCGCGTTGATGAACCCGGTGACGTTGTTGGCGACAAAGCCGTACTTGATGCCGTTGGCCCCTGAGGCGAAGCCGGTCGGGTCGGCGGTGGACGCCGCGATCTTGCCCGCGGCCGTCAAGACCTGGGACGGCGTGAAGCCGACGTTGCTGTTGATCGCCGCCCCCGATCCGATAGTCCCGAGCTGCTGGCCGAGGTGGTCGACGACCGCGAAGTTGACGCCGAGCTGCGTGTCCTTGGTCAGTTCGACGCTGATGATGACCGCCTCGATGAGGACCTGGACCGGCTGGACGTCGAGCCGCTGGATGATCTGATCGATCACCTTGATATTCGTCTCGTAGTCTTGAATGACCAGCGTGTCGTTGTCGGAATACGACAGGCCGCCCGTGACGGGCTGAGTGCCGCGCTGGATGGTCCCGCCCGAGGCGGCGACGGAGCCGCCGCCGGCCCCGGCCATTCCACCCCCTCCTCCTCCCGACGACGTCGAGCCCATTCCGCCCGTGGTGAGGGTCGACGACTCGCTGATGCCGTACTGGTAGTTGGCCGTCGTGGCGAACCGCTTCTTGCCGACGTCGTCGCTCAAGAACGGAGCGATCATCACCATCATCTCATCGGCGCGGATGTAATTGAGTCGGTAGACCTTGATGACGGTGCGCTCCTTCTTGGCCGAGAGCGCCTCCTTGCCGACTTCCTCGCGCGAGTAGATGAAGTGGATCTCGCCGTCGACCTTCTCGACGAGGTTCGCCAGCTTGAGAACCGCCCGGAGCAACTCCTGGATCGAAACCTTCTCAAAGTTGGCGGTGATCGTCCCCTGGACCTTGGGCGAGATCGCCAGGTTCAGGCCGCTGCGGCGGCTGATCACTTCCAGCAACCGGCGGACGTCAAGCTCGTCGGTGTGCAGGGTGATCAGCCCGTCCGCTTGATCGAAATCGATCTGGGGAGCGTCGTCCCGCGTCGCCGGGCGTGTCTGGCCGCGCGTCGACGAGGCAGACGGAAGCGGCGCCGCCGTGGGGCCGCCGGCCTCGTTTTGCGAGGAGCGCCCGATGCTCGGAGTGGGCGGTGCCGGAGGCTTCCCTTCCGCCGAGGCCGCGAACGGCGAACCGGCCGCGAACGGCGGCGCATCCGAAGGCGCGGGCGTCATGGCCGGGGAATCGACCGGGGACTGAGCGCGAGCGGAAAGACCGCCGCCGGGCGCAAGGAGCAGCCCCAGGCCCAGCAAGAACTCGCTCATCCCTGTGATTCGCGTCCGGTTCAAGTGGAAAGCATCCTCGTCGATTCATGCCTGATTCGCCCCCGCGGGCACCCATCACGGACCGCGGGCGGCTTCGATGTCGAATTCTTTCGCGTCGGAAGAGAGGAGCGATCGAATTCCGCTCGACTCGTCTGATCGCCTCCTCTAAGAGTTCGGCAGCGATCAAGCCAAACTTAAGGATTGCGCCCACAAGAACGATTGCCAAAACTTTGCCGATTACAACCGTCGCGCCGCCGCACAGCCCGAACTCGCGCGAAGGAAGACGTCAGGAAACAAAAGAAGGAGGGCCGAAGCCCTCCCTTTTGTCGCGCATTCCAAAGCGGAACGGTCCTGGACGTGGGGACGGTTCACCGGTGAATTTCTTTCGACCCCCAGCTCCCGCCCAGCCCATGCTTTACTGCGGAACCGACTCGTCGCTCGAACCCGCCGGTTCGTAGGGCCATGGGGCGTAGGGCATATTGGGCGGGTTGGGGAAATCGCGCGTCGGTGTGAAGGGATAGGCACCGCCGCCGTAGGGCGTGGTGGGTCGGTAAGGATCGAAGATCGGGGGGATGACGCCCGATCCGGTTCCAGTGACTGGGCTCGAGAACTCGACGTCCGGCCCGCGTCCTTCGGGACGGAGCGCTTCGCCTTCGAGGGCCTCGCCGACTGTCGACCCGACTCGCTCGGGCATGACCGTGGGTGGGTTGAACCGTCGCGTCAGGGTGGGCTCGATCGGCATATACGAGCGCTGCAGGGTCCCGAAGTTGATGGCGACTCGGCGGAAGACGTCGTGAGAGAGCATCTCGTCGCCGGCGTGGACCGGTCCGATCGTGATCCGCATGTTGGTCATGGCGTTCTGGGGCGTGAAGGTGATCTTCGCCGGCCGGCCATCCTGGGCGGTCGCCTCGATCACGACGGCGCCCTCGTCGTCGCCGTGTCCCGGCTTGCCCGGCCCGATCTCCTTAAAACCAAGGTCGGCCAGGGCTTCGACCGCCGCGCTCTGGACCTGGGGAACCGAGAACTGGAAGACCTGCGAGGAGGTGCCGCAGAAGTCATAGAACGCGTAGTCGCTCTGGGCGATGCCCGGGAAATGGCCGACCGCGCGATACCAGCCCGGCAAGGCGCAGCCGGCGATCGAAAACCCCGAGATCCCGACCATGACGAGGGCGATGATCCGCCGCATTTCCTGTTCGCCTCCTGCTCCCCGGCCGCGCCTCCCGTACGGGAAGTCGTCCGGGCGCTCCTCCGATCCCGTCGCCGAGTGGACGGGTCCATCTTGAGAAGTCGGCCGACCGGCCTTGACGCCATGAATGATTATGCCGGTCGACCGGATGACGCGCGGATCGGGCGGCCGAAGGGAGAAGGGAATTCGGCTCCAGCCTGCGTGCGACTCAACTGCAAACCGGGCTAATCCGCCGGGCTCACGTGAAGGGTCCACTGCTTACCGGTGGAGTCGGCCGGCACGGGCCGCATCGTCACGACGTACGATTTTCCTCCCGCCGAATACGATTTGTCCCCCTTGTTCGATGGATCGTTTTCGAGATCCCACAACCGCTGAGCTAGGGCGTTCATCAGGCTGGCGTCGCGATCGTCGTGTTTCACGATCGCGGTCTGGGCGAGGATCAGGCTGGCGGTGCCGCGGTGAACGGCCGCCCACATGCTGAACAGCACGGTCAAGAACAACAGGACGACCGTCAACGAAGAACCGCGACGGTCGCGACGAAGCAGTTTCGAGATCATGACGGCGGCTTGACTCCGATCAGCTTGTACGAGCACGAGAAATAGGTGGAGGAGCCGACGCCCGCGTCCGGATAGGTCAGCGTCAGGAGCAGGATCACGGACTCGTCAGGTTCCATCGCGGCCGAAAAACCGCTCACGTGCCGGGCGACGCAGACGTCCTCGTCGACGCCCGCGACGGTCTTCCGCCGGTGCAGCCGCTGATCCTGGACCGAGTAGGAGACGATGACCGGGCCGGCGTCGGCGGCCGTGTAGGAGAGGCTGAGGCCGTAGGTCGGATCGGGCGGCCACCGGAGCTTGTACTGGTTCAGGTCGCCCGGTTCGCCGCCGCCGTCGGCCAGATAACCGCTGAGGTCCTGGGCCAGGCTTTCCGCGGCGAGCCGCGCCTCGACGGCCAGCCGGGTGCGGCCGTCGATCTCGACGACCGGGCGTACGAAGGTCGCCACCGCCGTACCGATCAAGAGGCCGAGCAGCGACGTCAAGAACGTGGCGATGATCAGCTCGGCCATGCTGAAGCCTCGTCGTCGGGCCGTCCCACGATCGCCTGGCGTTCTGGTCGTCATTGGGGTTCCTGACGCGTCTTAGTCCACTTCAACGATCGCCTCGACCTCGGTCGCGACGCCGTCGGTCAGCAGGGGCGCGACGTTCTTCAACTTGACGTGGACGGACGACGGCACGGCGGCGGCTTCACCCGCGTCGAGCGGGTTGTCGCTGGTCGACGACGCGCAGGCGCGAGCGGTGAGCTTCCTGGCCCAGGGGTTCCTCCAGGGGACCAGGTAATAGACCCGGCCGAGCGTGCGGGTCTCGACGGGTCGGCCCAGGTTCTTGAATTCATACGAGTCCGCCTCGAACCGCTGTTCGAGCAGACGGACCTGTCGGTATTGCATCACCACGAACGGGCAGAGGCCGGCCAGTCCGACGCCCAGAACGGCGAAGGCGATCTGGACTTCGAGCAAGGTCGAGGCTCGGCGCGAAGGGCGGATCGAGAGGGCCAAGATCGTCGGGCTCCTTGTCTGCGGGTCGCTCAGGGGGCCACGGAGGGGACGACGTCGCCGCCGGAGTTCGTAAGCAGGTTGTTCAACGTGCCGCCCTGATCAATCTCCAGGCGGCCCCCCCACGTTCCGCTGTTGCCGCGTTCGGCCACGGCGACGAACCCATCGCCGCTCGGCGTCGCTGAATAAGCATAGAACGTACTTGCACACACCGAGGCGTCGACCAGATTTCGGCTCATGAGCGTGCTCAAGTCGGCGTACCGCCGATTTTCGAGCCAGTAGAGCCGCTCCGCCGTCCAGATGGCGCGGAGGTTGGCCGCCGCGACGTCGGCCCGAGTCTGTTCGAGGGACCGAGAAAACCGCGGTACTCCCATCGACATGACGATCGCCATGACCACCAGGACGACCATTGCCTCGATGAGCGTGTAGCCGCTTCGACCGTCGGTCGTCGGACTCCGTCTCCTTCCCGCCGTCATCGCCGTGCGCTCCTTCCGATCTTCGTCGAACATCCCATGGCGTTCCGCTTACTTGACCTTGCCCGCCATATCGAACATCGGCATGTAGATGGCCAGCATCAGCCCGGCGATCGAGGCGCCCATGCCCATGATGATCAGCGGTTCGAGCATCTTGGTGACCTTGAGAATCATGCCCTCCATCCGCTCCTTGTAGAACGGGGCGATCTGTTCCATCACCACGCCGAGCTGGCCCGACTCCTCGCCGACCTGCACCATGTTCGTCAGCATCGGCAAGAACAGCCCGGTCTCCTGGAGCGCGACGTGCAGCGGCTTGCCCGACGCCACCCGGGCGCACGTCTGTTTGAGGGCGCCTCGGTAGTACGGGCTGGTGTGAAAGATCCCCTGGATGGTTCTCATGGTCTCGAGCATCGGCACCCCGCTCTTCAAAAGCAGGGCTAAATTGGAGGCGAACTGGTACATCGCCATCTCGACCATCAGCTCGCCCACCGTGGGGATCACCATCAAGGCCCCGCCCACGTAGATGCGTCCCGTCTCGGTCTTGAGGAACCGCCTGAACGCCCAGACCGCGGCCACGATCGCCGCGACCGCATAGTGACCGTAGGCCACGATCCACCCCGAGGCGTCGACGACGAACTGCGTGATCTCGGGAAGCTCGGCGCCCATGTCGTCGAACATCTTGGCGAAGGTCGGCACGACCATCCAGAGCATGACCGTGACGGCGACCACGGCCACCACGACCAGCACGCACGGGTACATCAGCGAGGCCTTCACCTTGCGACGGGTCTCGCGGGCGTCGCGAATCTGCTTGTTAAGCTCGACCAGCACCTGGGCCATCTTGCCGGTGACTTCGCCGGTGCGGATGGCCTCGATCCACGCGAAGTCGAAGACGTCCGGAAACGCCGCCGCCGCCGCGTTGAACGTGCTGCCGGCCGACACCTTGGCGACGATCTGGTCGAGACACCCCTGAAGCTTGACGCTCTCACACTGGGCCGACGCGATCCGAAGCCCCTGCAAGAGCGGCGTCCCCGAGTTCACCAGCGTGGCGAGCTGGTGGAAGAACATCAGCGTGTCCTCCAGGCTCGCCCTGCGATGCTGCTTCTTCGAGATTCTGGCGTGCGAGATGACCCATTCCTGGAACTCCACGGAAGCGCCTCCTTGATGATCGGCGACGGAACTCGGCTCGACGCAAGACCACGCGCAAGCGAGGACTCCTCATCGATCCAGGAGAATTCTAGGTCACGCCCGACCGGCCGCGAGGCGAGAAAGCGGCGCGAGTCGCGATCCGGCCGCATCGGCGATCAACGAGTTCGAAGCGCCGATTTGACGACCCCCGTTTCTAACCTAGTGTTCTCTCATCTCCGGCAAGGCGTGACCGGAGCATCGAACTTCCAAGAGAGCAAGAGAGGCAGGGGAAGCCCGGATCGAAACGGGCCTGCTCATCAAGCCTGGCGACCTGTCACCGTCGACGGCTTCGACTTCGGAGGCCGAAACGAACATCACCCAAGGAGATCTCAAAATGCAGCGTTCGTTCAGTCGCGTCAAGAATTCCAGAGGGTTCACGCTGGTCGAACTGGCCGTCGTGATCGTGATCATCGGCGTCCTTGCGGCGTTCGGCGTGCCCCGATTCCTCAAGTCCGTCGAGAAGTCGAAGGGCGCCGAGGCGTTCGCCTACCTGGCGGCCGTCCGCTCGGCGCAGGAGCGGTTCCAGTCGCAGCAGGGCACCTACGCCAGCAGCGTCTCCGACCTCGACACCCAGTCGGCGCCCCCCAAGTATTTCAGCGTCGGAGCCATCGGCGCCGGGACGACCAGCTCGCTCGAGAACTCCTGGAAGCTGACCCTGACGCGCATCGGAGCCTCCGCGGGCTACTCGTCGTACACGGTGGTCTTCACCGACCAGGGCTTTGATTCGACAAGCACCATCGACAGCAGCATCAGCCCGATCACGCAGTAGTCAGGTCCCGTTGCGTGAGGGGGCACGACCGACGGCCTGGCGCCCGGGGACGGCCCAGATCACCTCATCCTGAATTGTTGATGCGACACGACCAGACCTGCTATTCCGATCGACGTCGACTTTGCGATCCGGGTGGGTGGAAGGCGGGCGGCCGGAATGGGATCCGACCGCCCGCTTCGTATTTTTCTCGAATCGACTCGAACCCGAGGGACGCGTCTGAGCATGAAACCTTGGAACCTGACGCGCATCCGCCCCGCGATCGGCGTCGTCATCGACGACCGCCGGATCGCAATGAGCGTCGTCGCCTCGACGCCCAGGCGACGGCGCGAGATCGCCCAGGACGTCCGGGAATGCCAGGGGGAGGCCCTCGACGTCGTCCTCAAGCGGATGCTCGCCCCCTGGGTCGACGGGGAGGACGGCAAACCAAGGCGCCGCAAGATCTGGGTTCAGGTCGGCATTCCCGAAAACCAGGTCTTCCAGGCGAGCGTGCCGATGTCGGTCGCGAACCGCAACTTGAGCGCCCAGAGCTTGTTCCTCGAAGCCGTCCAGGCCACCAACCTCCGGGCCGAGGACCATGTCTTCGATCTCAAGAAGATCGACGTCGCCAGGCGGTCGCTGTCGATCATCTCGGCGTGCCGTCGCGAGGTCGTGACCGGCATGATCGACGCGTTCGGGCAGGCGGGGGCCCAGATCGCCGCGGCCGAACCCGCGCCGACGGCCCTGCTCCGGCTCGCCCTCCAGCAACGCCGGACCTCGCGGAGCGTGACGCTTTGCATGCGGTTCTTCCTCGGCCCCAGGCGCGCCCTGGCCCTGATGAGCTTCGGCTCCTACCCGTTGTTCTGGCAGGTGTTCGACCTGCCGGCGGGAGGCGAGGAGGAGGCCGTCCGATCCGCGTATTCGACCTTGTGGCTGTTGTGGAGGCGGCACGGGGTCAAGGTCGCCATCGGCGCGGTCCACCTTCACGGCCGGCCCGACCTCGCCCTCTCGGCTCAGCGCGAGGCGTTCCAGAAGCAGGCCGGCGCCGAGGTGATCCGCTCGCCCGGCCCTGACTACGACCTGGTTTCCATCGCGCGCGGGATCGCGATGGCCGACCCGCTGCTCGAGGACGTCGAACTCGACCTGGCCCGACGCTTCCGGCCGGCCGTGCCGATCCGCGAGATCTTCCCATGGACCGAGGCGTGCCTCCAAGGGGTCTTGATCGCGGGCGTCTCGCTGTTCCTCTACGCCGCCGCCGCCGACGTCCAGACGAGCTTCCGCCACGCCAAGACCCAGAGCGCGGCGTTCCTGTGGATGGGCGACGACCAGCAGGCGAAGCTCGACGCCGAGATGAAGGGGCTCGAAGAGCAGATCACCTTCGCGAGCGGATTCTCCAAGTCGAGGATCGCCTGGACGAGCCAGCTACGGACCATCGCCGCCGACACCCCGGACGGCACCACGATCAGCATGCTCGCCGGCGACGCCGACGTCGAAATCCACGGCGTGGCGACCAAGAGCAAGGAGAAGAAGCAACTGGTCGTCCAGTTCAACACCCCATTGCCCGACGACGGCAGCATCCCGCCGCACATCGACAAGTTCCTCTCCACGCTTCGCGAGGAGCCGCTCGTCCTGCAACATTTCCCCAACATCAACGTCTCCGGCCTCCAGACCGGGACGGCCGGCAAGGTGAAGAAGATCACGTACCGCGTGGACTTCCTGCCCAAGGCCCGCGCCGGGGCCGCCAAAGGCTCGTGACCCGACGCATCGACGGCCGAGTCCACGCGACTCACGCCAAACGCAAAACATTGAAAGACGTGGATCACCTCCGTGGCAACGAAACGATCGGCCTCGACGCTCGAACACCTGGTGCTGGCGCAGGTTCGCGACCCGCTCAGGCTGCGATTCGTCCTCGCCGCCGGCATCCTCGCCGCCTGGCACCTGAGCTTTTACGGCCCGATCCACGATCAGGTCGCGACGACCCTGCACCTGGCCGCCAGGGAGCGAACCCGCGCGGCCACCGCCGCTCGGATCGAAATCCTCCGCGAGACGCTCGACCCATTCAAGAAACGCATCCCCGAGCACTCCGACCCGAACGAGCTGATCCATTACGTGATGGCCCACTGCCGGCAGTCGCCGGTCAAGATCCTCGACCTCAAGCCCTCCAAGACCCTGGAGCTCGGCCCGTTCAACGGCATCGGCCTGCGAATCTCCCTCGAAACGACCTTCATCGACCTCTACCAGTTCCTGGCCTGGGTCGAGAACGATCGGCGCCTGCTCCGCGTCGAATCGCTCAAGATCCTCCCCAAAGACGGTTCCAACGTGCTCCACGTCGAGATCGAACTGCTCAGCCTCGTGGAGAAGGAAAAGCCGAAGACCGCCAAGCCGGCGGCCGGGGCCGGCCCTCGCGCCTAGGGGTCGTCCACGAACGGCCCCGCGACGCTTCAACTTCCAGGGGAAACATGCGATGAACCCCATGCGCCTGCTCCGGTTCGCCCCGACGCTCGTGATCCTCGGCGTGCTGATCTACTGCGCCCAGGCGATCGACGAGACCCTGGCCTCAAGGCCGCGGGTGCCCAAGGTCGAAACCCTCGCGTCCGTCCTCGCCAGGCTGGGCCTCGACGCCATCGGCGCGGGCGAGGCCGCCGGCCTCGACGCCATCGGCGCGGGCGAGGCCGCCGGCCTCGACGCCGAAACCGACGCCCTTGCGGTACGCCGACTCCGCGATCCGTTCAACCTGGAAGCGAAGTCTGCCGAGTCCCCGAACGGGCCGGACGGTCCGAAGACCGCGCGCGGGGATCGTCACGCCGAGTTCGTCGATCAGGCGGTCCTGAACGCCACGTTCATCCAGAATAAGACCCGTCTCGCCGTCATCAACGGCAAGCTCTACAAGCAAGGGCAAGCCGTCGCCGGAACCGGCCAGGGAGGGGCGTCGGCCCTGGTCGTCCATACGGTCAAGCCCGACGAGGTCGTGCTCACGAGCGACCGCGGGAGCTACGCGCTCACGTACTCCGACCGGCTGACGAACGCGAAGGCGGCCGGCGGCCGGCGCGGCGGGTCGCCCCGGCGAGGCCCGGCGGTCAGCGCGAGTCCAGTCGACGTCTCGGACCCTCAGCTCGCCTTGATCCGAGCGATCCTGGGCGCGCAGTTCGGCGCGGTCGGCTCGTCGCTGACCAACGCCCTCGGCCTTCCGCAAGCCGCCCCCGGTCGGGTCGTCGCCCGGCCCTGATCCAATCGGCACCCTCGCCCGCAGCAAGGTCGACCCATGAGCGCTCCGTTCGAGCTGACCCATTCGCAGCCCCTGATCCTGGAGCTTCTGGCCCGTCGCGGGCGGTTCGACTCCAAGCAGATCGAAGAGCTTGAGGAGTTACTTGTGAAGGCCAGCCCTGGCTCGCTCCCCGAGGCCGTCCTGATCAGGGCCGGCCGCGTCTCCGACGCCGAGGTCGCGCGGATCTACGCCGACGATCTGCTCATCCCCCTGGCGCCGCCGGTGGACGACCGCTCCGAGGCCGTCAAGAGACTCGCCGGCCTCCTCCCCGAGAACCTCTGCACCAGCAAGCTGATCTGCCCCACGGCGATCCGCGACGACGTCCTCGACGTCGCCTTCGTCTCTCCCGAGATGATGGGCGTGGTCCACGAGCTTCAGATCATGACCGGCCTGCGGATCAAGCCGCAGATCGCGCCGCTCTCGCAGGTCGAGTCCCTGCTCGACGCGCTCTATCGCAACAATCAGCACAGCCAGGAGATCAGCCGCGAGACCGAGGGGTTCCACGACGCGTCCCACGCCGAGGCGGAGGTCGACGAGAACATCCTCCTGCTCGACACGCCGCCGGCCAACGACGAGAACGGCCGGATCGTCCGCATGGTCAACCAGATCCTCGAACAGGCGCTCCGCAACCGCGCCAGCGACATCCACCTGGAACCGTTCGAGGACGGCTGCAAGTTCCGGCTGCGGATCGACGGCGTGCTGCACGAGCTGCCGTCGCCGTCGAAGGCCGTCTTCGTGATGATCCTCTCCCGCCTCAAGGTGCTGGCGAAGATGGACATCGCCGAGAAGCGCATCCCCCAGGACGGCGCCATCGCGGTCAAGAACGTCGACAAGCGGGTCGACCTTCGCGTCAACACGGTCCCGACCGTTCACGGCGAGAAGATGGTCATGCGAATCCTCGACAAGGAGGCGATCCCGCTGAACCTGACGGACCTCGGCCTCGACGAGCGGCAGGCGACCGACTTGATCGAGGCGATCCGCGCGCCCCACGGCCTGGCGATGGTCACCGGCCCCACCGGGAGCGGCAAGTCGACGACCCTTTACGCCTGCCTCAACATGCTCAACGAGCCGAAGCACAACATCTGCACCGTCGAGGACCCGGTCGAATACAAGTTCAAGGGGATGAACCAGGTCCAGGTCAAATCGCAGGTCGGCCTCACATTTTCATCGGCCCTCCGCGCGTTCCTCCGCCAGGACCCAGACATCATCATGGTCGGCGAGGTCCGCGACCAAGAGACCGCCGAGATCTGCCTGCGGGCCGCGCTCACCGGCCACTTCGTGCTCTCGACCATCCACACCAACGACGCCCTCTCGGCCGTGACCCGGCTCCAGGACATGGGGATCGAGCCCTTCCTGCTCTCGTGCACGCTCCGGGTCCTCGAAGCCCAGCGGCTGGTGCGCCTGCTCTGCCCCAAGTGCAAGGAGCCGTTCGAGGTCGGCGCCGAGCTGGCCGAGCGCCACAACCTGATCCAGGGCGAGGTCCTTTACCGCCCCAAGGGCTGCATCCACTGCCGACGGCTCGGCTACAAGGGACGCGTCGGCGTCTTCGAGGTGATCCGGATCACCCCCAGGCTGATGCAATTGATCCAGAATCGCACCCCCCTCGATCAATTGCGGAAGGCCGCCCGCGAGGAAGGCATGAAGATGCTCTACGACACCGCGCTCGACAAGGTCCGCCAGGGTCTCACCAGCCTGGAAGCCGCGCTCTCCGTCACCATGGCCGAGGAAGCATAAGCCCGAGTCATCCCAGCAATCGGCGGACGATGTCGGGAAGCTCGGCCGAGAACTTGCTGCGGGGCATGACCTCGCGGCAGCCGGCGGCCTTCGCGGCGGCCAGCGCCTGGGGGTCGACGTGCGACCCGAAGGCGATGAACGGCGTCTCCGGACCGGCCGTCCGCTGGAGCGCGACCAGGCTCTCGGGGGCGGCCAGCGGCCCCGCCGCCAGGTCGACGAACACGGCCTTGGGCCGATGCTCCGTGATCAAGGCCGAGGCCCGCTCGACGTCGCCGACGGCCACGACCCGGAAGCCCAGCTCGCGCGCCGTGCCGGTGATCTTGACCGTGAACAGAAGGTCGCGGCTCAGGAGCACGCCCGCGACGGGCGTTTCGGCGGCGGCCGGCGACGGGCTTGCGGAGGACGTCAGTTCCATGATGGATCGCAACTTCGGTGAAGGTTCGAGGGCGCCGGGAAGGTGTCGCACGCGATCGTTTCAGTCCAGGTCGACGTCAACCGAGGTGGTCGTCGGGGAACGTTTCCTTGATCCAGGCGGGGGTGAGGGTCGCCAGGCCGTCGATGACGGCGTCGGCCCCCGACTGGCGAAGCTGGTGCGCCTGGTAGGTCTGGGTGATGCCCACGGCCCACATGCCCGCCCCCTTGGCCGAGACGATCCCCGCCAGACTGTCTTCGAGGACCAGACAGTTGCGAGCTTCGAGAACCGGGCCCTTCGGCCCGCTCGCGGCCAGGTGCTCGCGAAGGGCGTCCAGGCTCTGGAGGTAGCCGGCGGGGTCGGGCTTGCACTTGTGGGCGTCCTCGGCGGCGATGATCGCCGAGACCCGGTCGCGCACGCCCAGGCGATTCAGAACGTAGACGATCTCCGATCGCAGCGCGCCGGAGCAGATGGCCACGGGAAACGCGTCGGCCATGGCTTTGAGGGTCTCGGCCGCGTGCGGGAAGAACCGCAAGCCCTGCTCGGCGACCTCGGCGTACCGCGCCCCCTTCCGAGCGATCAGGCCGGCGATGTAGGCCGGGTCGGTCGTCCGGCCGGCGTCGTGCAGCACGTGCTCGAAGCAGCCGGCGTCGTCGTAGCCGAGATAGCGCTCGTGATAGTCGCGATCGGTGAGAGTCACGCCCTCCTGCTCCAGCACCTCGCGGAACAGGTCGAAATGCACCGACTCATCGTCGACGAGCACGCCGTTGAAGTCGAAAATCACAGCGGAAATCATGATGATGCGTCACCCGTGGCGAGAAGATGCGTAAGCTCAATTGGGATGTCTTCGACTCGACTCGGCTCGATACGGGCACCTTCGGGCTCGAACGACGAGCCGCGAGCGAGTTTCAGGCCGGGCGGGGGGCTCAGATGGCCTCCGGCCCGCGTTCGCCGGTGCGAATCCGGATGCAGTCGTCGAGCGGAAGAATGAAGATCTTGCCGTCGCCGATCTTGCCGTCCGGCCCGCTCCGCCCCGCTTCGAGGATGGCGCTGACGGTCGGCTCGACGAAGTCCTCGTTGACGGCGATCTGAAGCTCGATCTTGCGGAGCAGGTTCACCGTGACCTCATGGCCCCGATAAACCTCCGTATAGCCCTTCTGCCTGCCGAAGCCCTGCACGTCCATCACGGTGAGGCGGAAGACCTCGACCTTCGACAGCGCCTCCTTGACGGCTTCGAGCTTGGTGGGCTGGATGATGGCGATGATGAGCTTCATGGATTCGGTCTCGAAGCGGGCCCCGACCGAGGACGCCGGCAGGCCCATTCCATCCCATCATCCCGATTTCCCCGAGCCGCCGCAATCGAAGTCGGCCGCGCCCGCGCGGAAACCACGCGACGGACGAGGCCCGACGCCCCGGCCGTCCTGATCGTCATTCCGCCGGGGGCGCCTGGTCCTGCTGATGATGATGGTGGTGTTGACCACCCTCGTCGTCGGCGCGGGCCGAGGGAGGGTATTCGTTGTAGGTCTCGGTCCAGGTGCAGCCGGTTGCGCCGAGTAAAAAGAGGCACGACAGCCACAGGATGGCATTCCTTGCCATGATCGAATTCCTCGCGTCAGAAAGAGCGTCGACCGAAAACGAAAACGGCTGACGGTGAGAGTGATCGAGAGCGATCACGGCAAGGGGGGCAGTTCGTCGGCGACCGGCGCGGCGGCGACGGCCGGCCCAGCGACCGGAGCGGCGGCGACGGCGACGGCCGGACGTTCGGCGGCGACCGGCGGCGGCGTGAACGGATTCGGTCCGAGGTTCATGGCATTCGGCGCCGGCGGGGCCTCTTCAGGGGTGGGCGGCTTGGGCTGCGCCGGCGTCGAGTAAGGGGCCGCCGTCTGGTCGGGTGTGTTGTTGGTCCGGGATTCGCCGCCGTTCGTGACGGGCGGGCCGGTGTAAGTGCCGGGCATCGCGGCGTAACCGCCGGGGACCGGAAAGTCATCGCACTCGTCGCAGAACGTCACACAGCCGGTCATTCCGGCCGCCATAACGACGGCTGCCGCGTATCGAAGCCTGAACATGACGAATCCCTTCCGTTTATCCAAGCCTTCGTCCAACGCGAGGCTCGACGTTCATTGCAACGGGCACCAGCCGCGCCCTCGTCACGCTATCGATCATCGGCAACGCTTGCTCCGCGCAATGAGCCGAATTCCGTCGCCGGCCCCGGCCCCCGCCCCTTTGATTCGCTGCATGCAATTTAATTGACAAGCCGGCGAAACGTTCTACGGTTCTCTTCGACAGGCGTGATCCCAACCGGGCCAACCCCCGGCCCGCTCAGCCTGAACGCTCCCCGCGCCGCCGAAGCGCGACCCGTCTTCGAGCCTTTCCTACAGCATGACGCTCAGCTCCTGGAGCTACTTGACATGGTTTCTCGACACACCGACCGTCGCGAGAGCAGCACCTCTTCACCGCTTCAGATTTATCTTCAAGACATCAACGACACGCCGCTGCTGTCGGCCGAGGAAGAGCGCGAACTCGCCGAGCGGGTCGCGGCCGGCGACCCCTATGCACGCGAGCACATGGTCAAGGCCAACCTCCGCCTGGTCGTGAACATCGCGAGAGGCTATCTCGGCAAGGGCTTGAACCTCGAAGACCTGATCGAGGAAGGCAACCTCGGCCTGATGCGCGCCGTGGAAGGCTTCGACGGCATGATGGAAACGCGGTTCAGCACCTATGCGAGCTACTGGATCAAGCAGTCGATCCGCCGCGCCGTGATGAACAGCGGCAAGCCGATCCGCTTGCCCGCCTACATGGTGAGCCTGCTCGCGAAGTGGAAGCGAGCCTCCACCGTCCTGACCGACCGCCTGGGGCGGGTCCCCACCGCCGACGAGATCGGCAAGGCGCTGAAGCTCTCGAAGAAGAAGGTGGGTATCGTCACCAAGGCGATCCGGGTGAACAACCTGACCCACCACAGCGACGGGCCGGACGACGAGAAGATGGTGCTCGACGACGTCCTGACCGACGACCGGAGCAAGGCCCCCGAAGACCTGTTGATCGAGGCCGACGACCTGGAGCGGATCTTCGGCCGGCTCGACGCCCTCGACGACCGCGAAGCCGCCGTGATCCGCATGCGGTTCGGCCTCGAGCCCTACGACCCGATGACCCTTCGCGAAGTCGGCGAGAACCTCGGCCTCACCCGCGAACGCGTCCGCCAGCTCGAAAGCCTCGCCCTCCAGAAGCTGATGCACGACCTCGAAGACCTGCCCGGCGCATCTGTCTACTGAGCGAGCGTCGAATCGGAAACGCCGCGGTTCGCGCCTCAGGCCGTCTCGTCGCGGATTGCATTTGGGTTGCACAGGTGGGGGCGTCCACAAGGGGCGCCCCTACAGCGAGATGATCACCGGAAGCACCAAGATAGCGGCGGCGACGAGTAGGAGGAAAGCGAAGCCCGCCAGCCCGCCGATCAGCAAAACCGAGACGACGAGCCAACGTGGAACGGACTTGCCGGACCAGAGCCGCTCTCCGAGCCAGCCGCATATCAACACGATCGGGCTGACCGAAGCCATCAGAGCGAGTGTTCGTAGATCGCCCGTCAGCAGGGCGACGATCGACGCAACTCCCGTCGGGATCCCCACGAAGGCCGCCAGCCCGAACAGGATCACCGCCAGGAATCGGGGAAGAACGCGAGCCCGCCCCTTGACGGCCGCCGCCCCGAAGCCGACCTCGCCGTCGAACAGATATCCCATGCGGATCGGCTCCAATCGAGTCGAGGCGGCGAACGATCGCGCCGCCTCGAAGCAAAACAGTCGGCTATTCGCAAGAACCCGATTGATATTGTGGACGCCGTTGGATTTCGGCGGGCGAGCCCTTGAAGCCAGGCCCGCGCGCCCACACACCCACCTCGACCGCGGCAATTCGTTCGACGCCCGCCGCGCCTCGAACGCCTCTCACCGATTCTTCACCTCGCTTTGGTCAAACCTTACGGGCGAGTTCGTACCCTGAGTCCCGTCGGTTCGATGCGTCGCATCAAGACATTCGACCGGCGTCTCCTGATATCTGAATTCGCTCGATCATGCTCCTCGCCTTGCGCGGTCGGGGTTCGATGCCGTCCAATCTCGGGCCGCCGCTCATGAAGCCGAGTCGCACACCGAAACCGATTGTGGAGAACCTCCCACGATGAACGCCCTTTCGCGTCGTTGTCCCAGCCGCCGTCGCGGCTTCACGCTCATCGAGCTGCTGGTGGTCATCGCGATCATCGCCGTCCTGATCGCCCTGCTGTTGCCGGCGGTGCAAGCGGCCCGCGAGGCCGCCCGCCGCGCCCAATGCACCAACAACCTGAAGCAGATCGCGCTTGCGGCCAACAATTACGAGTCGTCGAACGGGTGCTTCCCGGGCGGCTCCTACTCCGGCTCCGATCCGGTGAGCCCCCCGCGCTGGAGCACCTACCCCGAGAACTTCAGTTGCTTCGTCCGGATGCTGCCGTATTTCGAGCAGGCGCCCATGTACGGCGCCTTGAATCTGAGCCTCTGCTCGTCGGACGTGTGCAACCTGACGGTCGCCGGCGTGCGCGTCAGCTCGCTGATCTGCCCGAGCGACACGATGAACGAGACCATCCCCCTGCCCCCCACCCGCGCGTCCTCCAACGTCACTCCCGGCTGGAGTTTCAACTACATCGACAAAGGGGCCGACGCGGTCTACCCCCTGCCCCCGGGCACCTGGAATCAGGCCTTCACCAGCTACGGAGGCAACGCCGGCACCTTCAACTTCGGCTTCACCAACCTGATGCCGTCGGCGACGCTTTCGGCCTTCAACGGGGTGATCTACAACGACAGCAGCGTCCGGATCGCGGCGATCACCGACGGGACGAGCAACACGTTCCTCTTCGGCGAACACAGCAAGGGCCAGTTGATGGCCATCGACCCGGCCTACGCCATCTCCGACGGCGCGTGGAACTCGGCTCGGTGGTACGACACGATGTTCGCCGCGCTCTACCCGATCAACATCGGCTTCGGCAACAACACGGCCATCACCAACAAGTCGTACTACTATCCGACGACCGCCAGCAGCATGCATCCGGGAGGGGCGAACTTCGCGTATTGTGACGGCTCGGTCCACTTTATCAAGAGCACGATCAGCTCGTGGACGTTCAACAACGGGAACGCCACCAGCTACGGCGATTCGATGCCCGACAACACCACGTTCGTCACCGCCGCCAAGACGAGCCCGACCGGCAAGGCCGGCACCTATTTGACCCACATCGGCAGCGACGGCACGCCCGCCCAGCTCGGCGTCTATCAGAAGCTCGCCACCCGCTCCGGCGGCGAGGTCGTCAGCGCCGACCAGTATTGAGCGCACTCCGCGCCGGGGCCGCCCCGGGCCCCGGCTTCGCTTCACGTCGCCTCAGTGGTCAAGGAGCTTCGTTCGTGACTCGATTCCTCGTCGGCCTGATCGCCGTCTTGTCGATCGCCCCCCTCTCCGGATGCGGCGGCGGCCCGCTGTCGACGTCGAACCCGGGACAGCCTCCTCCTCACGGCGGAAGCCTCATCCATCTCCCCGACGGCGAGGGGTTCGTCGAGGTCGTCAAGAAGGAAGCCGGCGGGGCGAAGGCGTCGGTCGACAAGGAAGCGTCGTTCTATTTCCTCAAGGACATGACCACGCCCCTCTCACCCGCACCCGCCGCCGGGACGATCACCATCGGCAAGAAGAAGGTCGAGCTCAAGGCCGACGGCGAAGCCCTGGTCACCCCCAGCGGCCCGCCGATCTTTCCCTCGGGGGGCCTGGACGGCGTCTTGACCGTCGAGATCGGCGGCAAGTCCAGGAACATCCCTCTGGATGTGCGCTGAGCGGCCGGAGCCTCGGCCTCAAGAAAATGAGACGTTGGACGCCGCTGGGAATTTCCAGAGCAGCAGAGCCGCCCGAGTACAAGCCCGAAGCGCCAGCGAGTGCATGGTTTCGAACGACCAACTGGAAATGCACTTACTGGCGCAGCTGCTCTGAAAATCGCTCCGCGATGGCATGCTCAGATACGAGCCCGAAGCGCCAGCGAGTGAATCGATTCGAATTGCCGAACGGAAATTCACTCGCTGGCGCTTCGGGCTCGTGTTCGGACCCGGCCGACGCGATGCCGCATTTTCATGAGGCCGGGAGTCCCCACGGCCTCATGATGGTTTGTGTTCCGATTCAGGTCGGCACCCTGTGGAAGTGTCCGACGCTCTCGATGGAAGTGTCCGACGCCCTCGATCGCGGCGAATCCGACTACCGGGCGTTGAGCGTCCAGTAGGGGCCGGGACCGAAGGCAATACCGAAGTGGGTGATCTCCGGCGCGAGCATGTTGCGGCGATGGCCGGGCGAGTTCATCCAGCCTTCGACCGTCGAGTTCGCGTCGGGGTAGTTCCACGCGCAGTTCTGGACGGCGGCCGGGTTGACGTGATGTCCGAGGCCGCGCCGGCACTGCTCGGCGTTGTTCTGGCTGGCCCAGGACGACAGGTTCGGGTCGTAGGCCACCGGATGCAGGCCGGCCGAGGCGCGAACCCGGTTGAGGAGGCCCATGAAGCCGTACGGATCGGCCCCCGTCGGGCATTCGCAGGCGACGGCGTTGGTTTCGGCCGCGGGTGCCGGCTCCGGCTCCGGTTCCACGGCGACGGGCGCAACGGATTCGGCGGTTGCTTGGGGCTGGGGGGCGGCGGTGTGCGTATGAGTGTGCGTGTGTCGATGCGGCCGGAACCGCTCCGCGAATCGGGTCAACAGGCTTGCCGACTGATCCTGGGCGGACGCGGGGGACGTGGCGAAGAGGCCGAGGACGATCACGATGCAAGAAGTGCCAAGTCTCATGGTGAATACCCTGCCGTTTCTATGGATGAAGGCTCATCAAGTCGCATCCGAGGGGCGTCGGATCGATTTCTCAAGGCTCAAAAGCAGCCGAGGGAACCGTTTCGAAACCAGCGCCGGACCAGCGGAGCGTCGGGATATCAGGCGGAAGGACCAAGCGAATCGCGGCCGGATCGCATTCGGGGCCGCGAAATCAAGCGAAGGCACCCCCTGTAATGGCAATCCGCGTACCAAACCCGAGACTTATCTCCAATAGCACCAACAGGTTCCACCTGAACGGATTTTGCCGATCACACAGCCGCGCCAACCGAACCACGGCGTCGGCGTCGACTGAAAAATTACAAAGCAAGTAAAAAAATCCCGGAACTTCCGTCCCGGTTTTCCATCCTGGACTCGCGATCGGCTGGAGTCCGTCGCCCGAGGGGCCGGCGCTCGGCGAGATTCACGGCGACTTACGGCAACTCCATCCCAATAAAGAAACAAGCCCCTCGAATTACCTCTGTGGAGCGAAGCGGCGGCCGGGACGTCGCAAACGCCGAACGACAATTCACGAAGACGCCGAAGACTACGGGTTCCGGGATATCAGGAGAATCAGCATGGTCTGCTCAATGGTCAAGAAGGGGATCGTCGGGGCCGCCCTGGGAGCCGGGACGTTGTTCCTGGTTTTCGGCACGCACGCACCCAGCTACGTGAAGACGGCCTTTCACAAGGTCCGCCGCGACGTGAAGTCCGCCGTGCCGATGCCGTTCGACATCGACCGCACGCGGGAAGAGATCGCCAACCTCGAACCGGCGATCCGCGACAACATCGAGAAGCTGGCGCGGGCCGAGGTCGACGTCGAGCGGCTCGACAAGGAGATCGCCTCGATCCGGACCAACATGGGCGTCGAAAAGACGGCGATGCTCACGTTGCGTGAAAGCCTCAAGACGGGCGAGTACAAGCTCGCCGGCCACACCTCGGTGGCGTACTCCGAGGAAGAGATCAAGAACGACCTGGCCCGCCGGTACGACTCGTACAACAACGTCAAGAAGATCCTCGAGGCCAAGGAGTCGACCCTCAAGGCCAAGCACAACGAGATCGTCGCCTTCCGCAAGCAGCTTGAAACCACGATGGCCGAGAAGAAGAAGCTGACGATCAAGCTCGACGAGATCGAGGCCCGGCTGCGGCAGATCGAAGCCACCCAGACCAGCAACGAGTTCCAGCTCGACGGCAGCGCCCTGTCGCACGCCAAGGAAGCCGTCGCCGACCTGGAGAAGCGTCTTGAGGTCATGGCCCGCACCGCCGAGATGGAAGGCCGCTACGCCGAGACCGGCGTCCCCGTGCAGCTCGACCCGAGCCGCGACGTCGTCAAGGAGATCGACGCCGAGTTCACGCCGACCGCGCCGACGACCGCCACGAAGACCAGCGGCAAGAGCCTCTGACCCTTCCCGACCGGTCGATCCGGCCGAGCAATGCAAGGGGTGAGGCCGGTCGAACGCCCGACGTCGTGGCGGCCGGCCTCTCCTCCTTTCCCCCGCCGACTGGGGGACGAACAATCGAATCAAAAGGGGGCCGACGCAACGCCCCCCGCTCGCGAAAGAGGCGAAGGAACGGAACTCGCCGTGCTCGACAGGTTGAGCGGCGTTCGCAATCAGGCGTAAGATGGTGGAGACACAGATCCCCATGGTCAATCCGGGCGGCGAATCAACCATGATGGGGCAATGGCGGATCGTCTTGCGACAAGCCGAGGAAGCCGCGCGGGGCGGCCGGTTCGAGGAAGCGTACGCCCTGGCCAGCCGGCCCGAAGTGGCCGACCATCACCAGGCGGTCCAGCTTCGCAGCCGGCTCGGGCTCGAACTGATCGCCCGCGCGGCCCGTCGGGGCGCGGCCGACGACACGACCGGCGCGATCGACGACCTGCACACGGCCGAACGACTGGGCGCGCCTCCCGACTCGCTGGCGGCGGCCCGCCTGGGACTGGCCGACCGCGCGGTCGATGAGATCCGCGCCTCCCTCGACGCCGGCGAGCCCTCCCAGGCGCTCGAGCGGATCGAGGACTTGGCCCGCCACAAGATCAGCGGCCCCGCCCTCCGGCGCTGCCGCGAGATCGCCGAGGCCTGGCAGGCCGCGACCGCCGAGGCGCGGCGCGGCGAATTCGGCCAGGCTCACGAACATCTCGACCGGGCCGAACGGCTGGCCGCCGGCGCCGGCGTGAGCGCCGCGCAGACCGCGATCGCCGCCGCCCGGCCCGACCTCGAAACCCGCCAGAAGACCGCCGCCCCCAAGGTCGAGGCCCTCTACACGGCCCTGGCCGGCGGCGAGTGGCCGCGCATTCTGGCGGCGGCCGAGGCCGTCGTCGCCGTGATCCCCGAACATCCCGCAGCCAAGCAGGCCCGCGCCCGGGCCTGGCAGCAGATCGCCGCCATCGGTCCGTCGAGCGGCTCGAAGTGGGTGAATCGTTCCCCGCGAGCCGATCGCCCCGTCCAGCCGGCGAGGGAGTCGGAGCCGGACCGGACGCCGGGCGCCGGCGACCAGCGCGACGAGCCTCCGCCCATCGCCCCCTATGCCGACCGCCGCCAGCCGAGGATCTTTCCGGCGTTCCGATCCGTCCCCCCGGCTCCGTTGCATCCGGCCGCCGAACGGCCGGTGGCGCGGGCCGACGTCGGCGGGCCGAAGGGCCGGTTCCTGCTCTGGGCCGACGCCGTGGGGGGGTTCCTCGTCTGCCTCGACGACCGGATCATCCTGGGGAGGGCCGGCCCGGACAGCCCCGCCGACGTCCCCCTGATGGGCGACCTCTCGCGGAACCACGCCGCGCTCGTCCGCAGCAACGAAAGCTACCTGATCGAGCCGCACCATCCGTCGTTCGTCAACGGCAAGGTCGTGACCGAGCCGACCGTCCTTCGCGACGGCGACGTGATCCGCCTGGGCTCGACGGTCGAGCTGGAGTTCCGCCAGCCCAGCCCCGTCAGCGCCACGGCCCGGCTGGCGATCGTCAGCCGCCATCGCCTGCCGATCGCGGTCGACGGCGTGCTTTTGATGGCCGAGACCTGCATCGTGGGCGCCGAGAGCCAGGCGCACATCGCGGCGCCGGCCATGAAAGACTCGGTGGTCCTCTACCGCCAAGGGCCGTCGCTCTGGTGCCGCGCCCGGGGGAGCTTCGAGGTCGACGGCCGCACCTGCGCGTCGCGAGCGCCCCTGACGTTGAGTTCGAGCGTTCTGGGCGACGGCTTCTCGTTCAGCCTGGAACCGCTGGCCGCCACCTCCGTCTGAATCGGAAACGGCGGGTCGCGGCGCAACCGTCGCCGGCTTTGACATAACCCCCATGCCGATGTGAAAATTCGAGGGGAAAAGGTCAAGAATCCCCCCCTCCGAGCGAACTGACGATGGGCCGGGAAGGAAACAATCGTGGGCCGACGCGACATACTCTCTGACGTTGGAGTAGGACAACCGATGAACGCGACGGCCAAGAACCAAGCAGACGCCCCCCTGGACGAGACGGCTCTCTACCGAGCGCACGACTTCTCGGATTCCGTGTCCGAACAGCCGACGGGAAATTCCGCAATGCCCGACTTCAACCCCTCGCCCCAGACGCACGGCCGATACACCTACGGGTCGGGCGCCCGTCCGCTCGACGGCTACACGATCAAACGGGCGATCGGCCGGGGAGGGTTCGGCGAGGTCTACTACGCCACGTCCGATTCCGGCAAGGAAGTCGCGCTCAAGCTGATCCTCCGCAACCTCGACGTCGAGCGCCGGGGGGTCATCCAGTGCATGAACCTCAAGTGCCCGAACCTGCTGACGATCTTCGACCTCAAGACCAACGACTCCGGCGACGCCTTCGTGGTGATGGAGTACGTCGCCGGCCCCAGCCTCTCGAACGCCCTCCGCGAGCACCCCAACGGCCTGCCGTTGAACGAGGTGCGGCACTGGATGAAGGGGCTGGTCGAGGGCGTGGCCTATCTGCACGACCACGGCGTCGTCCACCGCGACCTCAAGCCGGCCAACCTGTTCATGGAGGAAGGGGTCGTCAAGATCGGCGACTACGGCCTGGCCAAGCTGATCACCGCGAGCCACGGCAGCGAGCACTCCGAGAGCATCGGCACCTGCCATTACATGGCCCCCGAGATCGGCTCGGGCAAGTACCACAAGCCGATCGACGTCTACGCCATGGGCGTGATCCTCTTCGAGATGCTCACCGGCCGCGTGCCGTTCGACGGCGAGACCGTCAACGAGGTGCTGATGAAGCACCTGACCGCCCGGCCCGACGTCTCGATGCTCCCCGAGCCCTACCGGGGCATCGTGGCCAAGGCCCTGTCGAAAGACCCCAACCACCGCCAGGCCCGCATCCACGAGATGCTGATCCCCGAGGACGCCCCCGTCGCCCCCGACGTCCGGTTCATCGGTGCCGGCCGCAAGGGAGCGGAGAACGGCAACGAGCCGAACCAACCCCCGCGCCCGGCCGACGACGTGTTCCGGATCGAGGCCGAGGAGCCGGTCTTCTACATCGGGCCCGACACCCGGCCCCCGCAGTCGAAACCGACGATCCAGGACCGCATCCGCGCCAACTGGCAGGCGATGCGAAGCCCCAACGAGTACCAGCGGCCCGGCGGCCTCGGCGGCGCCCAGCCCGGCGCTCGACGCGCCCGGCGGGCCGTCCGCCCGGCCGTCCTGAACCGCGCGGCCTACGCGGCGCCCGTCGCCCCGCAGCCGGTGCGACCGGTGGTCCAGGCTCCCCCCCCCGAGCCCCCGGCGAAGCCCAGCCCCCGCGCCCGGGTGGCCGAGCTGACCGCCTCGATGCTCTGGGCGGCCGTGGTGATCGGCCTGTTCGCCGTCCCGGCCGCCGGCGCGCTGAACATCAACCTCGACCGCGACCCCCAACAGCTTGCTTACCTCGTCGTGATGGGGCTTTGGGGGACGTGGATCGCCCTGATCACCAACAAGTTCCTCGAAGACCGGCCGATCGACAAGACGTCGAGGAGGCTCGTCGCCCTGGTCGGCGGCCTGGCTCTCGGCGGCGTCGGAGTCTTCTTCGCCCAGGCCCTGCACGTCGGCCTGACGCCCCGGCACGCGGTCGTCGATGCGCCGCTCGAACCGGTCTACCTCGGCTTGCTCTTCGGCGCCCTCGCCGGCTGGTCCGACCAGACGGCCCGCGACCGCAGGAAGCGGTTCCGCATAGTCCCCATCGTCTGGACGGCGATGCTCGCCGGCCTGCTGACGCCCCTCTGGCCCTACCAACAGCCCGTCGGCGTCGTCGTGGCCGCCCTGATCGCGACCACCGTCCAGATCGTCAGCCCCTGGAGCGAGCCAGCCGCTCGCTACGCCCTCTACGTTCGCAACTTCGACAAATCCAAGCGCAAGACGACGGTGGCTTGAACTCTCACGGGCCCGATTCCTTTCAAACGGCCCCGACGCCGGGAGCGGATGGAAACGATGAAACGGTTGATCCTCGTGGTGTTGCTGGTGCTGGGCTTGGTCGCCTACGTGAGACTCAACGCTCGCCACCCTCACATTCATGACACTTACTATATCGACTTCGGCTCGCACGGCCCCGGGGCCGTCCAAAGGGAGTACGAAGCCGCCCGCCAGGCGAAAGAGGACGCTGACGACGCCCGTCGCGAGGCCCTCGAAGCGATCGAGGACGCCCGCCGCGAGGTCGATGAAGCGACCCGGGACGCCGCCCGAGACGCCAACGAGGCCCTGTCGGACGCCGCCCGCGAAATCCGGGAGTCGGTCGAGGGCATCCCCGTGCCGATCGTGCCGGGCACCCGCGTGACCACGGCCTCGCCCGCTCCTCCCGCCCCCCCGGCCGCTCCCAGGGCCCCGGCTCGCCATCGCTCGGCGCGGCCGGCCCGACGGGTCGCCGTCGCGTCGTTCACGCCGCCGCGGCCCCCGAAGCCGGACGAGATCCACAAGGTGGTCGGCCGGATCTCGGTGAACGAGGAGCGAGCCAAGGCCGACGCCCGGCGCCAGCTTCAAGAGGACGTCGCGACCTGGCTGGAGCCCTACGTCCCGGCGTCCTGGCGGCCCTCCGAGCGGCAGCTCGAAGCGATGGTCATGCAAACCCGGCTCACGCCGGTCGAGAAGTCGTTCGAGAAGCCGTACTCGACGCTCTACGTCGCCGAGCTCGACGCCGATTTCTCCGCCGCCCGCCGCGACGAGCTGGTTCGCTCTCATCAGCAGATCGTCGTCCGCGACCGGATGTTCAAGCTCGCCGGCCTGCTTGGGTTCGTCCTGGTCTGCCTGGCCGCCGTCTCCGGCTACATCCGGACCGACGAGGCGACCAAGGGCTACTACACCAACCGGCTGCGGATGCTCGCCGCCGCCGGCGTCGGCGCGGCGGGGGTCGTGATCTATCAGATGATCGCCTAGAGCGGTTCGCGGTCGGAAAGCGTTTGGACGACGCGCCCTTACAAGCTCGAAGCGCCAGCGAGTGGATCTGCCAGGAGCCTTCGCGTGATTCACTCGCTGGCGCTTCGAGCTTGTATTCAGCCGGCTTCTAACGACGGGCCGTGTGCAACACAGCCGCGAACCGCTCCAGCCGCCGCTCGGTTTTCCGCTTCCGTCCACGCGGGATTTGATAGCCAGGAAGCCGTCGGCGCAGTTAGAATTTCCGATGACGACGCCGATCCGGTCAGCGAACCGCGTGCTCTCAAGCGGGACACTCAAACTGATGGCCACATCCGATTCCGACACCCTGATCGTCCGGCAAGTCCGCGCCGGCAACGCGCAGGCCTGGCGCCAGCTCATCGAGCGGTTCGAGGGCCGGTTGCTGGCGTTCGTCGACAGTCGGCTTCGCGACCGGGCGGCCAGCGAGGACGTGGTTCAGGAGACCTTCATCGGCTTCCTCACCAGCCTGCCGCACTACGACGAGAAGCGCGACATGGAGGCGTACCTGTTCTCGATCGCCGCCCACAAGCTGACCGACCACCTGCGCAAGCAAGGCCGGCGGCCGATCGACCAGTTCGGCTCGGACGACCACGGCCGACCGCTCGACGAGGTCCCCGGCGAGGCGCGGGCGGCGTCGAGCATCGCCCGCAGCGGCGAGCGCCGCAAGGCCGAGGAACGGCTGCTCAGCGAGTCGATGGGCCAGCTCGTCCGCGAGTGGCTGGCCCGAGGCGATTACGGCCGCATCCGCTGCATGGAGCTGCTCGTCGTCAAGGGGTGGGCCAACAAGGACGTCGCCCGCTACCTCGGCCTGACCGAACAAGCCGTGGCCAGCTACAAGTTCCAGACCGTCGCCCGGCTCAAGGAGATGGCCCGCCGGGCGGGGTTGAGCCTCGAAGAACTCGGAGGAGCCTGAGCCGCCATGAGCCGTGACGACGCCCCGCACAGCCCGGCCGCGATCGACGACGCCATGCTCCAGGACTACCTCGCCGACCAGCTTCCCCCGGAAGACATGGCGCGGGTGGAGAAGGCCCTCCGCGACTCGGCCCAGCTCCGCTCCCAGCTCGAAGACGTCCGCAACGACCGCGACGACTTCCAGCTTCACACCCTGGGCGCCATCTGGCACCGGTCCCGCCTGACCTGCCCCAGCCGGCAGCAGCTCGGCAGCTACCTGCTCGACGCCCTCGACCCCGAGCTGGGCGCGTACTTCCAGTTCCACCTCGACGTCGTCGAGTGCCCGTTCTGCCAGGCGAACCTCGCCGACCTCGAAGCCCAGGCCCAGGCCTCGACCGCCGCCCAGGCGTCGAAGACCCGCCAGCACCGCATCCTCAAATCGAGCCAGCACCTGCTCGGCGACGAACCCAAGGATCACTGATCCTCACGGCCGGGGACCGACCTCCGCCGGGTCGGCGCCGGGACGACGCGCGCCGGTCGGCGCGACGGCGTACGCCTGAGGCGTCGGCCCTCCCGCCGCGGTTCGCGGTTCGAGCGGGAACAAGATCGCCGTCCGGACGGGGTCGCGCTCGGGGGCCAGCTTCATCCAGCCGTCCAGGTCGGCGACGGTGGGAGCGGCCCCAGGCGGCGGGACGATCCACGACTTCCCGGCGACGTCGAACTGGTTCCCCTCCCCCGACCATCGCACGGCCGAGGCGTCGAACAGAACGTCGGGCTTCGACGGCTCCCAGCGGACCAGCGCGTCGGCCTGCACGGCGCAGTCGTTGACGACGAGGCTCAAGGGCGATTGCGCCGAGAAGCCCGCCAGGCCGAGGAAGCCCTCGCCGGCGAAGGTGCAATGCTCAAGTCCCAGCTCGCGCTTCGCCTTCGCCGCGCCTCCGCCCAGAAACTGGACCCGGACGCCCCAGCCGGCGCGCCCCGATTGGGCGGCCTCGGCCGGCGGTCGGCCCGGAACGATCATCGTCTGGCGGACGGTGTTCTTCGAGCCCGCCATCGCCCGGATCTCGATCGCCGCGGCGAAGCCCTCGAACCAACTGCCGTCGACGGTCAGCGAGCCCCCTTCCGAGACGATCGCGCGCGAGTCGGCCAGGCGTCCCGCCGCGTTCGTCCGCAAGGCGCAGTGGTCGAACCGAGCCCTGCCCAACGCAAGCACGACCGGCGGCGCGGCCTTACCCGGCGTCGGTCCCGAATCGAAGACCTCGAACGTCAGCCCCTCGACCAGGAGGTTGACGCTCGGCCCGGTCGAGAGGAACGGCTTTTGCCCTTTCATATCGATCTTCAAGACCGGGGCGATCCCCCGGGCCGCTTGCAGGCGAAGCGTCCCCGTGCTCTTGATGGTGATCGCCTTGTCGCCGGCCTGAAGCATCAGCGGCTCGCGATTGCGGAGCACGACGGTCCCCCGGTTCCCCAGGGCGGCCTGCATGGCCTGGAAGAGGTCGGTCGCGGGGGCCTCCTCGCCGTCCTGATCGATCACGACGATCGGCGACTCCTTGCCGTCGGCGACTCCGACCGGCTGCGACTTCGACCCGATCGCCGTTCCGCCGGAGTCGGAGCCGGCGCCGGCCGTCGACCGCGGGTGGACGGAGGGCGTGGTGGGCGTGCCTCGCCAGAAGATCGCGATCCCGAGGATCGCCGCGACCAGAACCAGAGCCGCGGCCGGAGCCCCCAGAACGACCCTGCGGTCGTCGCGCCAGGAGTACGGCGGCGGCGGTTCGGACAGGTTGGGGTCGGGCGTGGGGGTGGGCGCCGGGGTCGCCAGGGAGGTGGTCGACGGCGTCTTGCCGAGGGCGCCGAGAGCGCCGAGGGCGAGGCTTCCGCTGAACCACGGCTTGGCGCGACTGACCGAACCGGCCAGCGACGGCTCGGGGCCGAGGTCCACGACCACCGGGAATTCCTCCGACGGCGCGAGCTGGCCGCTGACGCTGGTCGCGGCGGCGGCCTGGACCTGGGATTCGCTCGGGGGGACGGCGGAATCGGTCCGGACGGAGGGGGGACCCGCCGGCGCGGAGGTGGCGTCGAACGCCGGGATCGTCGTCGAATCGTCGAGGAACGGCTCGAGCGCCTGCACGACTTGCTGGGGCGACTCGTACCGATCCGTGGGGAGCTTCCGCATCATCTTGGCGACGATCTCGGCGAGCCCCGCGGGGACCTCGGGAGCCAGCTCGACCAGCGGCGTCGGTTCGAGGGCCTGGTGCGAGAACAGCTTCTCCGGCAGGCTCGGGCTGGGGAACGGCACCTGGCCGGCGATCATATGGTAGATGCTGCAACCCAGCGAGTAGATGTCGCTGCGGATGTCGGCCGAGTGCGAGTGCCGGGCCTGCTCGGGCGCCACGTAGTCGAAGGTGCCGACGGTCGCCCCTTCGCGCGTGACCCGCCCCTCCTCGGCCATGTCGATCGCCAGCCCCAGGTCGGCGAGCTTGGCCACCCCGTCGTTCGTCACCATCACGTTGTACGGGTTGACGTCGCGGTGGATCAGCCCCTTGCGATGCGCGTGGTCCAGCCCCAGCGCGATCTGCCGGGTCAGCCGCGCGGCGACGGCCGGCGCCAGCCTCCCCTCGGCCGCGATCTGCGCCCCGATCGTCTTGCCCTCGATGAACTCCATCACCAGGAAGTAGCGGCCCTGCGACTCGCCGAAGTCGTAGATCCGTACCAGGTTCTCGTGCTGGAGCTGCGCCCCGACCCGCGCCTCGCGCTGAAACCGCGCGATCGCCCGGGGGTTGTTCATCCGCTCGGGGGCCAGGATCTTGAGGGCCACCAGCCGGTTCAACCGGGTGTCGCGCGCCAGGTACACCCGCCCCATGCCGCCGTGGCCGATCAGGTCGAGCATCAGGTACCGGTCGACCCGGAACCCGCTGGACCTCCCCGCAAGAAGCTGCTGCGCCTGCCAGAGGGTCAATAGCCGCAACTGCACGGCCTGACGCGCCAGGCGGCGGTCGAGATGCTCGCGCGCATCGCGCTTCTCCTCGGGAATCGCCCCCCAGCACGCGGCGAGACCCTGTGCGTCGATCAGTCCGCTCTGAAGCGACGCCTGCCAGAATCGGGATGTCTGGGGATCGACCATGCCAGGCCCTGCGCCACCCATCGGGCGGCCGTCGGAGTCACAACGACTAGGTTCCCAAGTTCCCTAAGACTGTAACACGTTACGATCATGCTCTCAACAAAGCCGCCGCCGCTCGCCGACCCATTCGCCCCGTCGGCCAACCCGGGCCAGGCCGCAAACCCATGTTTCGCAGCCTCCACAAGCGGGTTCCCGAGCAACGATGCATTTCAGAACACTCCCGGCTCACGATCGTTCTCGTGTCACCTTGGGAGGTGGCAGACGTTACGATGATGCGAGATTGAACGGATCTGCCTAACCATGCTTACACGGAAGATAGCACGGGTTTCGCCGTCTCGCCACGCTCGTCTCAACATGCCACCAGAATCCGCACCTGTCGCTTCGTCTGCATGCAACGGACCTGGCGGGGGAGGAATCTCAACGCGGGAGTCTCGACCCATGGCGCGATCTCGGATGATTCTGCCAGCCCCCGACCCAACCTGCAGACGCCTCTTCCACGCCGACCGTCTCACCGCCGAGGGGCATCGCGTCGCCCTCGAAATCTGGATCCGGGCGACCGGCCGCGAATGCGAAGGCACCCGGGTGATCGTCTACCGCTGCAAACGCTGCGCGGGTTTCCACATCACCCGCAAGCGGATCGCCCCCAAATCGACCTTCCTCGGCCCCCCGGCGGAACTCGTCGAAATCCCCCCCGAGCCGAACCTGATCCTCGGCCTTTGATCCGAAACGGGTGGGGGTGGCATCGTAAATTGTAGACCGAACTCGGGGGAGAGGAACACGCGATGCGAGGATTGGGCTTCCGTCGGCATCACTGGCTGCGCGCCCGGCGACGCGCGCTGCGCCATCTTCGGTGGATGTGGGCGTCCGACCCGGGCCGAATCACCCCCAAGTTGATCGTCCGCCACGCCGTCGACCGAACCCCTTGCTCATGCTCGATGTGCGGCAACCCTCGCCGCTTCCTGGGTGAAGTCACGAGGCAGGAAAGGTGGCATGACGATTCTCGCTTCCGTTCAGCCTTCTCCGCCGAGTATCCTGAAACCAGACGTGATCGACCAAGGCTGAGCGAGTGAAGACCCATGTCGCAGCTTATGGAGCAAGCCTTCCTCAAGGCCAAGCAGCTTCCCGAATCAGACCAGGAGGCGATCGCCTCGATCATCCTTCAGGAGATCGAGGCCGAGTCGCGATGGGACGAATTATTCGCCCGCCCCGAGTCGGCCGACCTCCTCTCTCGCCTGGCGGATGACGCACTGGCCGAAATCCGAGCGGGTCGAGCAAGAAAACTCGACCTCGGCGAGCCAGCCGAGCTTATATCGATTATCTGAATTATGCCGATTCACCGATCAAAACCCGTCGCGAGACCATGAGATTTTTTCTTCACGACGGCAAGTCATCATAAGTTCCCAGTAGGGAACGCGCCGAGGGCGTTCGCGTCTTTGGCAAGTCGGCATCGGTGATCGAGGAACCCAGCGGACCGTTCCGACCGAACGGCCTCGGCGAACGTCGAAAATCCGCGCGAACGAACCCAATCGCCGCGGGGTGTCTTCCCTTCTCCCCCCGGGAGAAGGCAGACTCGCGACGGCCTTTCTTGGAGAAATCCGCGCGAACGAACCCAACGGCCGGCGATGCGCTGGGGGGGAGGGTCGGTGAGAAATTGGAGCCCCGTCGAAGGACGAGAGGTCAAGAGACGGGGAGATTTCGAGCAATCGAAGCCAATTTCGAGAATAGACCCAAAGCTCTGCATTCAAGCGGCTTATGCACCGCATCCGACCGGCTCCGGCGGCGCGAACGAACCCAATCGCCGGGGCGGGCGCGGGAGGGGGAGAAAGCCGGTCGCCAGCGCTGAGGAGAAGCCCGACGGCTCCGGTTTCGGCGCGAACGAACCCAACGGCGGCGCGCGCGAACGCGACGCGGGAGTGATGCCTCACAGCCCGCGTCGCGTCGTTGGGTTTGTTCGAGGTCGGGTCGGGTCGGTCAGGCGCGCGTCGGCGGGGAGCGGGGTTGGAAGTCGCGCTCGACGCGGATCAAGCGGCTTCGGATTCGGCTGGAGCGCTGGCGAAGGCGGACGTCGACCCCGCGACCGTTGAAGGTCGAGGGCCGGGGCGCATCGCCGCGTCGGACGTTCCGAAGGGGGCTTGAACAGACGACCGGCCCGACGGTGCGGCGGCGATGGGCTTCCGCCGTCGGAGGGTCGAGCAGGACCGGGGGCCGGGTCGGCCCGAGGTCCCGAATCGCGGTCGTCGAGGGGATCGGAATCGAAGCGATCGGCGCGAGAGGGGCCGCGACCGGCTCCGCTTCAGCGATGGGTTCCGCCGCGAGAGACGCGACGAAGTCAGGCTGAGAATCCTCATGATCCGCTTCATCGGAAAATACGATGGTTTCCGGCCCCTCGCCGAGTGTAGAGGGTGCGATACCGTGCTCCTCGGCGCGTGCTTCGGAAACCTCGGGCGGCTCGGGAAGCTCGAAAGAGCCAGGCTCCTCCGGCGCTGCCTCGGCGCGCGTCGTCTCGTCTTCCACCGTCAGCGAATCGTCATGGATTCCTTCGTCCGGCTCGTCGGCGCTGGCGACGGTTTCGGCGTCGGCGTCAGGGACGGAAACCGGCGACGGCGAACCTTCGGTCTCGGGATCTTGGGCGTCGGCCCGGACGAATTTGCCGGGGCCGACGCGGATCCACGTGACCTGAGCCGCCGTGGGATCGGCTTCCGTGGCGGCGGCCGCCGCCTTGGTCGAACGCTTCCCCTTGCCCCGACGTTTTCGAGGTTTCGGAGAAGCGGCGGCGGCGTCAACGGCCGTCGGCGGTTCGACCGGAACGGAGGGAGTCCCCCGCGAATCGTCGTCGGACGTCGGCTCGGCGCCTTCGTTCGGCTCGGTCGCGAGTTCTTCCGGGACACGCGCCGCGGCCTTCGGACGGTTCGTCCGGGGCGCGGCGAAGATCAGGACCATGGCGGACATGTAGACGGGAACCAGCCAGACGGAGATCCGGGCCACGACCCAGCTCGTAACGGCCGTCAGAGCCACAAGGCCGAGCACCGCCGGGACGTTCCCCGAGCGCGGCCGATTCTCATCGGCGCTTCGGGAACCGCTCCGGGAGGCGTCAAGGCGGTTGTGAATCCGCTTGAACGTCGACGAGAGCCGAAAACCGCGTTTGCTCGAGATCTCATTCAAGGCGGGACCATCCTGCATGTCGCACAAAGCCGATTCAACCGCGCGAATCGCCCAGGTCGCCCCGAGCGGCGGCGGCCGCAAAACCAGCGTGTTCCCTCGATCCCGTTCCATCCTCAAGGGTGCGCCAAGGGACGTCGAAAACGTCCCCGTGCCCCCTCCGCGATTTATCGGTCGGAGGCCGGGAGCGATTGATGTTTTCGAAGCCCGAGAGGCCCGCGCGACCAGACCTCGCCAGGCAAAACGCTTACCGTCGGTCTTGTCGGAAGGCCGCCAGCAGCGGTTCGGCCCCTTCTTGCCGGAGCGCCTCGGCGACCCGGCGTCCCAGCGCGTCGGGATCGTCGATCGGGCCCTGGAGCGAGGCGGCGATCCGCTGCCGGCCGTCGGGCTCGAAGACGACCGCGTCGAGGGCCAGCAGGTCCGCCGACGTTCGCCGGGCCCAGGCGGCCATGGGGATCATGCAGCCCCCTTCCAGCTCGGCGAGCGCCCGGCGTTCGGCGACCACCGCGTGATGGGTGTCGGGGTCGTCGAGCACGGCGAGCAGCCCCCGCGTGGTCGGGTCGTCGCGGCGGCATTCGATCCCCAGCGCCCCCTGCCCCACGGCGGGCAGGAAATCGGGAGGCTCCAGACGCTGCGTCACGTGGCCTTCAAGACCCAGCCGGTGCAGACCGGCCCAGGCCAGGATCACGGCGTCGATTTTCTGGTCGAGGGCCTGGTTGAGCCGGGTCTCGACGTTCCCCCGGATCGTCGTCACGTCGAGGTCGGGCCGGACGAACAGGATCTGCGCCCGGCGGCGGAGCGAACTGGTGCCGATCCGCGATCCGGCCGGAAGGGCCGCAAGGGTTCGATGGATTGGAGCGATTAAAGCGTCGGCGACGTCTTCGCGAGGGGGAACGGCCGCGAGGATGAGGGCGTCGGGGCCCTGGGTGGGGAGGTCCTTGAGGCTGTGGACGGCGACGTCGACCTGGCCGTCGACCACCGCGCGCTGGATTTCCTTTGTGAACAGGCCGGTCCCGCCGATCGCGGCCAGGGGCGAGTTGCGGTCGCGGTCGCCCTGGGTCTTGATCTCGATCAGCTCGACGGTCAGCCCCGGGTGGGCGGCCCGGAGGCGGTCGGCGACCCAGTCGGCCTGCCAGCGCGCCAGGCGGCTGCCGCGGGTGCCGATTCGGAGCGGGGCTGAGGTGGACGCGGGAACGGGAGGAGGGTTCATGTCAAAGGGCTCGGGACAGGACGGCGACGACCACGCGCGCGGCACCGGCTCGCTTCAGGGCGCGGGCGGCCGCCCCCGTGGTGGCGCCGGTGGTCAGGACGTCGTCGACCAGGAGGACGGTTCGGCCTTTCAAATCCGGGCCGCGTCGCGCGTCGACCTGGAAGGCCCCGCGCACGATTTCGGCCCGTTTCGTCAGGTTCATGCCAACCAGATGTTCCGTGTACTTGATCCGACGGATCGGCCGATGCGTTTCCAGGCCGAGCCGACGGGCCAGGCCTTGGGCCAGGGCGTCGGACTGATTGTACCCCCTGTGCAACCGCCGGAGCCAGTGCAGCGGGACCGGAACGACCCAGGCGTCGGCCGGCAGGAGGGCCAGCTCCGTCGCCCGAGCCTCGGCCAGCAGGCCGGTCATCCAGGGCGCGAGCCAGGCTTCTCGCTCCTTCTTGAGCTTCAAGCAGAGCCGTCGCCAGGGGTCTTCGTGATAGCCCAGCGCGATCGCCGCGTCAAAGCCGAGGGGGCGGCCCCGGCACTCCGAACAGCCCTTGTCGAGGTCGGCGAAGGGGCCGACGGGCATGGCGCAGCGAGGGCACGAGTTCCGCTGGATTTCCGCGGCCCGGGCCCGCAGGACGCCCCGGCAGGGCGCGCAGAACGGCTCGCGGAGGCCTGGCCCGGCCGCCTCGCAGACGGCGCATCGCCAGGGGAAAACCAGGTCGCCGAGGGCGTCGCCCCCCGCTCTCCAGGCTTTCGAGAGCCGGCGGGGCCAGTCGTGGAACGCGAGCAGGCCGGGAGGGGCGCCCATTCAACCGCTCGCGCCGCGGGCCCGGGGCGAGTCGAGCGCCAGGTAGGGCTCAAGCTGCTCGCGCAGCTCGTTGCGGGCCCGCGCCAGGAGCGACTTGACCGCCGCCGGCGAGCGGTTCATGACCGCGCCGATCTCGGCGTAGCTCATCTCCTCGAACTTGTTCAGCAGGACCGCCATCTTCTGGTCTTCGTTCAGGACCCCGAGCGCCTCGCGGACGATCTCGGAGAGCTCGACCTTCCGCATCTGGGCCGACGCCGTCCCCTCACGCGACGGCAAGGTCTGGGCCAGGGGCGACTCGGCCTGCGAGCCGTCCTTGCCCGCCCCGCCCAGGTTGACCGACGGGTTCCGCCCCTTGCTCCGCGCGTGGTTCATCGCCAGGTTGTTGGCGATCGTGAACAGCCAGGTCGAGAACTTGGCCTTGGGCCGGTATCCCTTCCGCGCCTTGTAGACCCGGAGGAACACGTCCTGCGACAGGTCCTCGGCCTCCTCAAGGTTGCCGACGATGTGATAGAGGACGCCGACGAGCCGGTCCTGGTAGCGCGAGACCATGACCTCGAAGGCGCCCGGCGTGTCGTCACGGATCTGGAGCATGAGCCGCACGTCGGGGTCGCGCGATTCGAGTTGCCGTTCCAGCGCGTCGAGTTCTCCACGACTCACGAGCACAGCCCCCCGAGGCGAAGGACGTCGGCGACGACGTCGGGAAATTCAGGAAACCTCGACCGTCAAGGGCGAGACGAAGGCCGGCGACGGAGCGGACTCGAACCGGCGGCGAAGCTGACCGCAGGCGGCGTCGATGGCCTGGCCCTTGGTCTTCCGCACCGTCGCGCTCACCCCCCGGTCGCGCAGGGTCGCGACGAACCGCCGCACGCCGTCCGGATCGGGACGCTCGAACGGCAGGCCGGCGACGGGATTGTACGGGATCAGATTGACATGCGACTTGCGGCCACGCAAGAGCCGACCCAACGCCAGGGCGTGCTCGTGGCGGTCGTTGACGCCTCCCAGCATGACGTACTCATACGTCACCTGTCGTCCGGTGATCCGGAAATAGTCGTCGGCGGCCTGCACCACGGCGGTCAGGCCGACCTTCTCGTTGACCGGAACCAGCTCGTTGCGCAGCTCCTCGGTCGGGGCGTGCAGCGAGACCGCCAGGTGGTACTGCCGGTCCTGAGCCGCCAGCTTGCGAATCTTCTCGGGGAGGCCGACCGTCGAGATGGTCACCCGGCGCTGGCTCATCCCCAGGCCGTCGTCGGCCGAGCAGACGCGGTCGAGCGCGGCGAGCAGGGCGTCGAGGTTCGCCAGGCTCTCCCCCATCCCCATCACCACGATGTGCGACACCGACTCGCCGAGCGGAAGCAGGTTCTGGGCCTGGAGGACCTGGTCGAAGATCTCGGCGGTGGTCAGGTTCCGCTCGACCCCCCTGAGGCCGCTGGCGCAGAAGACGCAGCCCATGCCGCAGCCGACCTGGGTGCTGATGCAGACGGTCCGGCGGTGCTCCTCGGTCATGAGCACGCACTCGATCATCCGGCCGTCGCGGCACTTGAGCAGCAGCTTGTCGGTGGCGTCGGGCGACTCGCCGCGGAACGCGACCGCGGTCGCGAACAGGCTCCAGTCGGCGTCGAGCCGGCGCCGCAGGTCGAGCGGCAGGTCGGTCATCGCCTCGAACGACGACGCCCGGCGATGGAACGCCCACTGCTGGATCTGCCGGACCCGATACGCCTGGTGCCCCTGCTCCACGGTCCAGGCGCGCAGCTCGTCGGCCGTCGCCTCGAACAGCGGACGCCTCGCGCGCAGCTCCTCGGTCTGTGGTTCCACCCGGTCTCCGGCTTCCATGAACGCCCCGTCCTCGGTCCTCGATCTCGCTTCGCGCACAACCCGACCCTATTGTATGGATGCGTCGCTCCCCGGCCAAGACGCGATGCCGCGCGTGGCGGGAAAACCGCAGCCCGGAGCCGAAAACGGCGAGGGTCGGACGGCCTCAGGCACCCGGGACGGCCCGCCGAATCGTTACCCGCTCCTCCTCATGTTCCCCCATGCAGCCAACCCGTCCTTTGGAATCCGGAGGAAAGGCCGTCGCCGTCTCGCGCACTTGATTTCCTGATTCTTGGCGGCGGATCAACGCAGTTCACGCCCATCATCACAATCCACCCCGCCCAAACAACCGCGCCGCACGAGCAATCTGAATTTTTCACAGGGTTGGTGCGGCGCCTCGGACGAACGGGCACGAAACATGCTATTGCAATACATGCCTTTATCAACCGGCTCGAGGGCCTGACAAGGGCGCTCGGGTCTCCCACGAACCAACCAAGAACTCTCCTCAAAGCCGACGGACGGCGAACAGGAATTGCCGCCTGCCGCCCCGTTGCGCCCATAAGGGAACCGGCTCGTCCGCCCCTGGAAGGTCAACATCATGAGCAGCAAACTTAGAAAGAACCGCATCGCCTTTCGTCCTGCGCTCGAGGACGTACGACTCGAAGAACGGGTCGTCCTGAATTCCACGTCGGCTTCGTTGGCCTCGCTCGTGCAAGCCGAGATCGCCGCTCAAATGGGCGGAGCGAACCGGGCCGGCCTGACACGATTGACCAGCCGTCCCGGCCTCGCGGCGCTGGCGGAGGCCCGGCAGCTCAATAACCTTTACCATCAGCAGTTCAGCGCCACCCAGGGCGCGCTCAAGCAATTCATCACCAGTCAAGTCGCCAGCCTCTACAGCGACCCGGCGAATCTCGGCGCCAACGGCCGTCTGACTTCGCAGGCGCTGGCGGGCTTGCGGAACACACTGGGGGGCGCGCTCGACGCCACGGCCTTCCAGCTCTCGTCACAAGCGTCCCTCCTTCCCGGGGCGTCCAGCGGCAACCTGATCTCGAACCTCCAGAACAGCCTCCTGGGCAGCCAAGGCAACAGCCTGACCAGTAGGATCACCGCCCAGCTCAACTCAGGCCGCTTCGCCCGATCTCAGTCGTTGCTGGTGAACACCATCAACCGGCAGATCAGCACGGCGTTCAACAGCAATTTCAACCAGCTCGGTAGATTCTTGAGGACCACGCCCTTGACCAGGCTGTCGGTCGACCCGACGACGGGCCAGCAAATTCCCATCTCACAATTTATGGGCAACCAGGCGGTCAAACTGCTCAACAACACCTTCGGGACCCTGTCCAACAGCGTCGGCCCGCTCGCCAAGACGGCCCTGTTCGACTCGACCGGGGCCTTCAACTCGCAAGCCGTCAGCGGCTTCCAGCAACAGTTCAACACCGCATTGAACACGGCCGCCTTCCAGACCGGCAGCCTGCTCTCGATGTTCCCCAACGCCTCGAGCCTGCAATCGCAGCTTCAGTCGGCCCTGTTCGCCAACGGCACCGACGCCACGACTGGCCTCCCCACCACGAGTTTCGTGAACGGCCTGTCGGGCGTATTCCCCACTGGCACGACTACCACGCCATTCACTTCGAACCTGTTCAATACGGGTTTCCAGAGCGGGTTCACAAACGCATTCCAGAACTTCTCCACATTAATCGGCGGCTTCCTTGGCGCGCAGCCGACGACCGGCCTGCCGAGCGGTTTCTTCCAATCGGGCTCGACCTTCCCAAGTATCTTTGGTTCGCAGTTCACCAGCAATAATTTCAACAACGGCTTCAACAACGGCTTCGCCAGCACGGGGTCGGGCTTCCTTGGGCTCGGCACCGCGCCCTCGGGCTTCAACAGCAGCTTCGGCACGGGCTTCAACGACCTCGTGACCGCGGCGAACGGGACGTTCGGGCTCACTCAGCCGACGAACCTCGAAGGAACCGGGACTGGCACTGGGACCGGAACCGGGACTGGCACTGGGACCGGAACTGGCACTGGGACCGGGACCGGGACCGGGACCGGAACCGGAACCGGAACCGGGACTGGTACTGGAACCGGGACCGGGACCGGGACCGGAGGCACCATCATCTGACGCAGTTCGTCGTCGCGTTAAAGACGGGACGGATCGAATGATCCACAATCGCAGGCTTATTGCTTTCTATTTATTGTCATGATGGCTTGATCATTCGTCCGTCCTGTCTCATTTACGCCGCAAGGCGAGGAGGTGAGATCTCAACATTCCGCATCCCGCCCGCCAGGTCGAGCGAGAGCAGCCAGCACAGCACGGCGAACGACATCACTAATCCAGGGCCCCCGCCGACCTTCGGCCGGGGCCCGAAAACGGCGGGGGGGAGCGTCGTCCCCCTGTCATCCTCGCGATCGCCGTTGTATTCCTAGATGGTGATTTCCGACTGGAGGGCGAGACCTCGCCCTCGCCGAAAAAGTCCCAGCTCGCTCGACGAGGCCCGCCCTCAATGATGACCCCCAACGAGATCGTCGCGATGTGCCGCGTCGACCACGACAAGACGTTCCGGCTCGAGGACCACGATCCCGCGTGGGCTGGCGATCCGGACATCGCCAAAGACCAGCGGAAGAAGTTCGCCGAAGAGTCGCTGACGCAGAACGTCTCGGATCTCGCCGAGGCGCAGGATCGCCTCTACGCGGCCGACTCGTGGTCGCTGCTGATCATCTTCCAGGCCATGGACGCGGCCGGCAAGGACGGCACGATCAAGCATGTGATGTCGGGCGTCAACCCCCAGGGCTGCCAGGTCTTCAGCTTCAAGCACCCGTCGGCCGAGGAACTCGACCACAACTTCCTCTGGAGGTACACCAAGGCCCTGCCCGAGCGCGGTCGGATCGGGATCTTCAACCGCTCGTACTATGAGGAGGTCCTCGTCGTCCGCGTCCACCCGGAACTCGTCCACGCCGAGCGCATCCCCGGCTCAAAGCTCAACGACGATTTCTGGGACGACCGCTTCGAGGACATCAACGCCCTGGAGCGGCATCTGTCGCGCAACGGCACCCGCGTGCTCAAATTCTTCCTCAACCTCTCGAAGAAAGAGCAGCGCAAGCGGTTCCTCAAGCGGCTCGACGATCCTTCGAAGAACTGGAAGTTCTCCGCCGACGACCTCTCCGAGCGCGGCCACTGGGACGATTACATGAAGGCCTACGAAGAGACTATCCGCGCCACGAGCACCAAGTGGGCCCCGTGGCATGTGATCCCCGCCGACCACAAATGGGTCGCCCGGTCGATCGTGGCGCAGACGATCGTCCAGGCTGTCGAAGCCCTCGACCCTAAGTACCCCCAAGTCGTCCCCGAGCACCTGGAAACGATCAAGGCGGCCAAGCAGCAGCTCGAAGCCGAGGGCAAGGACAAAGACAAGAACAAGGATTGAAGTCGGTCCGACGGTCCGGATCAGCTCGACTGATAGGCGATCTCGGCCGGCTCGCCGGCGTCGGCGTTCCAGGGGGTCCAGGCGAGGACGACCCGTTCGACGGTGATGTCGGCCTTGCGCGGAGTCAATTCGAGGGGGACGATCTTGAGCAGGTCGGCGCTCCGTGTGGCCTTGATGAGTTCCAGATCGGCCTGGAACTCAGTCTCCAGGTCGACGTATTCCTCATTCAGCTTATCGACCTGGGCCTGGGCGGAGCCGGCCTCGCCGCGCTTCTGCATGGCGCGGCCGGCGGCCTTGGCGGCGGCGCCGGCCTTGCTGACGTTGGTCTTGGTCCAGGTCTTTCGGCCAGTGAAGGCGTCGAGCATCGAGGTCCCCAGCGAGACGGCGGCGTCCCAGGTCGATTTCGAGGCCTGGGCCTGCTCGGCCTCCAGGCGTTCCTGGGCCTGTCGCATCCGCTTCTCCAGGCTGGTCCGGCGCGGGCCGAACTCGGCTCGCAGCGCCTCGATGTCGGCGTCGCGCTTCTCCCTGGCCCCCTGCGTCAGCCGCATCCGGAAGTCGCGAGCCGTCTCCTCGGGCTTGCCGTACGCCTTCAGCTCGGGGCACGTCCAGATGGTCAGCTTGCGCGCGCGGTACAGGTGGTTCTTGAGCGTCTTGGTCCACTCGGGGTAGCTCTTGGCGCGGGTGAGCGGAGCGGGCAAGGCGGCGAACGAAGCGCCGGTCTCGGGCGTCTTGTCCAGCTCGGGAATCTGGTCGGTGAACTGCTTGCCTTCTTCCCAGACGTCGGCGGGCGCCTCGTCGGCGATCGGCCGGAGCAAGGCCAGGGTCTCCCAGTAATCGACCCCCGCCTTCTTCTCTACATAGTGCAAGCGGGCCACGCCCAGGAGCGCCGGGCGGTATTCGAGGCTGGAACCGGGATTCGAGACGCCGACGCGCGGCAGGAAGAACTCCGGCACGTCGGGCGGGACCACCGGGCGACGGCCCGACGCGACGGCCGCCGAGGGACTGCCAGGCGCGGGCGACGGCTTGGGTTCGGACGCCGGCGCCGGTTCGGGCTCCGGGGAATCGGCGGCGGGAACGGCCGGCGAGGCGGGTTTCGCGGCCAGGGCCTGCTTCCGGGGCGCCATCAGCTTCTGGATCTGCTCGCGGGTGAGCGGCCCGGCGAGGTACGAGAGCGCCCAGCGGGTCTCGAAGACGACCGGGTGGTCTTCGTGGACGTTGTTCATCACGAAGACCCGTTTCCCCAGGGCCGAGAGGGTCTCGTCCATCTGCTTCCGGTTGAAACTCGCGCCCGCCGCGTTGGACGCCCCTTCGAGCCCTTCGAGCACGCGGTCCTTGTCGCGCTGGGTCTGCAACCGCCCGAGGAACCAGGCGCCCGCGTTGGAGAGCCCCTTGTAGTCGAGGTCGACCGGGTTCTGGGTGGCCAGAACGACCCCCAGGCCGAACGCCCTGCCCTGCTTGAGCAGGGTCAGCATCGGCTTCTTCGAAGGCGGGTTGGCCGTGGGGGGGAAGTAGCCGAAGATCTCGTCCATATAGAGCACGGCGCGAAGGCTCGACGTGCCCGGCTGGGTGCGGACCCAGGCCAGGATCTCATTCAGGAGGATCGTGACGAAGAACATCCGCTCGCTGTCGTTGAGATGCGCGATCGACATGATCGAGATGCGCGGCTTGCCCTCGGCGGTGTAGAGCAGGCTCGGCACGTCGAGCGACTCGCCCTCCATCCACCCCGCGAAGCCCGGCGAGGCGATCAGGTTGTTCATCTTCAGCGCGAGCGTGAACCGCTCCTTGGCCGGATAGAAGGTCTCCAGGTCGATGACGCCGACCTTGTCGAACGGCGGCGCCTGGACGGCGTGGATCAGACCGGGAAGGTCGAGGTCGCGGCCGTTCCGCCAGGTCTGATCGAGCAGGTTCGAGAGCAGGATGTGCTCGCGGCTGGCGATCGGGTCGGCGTCGATCCCCAGCAGCGCCAGCAAGCCCGAGACGGCCGACGCCACGCGGTCGCGGTAGGCTTCGGCGTCGTTGACGAGGCTCGGGGGCGGGGCGTTGAACGACCGCAAGACCGTCAGCGGCAGGCCGGCCGAGCTTCCCGGCGTGTAAATCGCCAGGTCGGCGGCGTCTTGCAGCCGCTTGATCCGCGCCCCGTCTTGGCCCCAGTCGGCGAGGCCCTTGCGCCAGGTCTCGGCCGTCTGGTCGGCGAACTGCTCGCGCGATTCCCCCTGGCGGGCCGCCGCGTCGGCGTCGATCCAGGGGAGGAAGTCCGACCCTCGCAGGTCGGGAAAGCCCAGCAGCAGATCGCCGACGTCCCCCTTGGGGTCAATGGCGATCACCGGAATGCCGTCGATCGCCGCTTCCTCCAGCAGCGAGATGCAGAGCCCCGTCTTGCCGCTGCCGGTCATCCCCACGCAGACCGCGTGGGTCGTGAGCTGCTTCGAGTCGTAGAGAAACGTCCGCTGGCTGACCGCGCGCCGTTCCTGGTCGTAATACTTGCCCAGGTAAAAGAAGCCGAGCTGCTCGAAGTCTTCGTTCTTCATGAAACGCGTCTCGCAAACGGCGCAAGGCGGAAGGATCGTCCCGTCTTACAACATAGTATCGACCGAGCGACGGCGAGACAGGAGATCGGCGCTTCTCGAATGCACTTACGAAGCGGCCGACGGGTCGTCCGACGACGAAGCCAGCTCGGCGATCTTGGACTTCACGCGGTCGAGGTAATGGCCGATGAAGTGGGCGG
Organism: Paludisphaera borealis; assembly: GCF_001956985.1. Lineage (NCBI taxonomy): Bacteria > Pseudomonadati > Planctomycetota > Planctomycetia > Isosphaerales > Isosphaeraceae > Paludisphaera > Paludisphaera borealis. The sequence goes on from NZ_CP019082.1 coordinate 7,432,652, forward strand.
AGATCCGCTCCTGGACGGCGCCCCAGACGTCTTCGACAAGGCTGGCGTTCATGACGCTGTCGGCCGCCGCCCCCGCCTTCTGCTTGAGCGCGTCGAGGGCCGACGCCGCGGCCTGCGCGGGGGTGAGCGCGACCTCGGTCGGACAGTGGACGTAGGTGTTGGCCAGCAGGCTGACCGAGGGCAAAAGCGGCACCGGGTCTTCAAAGTTGACGTACCGCGAGATCTTCGCCGCGAACTCCCTCTCGAACGCGTCGGCGGCCGTCTGGTTGCCGATCATCGGCGCCCCGAACGTGACAATCTCGTCGACCTTGATGAAATTCCGCTGGAACCGCCAGGCCGACAGCAGAGCGAGCGCGCCTCCCAGGCTGTGGCCAGTGATCCAGAGCGGCCGCTCGGCCTTCTGCATCGCTTCGTCCACCGCGCTGAACAGCGGCGCCCAGATGTCATCGAGCGCTTCCATGAACCCCCGGTGGAACCGGGCGCCCACCCCGGCGGCGGCGAAATCGGTGCCGAACCGGCCTTCCGGCAGGATCAGGTAGTTGTTGGCGTTGGTCAACAGCCAGTCCTTGAGCCCGTCAAGGCTCGTCGGCGACTGCGAACCTCGAAACGCGACCAGCACCACCTCGTCGCTCTGCGCGACGTAGACCTGGGTGTTGCTCACGCTGATCAGCCGGGCGTCGAGGCCGAGGTCCTCAAGGAACCCCTTGGCCCCCTCGGGCTCGTCGTAATAGGCCAGCGAGCAGGCCTCGGCGAGCAAGAGGCCGTTTCTCGGACTGCCGTGGGCCGAGACGTCGAGCTTGGTAGGCACCGTTTTCATCCTCGATCAAGACAAGATCCAGAGTTCCCGCTTCCCGTCACTTCACTGCATCGCCCGACGTCCGGCCTTGGCCTTGCGCCACGTCTCCACCGTCTCACGATCGACTCGCGTGCCGGTCAGGTCAAGCCGTTGCAGCGACTCCTTGGCGGCGAGCGAAGCGGTAAAGCCGGCGTCGGTGATTTTCGTATTCTTGAGCCGCAAGATCGCGAGCGCGGGCAGGTCCTTGAGGATCTTCAGCCCCTCGTCGGTGATCTTCGTGTTGTCGAGGTCCAGCTCTTTCAATCGGTCGAGGCCCTTGAGGTATGTCAGGGTCTCGTCGGTCACGTCGGGATTGGCCATCTGGAGCACCACGACGTCCGGCCGCTGGGCCAGCGCCGAGTAATCTTTGCGATCCCAGCCGGTCAGCGTGAGGTGCCGCTCGCCGGCGACTATCCTATCGCGAGGCCCCAGGTCGATCGGCGCGAGCAGGCTATAAACCGGGGGCGCGGCGGTCACGACCAGACCCAGGACGAGCACGATCAAGGGCCAGCGAGCCGGCCTGCCCCGCCAGAGGCCGTAGAACGGTGCCACGGGCGGAATCAAAACGGCCAGCCCCCACCCAATCCGATGTCGGAACGCGCGGGCCGCCATCCAGAGCCAGCCGATCACCATCAAGGCCACGCCCGCCAGCTCGATATAGACGCCGTATTGCTCGATCATTGCGACGCGGTTCCCGGACGATCGGAACAGTCGAAGCGGGGACCGTCCCCCGCGTCGGACTTCGCTATCTTAGCCAGTTACGCCGCGACGAGCGAGAACTCTGCGGCTTTGCAATCCGCCCCCCGTTCGGCTCCGTCGCGTCGATTTTTCTCACCATCGACGAAATCCGTTTTTTGCGACGCTTCGTCCCGAAACGCATCCCGACGATCGCATTCTCTTGTAACTAGGCAGGATCGGCCGTTCGACCGAACGCGCTTGAAGTAGCCAGACGCACGGCCTGACGACGTCCCGAAAGGTGTTCGGCCCCGGACGGCCCGAAGGCCGACGGCGATGAACCGGACCGGACGCGCCGCGACTCTCGAGCGCGAAGGAGGCGGTTACGAGGATCGCCTCGTATAGCCATGTTCAAATCGACGTTCGTCGCGCCTCGGCGAAGTCCTCGGCATTACCAGACCGAAACGCACAATTAAGCATATCTACAGTGTTGATTTTTTTCGGCTTGCGTCGACGCGGAACGACACTCCTAATGACCAGGCCGGGGATCGATCGACTCGGCGGCGTCGGCCTTCGCTTGCTCACCGTGGCTTCCACCGGCGGTTCGCCTTCATCTTCATTCGAGTCTCCACGGGAGGAGAGTCATGGACCTCGCGTTGATCGGCCGACTGGGAATGCAGCAGCTATCCTCGCATTTCTTCGAGACGATCTACATCAAGAGCGGCGTCGACCTCACTCGGCCCACGGAGGTGAGGGCCTCGCTGACGACTCGTTGCAACTACAAGTGCCTGCACTGCGGCTGCTGGCGAGAATCCCACGGCCCGGAGATGTCGATCGAGCAGTGGAAGAACGGGCTGGCCAGCGTCAAGGAGTTCATCGGTCGCTATCGAATTCAGTTCGCCGGCGGCGAGCCCTTCGTGAAGAAGGGCTTCCTGGACCTTCTCGAGTTCTGCCGCGCCGAGGCGATCGATTTCGGCGTCATCACCAATGGCTCGGCGTTTACGAACGATCGCATCGTCGCTCGATTCGTATCGGCGCTTCCCATGAAGGTCGAGATCTCGGTCGACGGCCCGACGCCCGAGATTCACGACCGGCTCCGGGGCGTCCCGGGCTCGCTGGAAGCGATCGAGGCCGGAATCCGCAACCTGCGCCGGGCGCGTCGCGAGGCCGGAGCGTCGTTTCCGATCCGGATCAAGCCGACCCTGAATTCCGTGAATTTCCGCGCGATGCCGGACCTTGTGAACTGGGCCGTCGATCAAGGGGCGACGTCGATCGACATCGAACCGAATCGTGAGTGGACCGACGAATCGAAGGCCGAGTTGTGGCTCTCGCCCGAGGAAACAGTCGAGCTGGAGTCCATCGTCACCGAGTTGCTTCGCATGAAGGCCGACGGCCTGCCGATCGAGACGTCGGAGCACAGGTTGCTGAGCATGCCGGACCACTTCCGGCGTCGGAAGGTCGCCTCTGAGGTCGGCGTGTGTCGGATCGGCCTTCGGGTCTTCTCGATCAATCCGCGAGGCGCCGTGACCAGTTGTTTCGCCCACCTCCCCTTGGGCGACCTGACGCGCCAGTCGGCCCGCGAGATCTGGACCGAGGCGGCGGCCCGGGAGGTCCGACGACGAACCGTCGCCTGCGACCGTGGTTGCCCCTACGGCTGCCTCTCCTCCAAGCCGATCGTCCACACGATCAAACGCGGCTTGATGGTGTTCGCAGGCAAGGCCAACCATGACGACGGCCCGACGACGACCGCCAAACCGGCGGGCCTCCCCGCGTGACTTCCGATCATCACGCCGACGACTCCAAGAGCGCGGCCGTCGGCTTGCCGTTGGCCGACGAAGCCGGCGCGACGTCGCCGAAGTCGACCTCGTGGGCGGCGGCTTCGGGCGCTCCGCGATGGCGCAGCAGATGTTCCTGGACGGCCGCCATGCAGACCTTACCCTCGGCGACCTGGGCGGCGAACCGCTCGGCCAACTCGTCGAGCCGGTCGTCAGTCAGGCCGCAGCCCTGGTAGAACCAGCCGTACAGCCGCTTCGCCTGGCTCCGAGTCGCGTTGGCCAGCTCGATCTTCTTGTCCACGCGCCCGGGACGGACCAGCGCCGCGTCGAGTCGCTCGGGATGGTTCGTGGTCAGGAACAAGATCCGCCCCTCGCGCGAGCTGACGCCGTCCAGGGCGTTGAGCAGGCCGCTGAGCGTCACCCCCGTCTGGTCGGTGGTCGTCCGCTCGGTCTTGAACACGCAGTCGACGTCCTCGATCAACAGGACCGTGGCCGGCGGCAACGCGTCGACCAACGTCCGCAACGCGTCGTCGCTCAGTAAGCGGTTGCTCAGGCTCAGCACGGCGACCGACAGGTTCAGCTCGCCGGCCGCCGCCAGGACCAGCGTCGTCTTGCCGTTGCCCGGAGGTCCGTGCAGCAAATACCCGCGACGATACGGCACCCCGCGCTCGGTGTACCACGTCCGCGAGCCGTAGAACTCGCGCAGGTCTTCGAGGACGTCCTCGAAAACTCCATCGGCCAGGACCAGCGACCGGAGCGGCCGCCGAGGCTGCCACGACGTCGTTTCCCACGACTCGTACCGGGTCGTCAGGATGCTCACGCCGGGAACCCGGGGACACGCGAGCTGCTGCGCATCGCCGAGCAACTGCTCGATCAGGCCGCGCGAGCCTCCCAGAACTTGCAGCGAAAGCGTCTCCTGAAACGTCCGCGCGTTGCCGTTCTGCAAGTCGCGGCGGCTCCGATTCAGCACCACGAGCCGGTTCTGATAGACCATCCAGTGCGTCCCCGGCGCGGGCGACAGCAAGAATTTCACCCGCGACGCTCCGCTCTTCGAGCCCCCTTCGTCGGGGTCGAAAACCACGGCCGTCTCGGAATCGGCGTCGACGGGCACCCAGGTCGTCGCCAGGCTCAGATCGCGGGCGCGATGCGCGTACGGCTGCGACGCCAGCCACACCTGAAGCCATCGAAACGCCGGGTCGCGGTCCGGGATCTCGATCGTGATCGAGAACCGACGCTGGAGGAACGACCAGATCTGGGCCGGCAAGTGCCGCAACAGCGCCGCCGCCGACCCGACGACCATCAGGGAAAGGCCCCCTGAGAAGAACGGGTTCTGATTGAGCATCTCAAGCATGGTCGTGGATCATCATCCCGTGTTGAAATCGTCGGAGCATCGACGGCCAAAAGTCCAGTAACATGGTCACTGGAAATAGTAGCCGGGTTCACACGATTTCAACCCGAAATCCATCAGCCGAGGGACGCATCGGTCATGAAGCTGCTCAAGGCTATTCTGCTCGCGGCATTCCTCGTCGTGGCGGCGTGCGTCTTCTTCATCTACGTCCAGGACCAACGCTGGCGAACGGCCTACGACGCCGGGCGCGCGGCGTTGGCCGAGTCGCGCTACGCCGTTTCGGAAGAACAATTCACGGAGTCACTCACCGCGGCGAGCTGGTTCGGCGCGCACGGCCTCCGCCGGGCGCGGTCGCTGGCCGGCCTCGGTTATTTGTATGTGGCGTTGAGCAAGGATGACGAGGCCGCGTCGCTGTTCCATCGCGCCTTGGACGTCGCCGAGAAACGCCTGGGCCACGACCATCCCGAGGTCGCCGACTGCCTGAGCGGCCTGGCGACGGCCTATGGTCGACAGGCCAAGGACGCGGAAGCCGCCCCCCTCTTTCGACGCGCCCTGACGATCCGCGAAAACGCCCTCGGCCCCGACCACTCCGAGGTCGCCCAGTCGCTCAACGATCTGGCCTGGATCTATTGGAACGAGGGACGCTATACCGAGGCCGAGCGACAGGCGCGCCGCGGGCTGGCGATCCTGGAGCGCGCCCTGCCAGCCGACGCCGAGCCGACCGCGAAATCACTCCACGGCCTGGCCTGGTTCCTCATCAGGCAAGACCGGCTCGACGAGGCCGACCACCTCGCCAGGCGGGCCCTGGCGACCTGGGAAAAAGCGACCGGCGAGGCCCGGCTGAACCTGGCATTGTGTCTCGGAGCGCTCGCGGCAGTTGATAGCGCCCGGGGGCGATGCGCCAGTGCGAGAGAGCACGCCGAACGAGCGCTGGCCGTCCGCGCAGAGATCCAGGGGCCGGACCACCCCGATGTTACGGCCTGCCGCTGCAACCTGGCAGCCACGCTTCGCGATCAAGGGCGGACGACTGAGGCCGAGGCCCTGTACGAACCGGCGATCGAGTCCTTCGAGAAGACGCTCGGCCCGGACTGCCCCGCGCTGGCCTGGCCACTCGTCCGCCTCGCGTCCATCCGTTCGTCCCAGGGCCGGAACGACGAGGCCGAAGCGCTACTCAAACGCGCCCTGGCCATTCGAGAGAAGCAGTGGAGGCCGGAACATCCGGAGATCGCGATCAGCCTGATCGAGCTGTCGCGATTCTACGTGAAGCAGGGCCGATACGCGGAGGCTGAGCCGCTCGCCCGCAGTTCGCTCGTGATTCTGGAGTCGACCAACCTTCCGACCGAGGTCGCCCGGGCGTTCGACGTGCTCGCCCGGATCGACTCCCAGCGCGGCTCGAACGACGAAGCGGAAGCCACCTTCCGGCGCGCCCTCGCCCTTCGCGATGAACATCCTTCCGGCGACGATCGCCAGACCGCCGAATTGCTTGACAACTACGCGGCGTTCCTCCGCAAGGTGGGACGCAACGCCGAAGCCCAGACCATGGAAACCCGAGCCAAGGCAATCCGGGCCAGGTCCGACTGCGCCTCGCCCGCTGGCGTCGACGACCGGCCGTCCGATGAGAGGAACAGTCGCGTGACCAACAGCAAGGCGAGTCGTGAGAGGCTGCCCCGAGACCGTAGTCCGGAACATGGGCTGGGCGTCTCGCCTTACATTTGTTACACCGCCCTGCCCCGGTCTGTGAGACGGAGCCGAGGAAGCGGCTCGCCCTCGATTGGTCGCCCTTCGACTCAGCCCTCGTCCATCAGGGATCTCAACCTTCTCATCAAGTGAACGAAAAATGGGTCTCTACGTCGGCACCAGTGGCTATTCCTACAAGGAATGGAAGGGCACGTTCTATCCCAAGGACTTGCCGGTTCGGCAGATGCTCCATTTCTACGGCGAGCGCTTTCGTACCGTCGAGATCAATAGCACATTCTTCGGCATGCCCAAAGTTCCGATCCTGGAAGGATGGGCGCAGGCGGTTCCCGCCGATTTCAAGTTCGTGCTCAAGGCGCCGAAGCAGATCACGCATATGCGGAAGCTCAAAGACATAGGCGAGTTGGTGTCGCAATTGCTTGAAGTGTCCGGAGCTTTGACAGAGCGTCGGGGGCCGTTGCTATTCCAATTACCGCCGACATCGAAAAAGGATGTGGCACTTTTGCGAACGTTTCTCGCGCTGCTGCCATCGCCGCTCCGCGCGGCGTTCGAGTTCCGCCATCCATCGTGGTTCGACGACGAGGTCTTCGGACTGCTACGCGATCACCGCGCAGCGTTATGCATCGCCGACGCCGAAGTCAACTTTGAAGTTCCCTTTGTGGCGACCACGGATTGGGGCTACCTGCGGTTGCGGCGGCCCGACTACGGCGACGCGGAACTCAAGGAATGGGCGAAGCGGGTGCGGGAACAAGACTGGGAGGATGCGTTCGTGTTCTTCAAACACGAGAATGAAGGCAAAGGGCCACGGATGGCGGAGCGATATCTGGAGTTGGCCGCGTACGCGTAGGCTTCACTCCACGAGCGTCCGGGCTCACGATACGGAATCCAACCTCAACGCTCGCGGGAAATCAATCGCGATCCCGCTCAAGGACTGGGCGCGCAAGCCAGTGCTCCCTTGAAAACAGTCGCGAGATCGGAGTCTTGTGATGTATGGGGTACCTCCCGACCTACCGCTGGCCCGTTTCCTCGGGAAAGAATGCAGCCAGATCAGAATCGGAGGCTCTGAAATCCAGTTCGCGTTTCCGAGTGCCGGCGAGATCCTGGTTGAAGGCGACTGGAAGGTGCTTGACGCAACCGGGACGACGATCGATCGGGCGAAGGAGCACGACTCAAGAACCAGCTATTGCGTCCACAAGATCATCAACTCACCAGTTCTTCGTTACGCCGTCGACTCACCAAGCTCATTCACGCTTCACTTCGAGAATGGTTGTGCGCTGACCATTTTCGACAGCTCCGAGCAGTATGAATCGTTCTCGATCCAGCCTGACGGCATTTACGTTTGAGAGAAATGACAAATCGCCATCCATCCCGACGCGCGGCCCCGGCGTCGAGCGGCGCGCATGAAAACAGCCGCCCGCGATCAGGACGATCGGGGGCGGCTGGGGTGGAGGATTCCGGCGATGACCGACTTTCGCGCTGAAAGCACTATCATAGGCCCGACGGGCTTAACGGCCGTGTTCGGAATGGGAACGGGTGTGGCCCCGTCGGTATGGTCGCCGGAAAAACGGCCGGCGGACGGTGAGGTCCGCCGGTCGTGGTTCGGTCGGTCGGTCGTACGCACTACGCGTGTTCAGGGGAGGGGCGACTCCACAGCACGACCCTTTTCGGGATCGGCGAGTCACTGTCTTGCAGCCACACCGGTTCGGGTCCGCTCTTCGGAGAAGAGGGCCGATCGGGGTGGTCAAGCCGCTTGGCTGTTAGGACCGGTCGGCTGAGACGATCGCTCGTCGTGCACGTCCGGCCTATCGACCTGGTCGTCTTCCAGGAGCCTACGCAGGAAATCCTGCTGGAAACCTCATCTCGGAGGGGGCTTCGCGCTTAGATGCCTTCAGCGCTTATCCTGTCCCGACCTAGCTACCCGGCGGTGCCCTTAGCAGGACAGCCGGTACACCAGAGGTCGGTCCTCCCCAATCCTCTCGTACTAGGGGAGACTCTCCTCAAGTTTCCTACGCCCACGGCAGATAGGGACCGACCTGTCTCACGACGGTCTGAACCCAGCTCGCGTACCGCTTTCATTGGCGAACAGCCAAACCCTTGGGACCTTCTCCAGCCCCAGGATGCGATGAGCCGACATCGAGGTGCCAAACCTCCCCGCCGCTAGGGACGCTCGGGGGAGATCAGCCTGTTATCCCCGGAGTACCTTTTATCTGTTGAGCGACGGCCTTTCCATCCAGCACCGCCGGATCACTAACGCCGACTTTCGTCTCTGCTCGACGCATACGTCTCGCAGTCAGGCACCCTTGTACGTTTGCGCTCGTGTTGCCCGATTGCCGACCGGGCCGAGGGTACCATGGCGCTCCTCCGTTACTCTTTGGGAGGAGACCGCCCCAGTCAAACTGCCCGATGAGCACGGTCCCGACGCGGGCTACGCGTCGGTGAGGGCCAACGATCATTCAGGGTGGTATTTCACCAGTGGCTCGCCGACGGCTGGCGCCGCCGGGTCGAAGCCTCCCACCTATCCTACACAGAACGAGCATTGGACCAGTGCCAACCTGCAGTAAAGGTTCACGGGGTCTTTCCGTCTAACCGCGGGTACGTGGCATCTTCACCACGACTACAGTTTCACCGGGTCCCTCGTGGAGACAGTGCTCCAGTCGTTACGCCATTCATGCAGGTCGGAACTTACCCGACAAGGAACTTCGCTACCTTAGGACCGTCATAGTTACGGCCGCCGTTTATCGGGGCTTCGGTCGCCGGCTTCGCTTGCGCTGACTGGCTTCCTCAACCTACCGACACCGAGCAGGCGTCAGACTCTATACGTCTTCTTGCGAATTAGCAGAGTCCTGTGTTTTTGATAAACAGTCGCTAGAGCCGATTCTCTGCGGCTCCCCCTTGCGAGGGAGCACCCCTTGTACCGAAGGTACGGGGTCATTTTGCCGAGTTCCTTCACGAGGGTTCTCCCGAACGCCTTCGGATGCTCACCTAGCACACCTGTGTCGGATTGCGGTACGGGCCGGCGGGTCGTCCCGAGGGGGCTTTTCGCGGCCGAGACTTCCAGAGGCTTCCAGATCAAGCTGTCGGCCTTGCGGCACGGGGGTTTCTAGCGCCCCGACCTCTCTGTTCCCGGCGTCCTCCCTCGTTCAACCTTCCCGCTCGGGCGACGGAATATTAACCGTCTGTCCATCGACTACGCCCTTGGGCCTCGTCTTAGGTCCCGGCTGACCCTGGGCGGATTGACCTTCCCCAGGAAACCTTGTGCTTTCGGCGGACGGGCTTCCCACCCGTCTTATCGTTACTCGTTCCGGCATGCGCACTCGACGCCGCTCCACGGCTCGTTACCCGTGCCGCTTCACTGCTGACGTCGACGCTCTCCTACCATTCTTGCGAATCCGCGACTGCGGCACGACGCTTAGTCCCCGTCATTTTCGGCGCGGGATGGCTCGACCGGTAAGCTGTTACGCACTTTTGAAATGGTGGCTGCTTCTAAGCCAACATCCCGGCTGTCACCGCGATCCCACTTCCTTTACCACTGAGCGTCGCTTTAGGGGCCTTGGTCGGCGGTCTGGGTTGTTTCCCTCTCGAGCATGAAGCTTATCCCCCACACTCTGACTCCCGGGGTCCGGCGTGCGGTATTCGGAGTTGGGTTCCGATGGGTAGCCGGGAAGGCCCCCAGTCGGATTCCGTCGCTCTACCCCCGCACGCTACGTCCCGAGGCTGGCCCTAAAGCCATTTCGGAGAGAACGAGCTATCTCCAGGTTTGATTAGACTTTCACTCCTCCCCACGGGTCCTCCCCCAGTTTTTCAACACTGGTGGGTTCGGTCCTCCACGGCCGGTTAGGGCCGCTTCAACCTGCCCATGGGTAGTTCACCTGGTTTCGCGTCTACCACGCCCGACTCTGACGCCCTGTTCAGACTCGGTTTCCCTACGGCTCCCCCCCTGAAGGGGTTAACCTGGCCGGACACGGTAACTCGCCGGATCATTATGCAAAAGGCACGCGGTCAGGCTGGCTTGCGCCAACGCCCTCCCACCGCTTGTAGGCGCGGGGTTTCAGGTTCAGTCTCCTCCCCTGATCGGGGTTCTTCCCACCGTTCGGTCGCCCTACTGGGTTCGCTATCGGTCGTCATCGAGTACTTAGCCTTGCGGGATGGTCCCCGCGAATTCAGGCCGGGTTTCCCGTGCCCGACCCTACTTGGGTGCCGGATAGGAGAGTCGTCGCTTCGCCTACGGGACTGTCACCCGCTCTGGTGCGATTTTCCAAACGGCTTCGGCTCGCTTCGACTCGTTCCATGGCTCCGGTCCCACGACCCCGAGTGGTGACCCACTCGGTTTGGGCTGGTCCCCGTTCGCTCGCCGCTACTGAGGGAGTCTCGGTTGATTTCTTCTCCTCCAGGTACTGAGATGTTTCAGTTCCCTGGGTTTTCCTCGAGGATTCCGGGATCGACGCTCGTTGGGCAGCTCCCCCGGACATATCGCAGCCTTCCACGCTCGAATTGCTGATGACGCCTAGGCATTCCCCCCGCGCCCTTAGGAGCTTGACCACGCCGATCGGGCCTCCGCCGTCTGGGAAGACCGCGGTGCCGACCTGCGGGCTGCTTGCGGGCCCCGAGGCGTGCGATCCCGGCGTCTCGCGACGCGGCGACCGCTCTCGGGCCCTGACTTTCCAATTCCTAAAGGGTTCGTATCATTCTGTCGCCGCGTCGACGTCTCGTCGATGCGGCGTGAAACTGTGTTGTGGAGTATGCCACTACCCCTGATCGCGAAAGCGTCACAACTCGCGTCATGAGACTTCCGCGGGGATGTAGTGTGAATCCCTCGTCCGTCGCCGCGAACCCCCGTCCGAAGACGAGCTTTCGCGACACGAACTTGGATTCGTGTATGACCAACCACCGAATTGTCAAAAAGCAACGGGAACGGATCAAGCCTCGCGGCCCGAGCCGGTCCCTTTCCTGGCGTTTGTGCCGGCCAGGGGGCGAGGTCGTCCCGAACGAGACGGCCCCGCCCCGCGGCCGGCGGACGCGGAGATCGATTGCAAGAGGGAAGACGGCGTCCGGGGCGGGCTCTTGGAAAAGCCCGGCCCCGGACGTCGTTGTAGCAAGAAGCGTTTCTTTCGGTGTGAACCTTCAGGGGGAGCAGGCGTACGCACGGCGGTCCTCCGGGGAGGAACGGCGCCGACGAGACCTTGGGACGGTCGCGGACGAGGCCTGGCGGCAACTTCCGGATTGAACGTCCCAGGTCGGTTTTCTAAGTATCCTTAGAAAGGAGGTGATCCAACCGCAGGTTCCCCTACGGTTACCTTGTTACGACTTAGTCCCCATCACGGGTTTCATCTTCGGCGCCTGCCTTTCGGCTCCGACGACTTCGGATGCCCCCCGCTTTGGTGGCTTGACGGGCGGTGTGTACAAGGCTCAGGAACACATTCACCGCGGCAATGCTGATCCGCGATTACTAGCGATTCCAGCTTCATGCGGGCGAGTTGCAGCCCGCAATCCGAACTGAGGAGCGGTTTTTGCGATTAGCGCGGCCTTGCGGCCTGGCGACGCTTTGTCCGCCCCATTGTAGCACGTGTGCAGCCCTGGGCATAAGGGCCATGATGACTTGACGTCGTCCCCGCCTTCCTCCGGCTTGACGCCGGCGGTCTGACTAGAGTCCCCACCTTTACGTGCTGGCAACTAGTCACAGGGGTTGCGCTCGTTAGGGGACTTAACCCAACACCTCACGGCACGAGCTGACGACAGCCATGCAGCACCTGCACAGGTTCCACCTTGCGGCGTCACCGACGTTTCCGCCGGCTAATCCCTGCATGTCAAGCCCAGGATAAGGTTTTTCGCGTAGCCTCGAATTAAGCCACATGCTCCACCGCTTGTGTGAGCCCCCGTCAATTCCTTTGAGTTTCAGCCTTGCGACCATACTCCCCAGGCGGAGCACTTCACGGTTTCCCTACGGCAGAGAGCCCATCGGCGAGCCCCCTACCTAGTGCTCATCGTTTACGGCTAGGACTACCGGGGTATCTAATCCCGTTTGCTCCCCTAGCTTTCGCGTCTCAGCGTCAGAAAACGTCCAGGATCTCGCTTTCGCCACGGGCGTTCCTTCCGATCTCAACGCATTTCACCGCTCCACCGGAAGTTCCAGATCCCCCTACGTCCCTCCAGACGGGTCGTTTCGGCCCCACTTCCCCGGTTGAGCCGGGGGCTTTCAGAAGCCGACGCACCCATCCGCCTACACGCGCTTTAAGCCCAGTGATTCCGAATAACGTTCGCACGGTTCGTCTTACCGCGGCTGCTGGCACGAACTTAGCCCGTGCTTCCTCCAGGGATCGGTCAAGGTTGCCCCTTCCTCCCCCTCGACAGGAGTTTACAACCCGAAGGCCTTCATCCTCCACGCGGCGTCGCTCGGTCAGGCTTGCGCCCATTGCCGAAGATTCTCGACTGCAGCCTCCCGTAAGAGTCTGGGCAGTGTCTCAGTCCCAGTGTGCCGGGCCACGCTCGCACGCCCGGTAGGCATCATCGGCTTGGTGGGCCGTAACCCCGCCAACTACCTAATACCACGACGGCCCGTCCCAAGGCGGCCGAAGCCTTTGGTGAAACGCCGATGCCGGCGTCGTCACGTCGCTGGGGATTACCCGCAGTTTCCCGCGGCTATACCCAACCTCGGGGTTGGTTGCCGTCGCCTTACTCACCCTTCCGCCACTGGCCCGGCCGAAGCCGGACCCGTTCGACTTGCATGCCTAATCCACGCCGCCAACGTTCATTCTGAGCCAGGATCAAACCCTTCATGATTAGGTCGTCCCTCGACTCGCCCTCGCGGGCTTCGCCGAAGTCCGGTCCCCATCCGAATGGATTGAGGAAATTTCTACTGTCGCGGCAAGCCCGCCTCCCCCGCTCGCCGCCGCCCCCGAAGGAGCGGCGGATCGTTGAAGAAGCTTCTTGCCGCCGGTCCTTGCGGCCGTCCCGACGTCGTCTTTGGCGACCCCCAGGACCTGGAGGTCGACGACGCCTTCGGTGCCGTCCGCACGCCGGCTCCCCTCAAAGGTTCACTGGCTGACTGGCTTGCTTCTTGCTTTCGTCTGGCTGACGAATTCTTGCAATCAATCGGATTGTCAAAGAGCGTCTCCGGCCCCCGTCCACTCGACGTTTTCGGCCGGTCGAGCCGTCTCTTGCGAGCGTCTCAGCCGGCCGTGTCGTTCAAGGCGACGTTTACTGGCGACAAGGGATATATTACCCGGACGGCGGCGAAGGTCAACAACCCACCGAATCTTCTTCACGAAGTTCTCACATGGCAAGCGCGCAAACTCAGTGAGGGCAGTAGGTTAGGCATTCTCATAATCTCGCGAACTTTGTGACGTTTCGATGATTGCCACGCTTTCTCCCCCTCTTTTGCTGTGCGAATCCTGTCTCTCCCCCCCTGCTCTTCCCGAGCTGAAGGGGTGCTCCGCGCACGCGCGTTCCTTATTAGTGCAATGGAGTTCTGTTTGCTCTTGGGGATGGGTTTGGGGGGCGTGAAATCCGGTACGCGCTTGACTGAGGTTGAAAGGGGCCCATACGATATCGGTCGCTTCTTATGAGTCGTGCCTGATTTACGAAACGGAGACGATCCATGACCTGGCAAGCCTGGCGGGCTGTCTGTACGGCCTCGATTGCGCTGCTGGCGGCCGGGTGCGGCGGACCGGCGAATTCGGGGGGTGACCAGTCGTCGGGCCCCAAGTCTCTGGCGGGGGCCTCCACGCGGCCGGTGGTCTTCGTGGGCTTTGATGCCAGCGAGCCGGCCTTGAATGCGATGAGCCAGGGCAAGATCCAGGGGATCGTTCTGCAGAGTCCGTTCAAGATGGGGATGTTGGGGGTCAAGACGATGGTCCAGCATCTTGAGAAGCAGCCGGTCGAGGCGCGGGTGCCGACCGGCGAGTTTCTGGTGACGCCGGAAAACCTCACCGATCCCCAGGTCGTCGAGCGAGTGCATCCGCCCAAGGTTGACAACACGACGGGAAGCCTTTCGGGCGGCAAATCGAAGAAGTGGCGGGTGATGATGATTCCGAAGGGCTCGACGCACGAGTTCTGGAAGACGGTTCACGCCGGGGCGCTTCAGGCGGCGCAAGACCTTGGGAACGTCGAGGTGATCTGGCAGGCGCCGCAGAAGGAAGACGACCGCGTCCAGCAGATCCAGCTTGTTCAGAGCGCGATCGCGGCGGGGGTCGACGGCATCGTCCTGGCTCCGCTCGACGCCCGGGCGCTCAAGCAGCCGGTCGAGGCGGCGGTCGACAAGGGCATTTCCGTGGTGATCATCGATTCGGCGTTGGAGTCGACGAAGACGGTCAGTTACGTGGCCACCGACAATTACAACGGGGGCGTTCTGGCGGCCAAGCGGCTCGGGGAGGTTCTTGGGGGCGAGGGGCGGATCATCCTGCTTCGTTACCAGGTGGGCTCCGAGAGCACGGATCAGCGTGAGAAGGGGTTCACCGACACGATCGCCAAGGAGTTTCCCAAGATCACGTACCTGTCGGACACCGAGTACGCCGGGGCGACGCAGGAGTCGGCCCAACTGAAATCGCAGTCGTTGGTGACGCGGTTTCGGGGCAAGATCGACGGCGTCTTCGCTCCCAACGAGACCAGCACGGTGGGAATGCTGCGCGCTCTGGAAGCGGCCGGCCTGCTGACGGAGCGGCGGTAGGGTGACGGAAACGCAGCCACTACTGGAAATGAGCAATGTGGTGAAGGCGTTTGGGGCGACCCGGGCGCTTGACGGGGTCTCGCTGCGCGTCGGGGCGGGCGAGGTCCACGCCTTGATCGGCGAGAACGGGGCGGGCAAGAGCACGCTGATGAAGATCCTCAGCGGCGCCCACCGGCCGGATTCCGGGACGATGTCGCTCGGCGGCGTCCCTTACGCCCCCAAGGGCCCGCGCGAGGCGCGGGAGGCGGGGGTGGCGATGATTTACCAGGAGCTGGCCCTGGCGCCTCATCTCAGCGTCGAGGCCAACATCATGCTCGGGAGAGAGCGGGTGCGGGCCGGCCTGATCCGCCGTGGCGAGCACCGACGGCTGGTCCGCGAGGCGCTCGAGCTACTCGATCATCCCGAGATTCAGCCCGAGACCGAGGTGCGCGACCTCAGCGTGGGGGCGCAGCAGCTTGTCGAGGTGGCTCGCGCCTTGGTGTCGAACGCGCGCGTGGTGGTTTTCGACGAGCCGACCAGCTCGTTGACCGAGCACGACGCCCAACGACTGTTCGCGATCATCGACCGGCTGAAGCGGCGCGGTCTGGCGATCGTTTACATCAGCCATTTCCTTGAAGAAGTGCGGCGCGTCGCCCAGACGTACACGGTGATTCGCGACGGTCGATCGGTGGCGGTCGGCGACCTGGCCGACACGAGCATCGAGTCGATCATCGCGCACATGGTGGGCCGCGATCTCGACGAGCTGTTCCCGCGCGTGCCGCACGAGGCGGGGGAGCCGATCCTGGATCTGAAGGAGGTCGCGACCCGGATCTCGACGAAGCCGGCCGACCTGGTTTTGCGGCGCGGCGAGATCGTGGGGATTGCCGGGCTGATCGGGGCGGGGCGCACCGAGCTGTTGCGCGCGGTCTTCGGGCTCGATCCGGTGGTCTCGGGCCGGGTCGTCGTCAACAAGGTCTCGGGAGGAGGCGCGCGGCCGGGGAAACGGATCGAGCAAGGGCTGGGGTTCTTGAGCGAGGACCGCAAGGGAGAAGGGCTCGCGCTCAACCTGCCGATCGAGGAAAATCTGACTTGCTCGGCGCTGGGCCGGCACACGACCTGGGGTTTCTTGCGACTGCGACGGCGGCGGAACGAGGTGCGCGGCTGGATGGAGCGGTTGCGGGTCAAGGCGCGGTCGCCGCTTCAGAGTGTCGGCGAGCTGTCGGGGGGCAATCAGCAGAAAGTGGCGATCGCCCGGCTCTTGCATCAAAGGGCCGACGTGCTGTTGCTCGACGAACCGACGCGCGGCATCGACGTGGGGTCGAAGTCCGAGATCTACCGGCTGATCGGCGAGCTGGCGGCCGAGGGCAAGGCGGTGCTCGTGGTCAGCTCGTACCTTCCCGAACTGCTGGGAATTTGCGACCGCATCGCCGTGATGCGACGAGGCGCGCTGAGCGACTGCCGGCCGGTCGCCGAATGGAACGAGCATCGCGTGATGGAAGTCGCCACGCGCGGATAAGCAGCAATTCAATTCACTTCAATGGGTCGGAACGACGTCGGCGACCGGTGCGCCGGTCACGAGGGGGAAACGGGTCGTGGCAGAGAACGCTCGGCTTGCGAACACGATGCGACACGGCAGGGCTTTTCGAGGCACCCTGAACTGGGTCTGGACGGTCTTCGGCCCGTTCGTGGGTCTGGTGCTGGTCACGCTCTTCTTCGCCTGGTTGACCCGCGACTCCGGCTTGTTCTTGACGGTCGACAACTGGCGAACGATCGCCGTTCAGACGGTGATCGTCGGGATCGCCGCGCTCGGCATGACGGCGATCATGATCGCGGGCGGGATCGACCTGTCGGTCGGCTCGGTCATCGCCTTGGTGACGGTGACCATCGCCTTGCTGGTCAACGGCGCGACGGTTTCGCTCCCCTTGCCCAGCGATCCCTCGTTCGGGTGGAAGTGGACGCCGTTGTTCACGCTCAAGTTGCCGCTGGCCCTGGCGATGCTCGGCGGCGTGCTGGTCGGCGGGCTGAGCGGGTTCGTCACCGGCGCGGTGATCACCGGACTGAGGGTGGTGCCGTTCATCATCACGCTGGGCGGCCTGAAGATCTTCCGAGGGCTGGCCAAATGGCTGGCCGGAAGCACCGTGATCTACATTCCGGCGGAGGAGCAGAGCTGGTGGTTCCGGGGGATCATGGCGACCGAGCCGACTCCTTCGTGGCTGCTGGTCGCGCCCGGGGTCTGGATCTTGCTGTTTCTGAGCCTGCTTCTGGCGCTCATGCTGCGGTATTCGCTCCTGGGGCGTTACATCTACACGGTCGGTTCCAATGAAGCCACGGCGCGGCTGTGCGGGATCAACGTCCCCCTGGTCAAGACGACGGTCTACACGCTGGGGGGGCTGGCGACGGGGCTGGCCGGGCTCTTGCAGTTCGTCTATCTAAATGGAACCGGCGACCCGACGACCGCGGAAGGGCTCGAACTCCAGACCATCGCGGCGGTGGTGATCGGCGGCGGGAGCCTCAGCGGCGGCGTGGGGACCGTTCTGGGCACGCTGATCGGCTGCCTGATCATGTCGGTCCTCAACAACGGCTGCGTCCACGCGGGGATTCCCAACGCCACCCAGGACGTGATCATCGGCCTGATCATCGTCGCCGCGGTGACCCTCGACCAGTTCCGCCGACGGTCGGCGACCGCCGTTTGACCGTCCCTCGGCCCGGTTCTCCCGCGACAATCCCGACCCAGCCTCAAAGCTTGAATTGACAGCCTATCCCCCCGCTCATACCATGCCCGGGCCGGGGGCTGCGCCGGCCGTCGGCCCGAACATCCCGATCCACTGAAAGCCATTTTCTGGAAACGTGTTAGGGCTCCATGGCATCCGCCTCCAGGACGCGTCCCGACGAGTGCGAGGAGGCGTTTTCGCGATTCTTCGACCTCGATCGCTGGCCGGGCGAGTCAGACGCCGGGTTGGTTCCTGTTAAGGTGGAGAAGTCAAGAAAGCCGATAAGTTCTGGCAGTCTGAACGCGAGCTGAGAAGGCTCGTAAGGAAGCGAGCTTTGCTCGAGCACACAAGGAAGTGCCTTCCCGAATGGCCAGCCCGACACTAAGCAAGCGACGATCTCCGCATCGCGTTCCGTCGAGACGGCTCACGCAGCCGCCTTCCTCGGCGCCCGCGATCGCGATCTGTCCCCGCGCCCGGGGCCGTCGGATCGCCTCGAACTTCGCGTTTCTGAGCATGGCCGAGCTGGTTTGCCGGGCGAGCTCGGTATTCGTGATGCTGGCGTTGACGAAGCGGTTGGGGGTGGACGGATACGGGCGGATCGAATTCGCCTTCAGCGTCGTGTTCTGGCTGGTGCTCCTGGTGCGAGACAGCAGCGACGTGATGGTCGCCCGCGAGCTGTCGCGACACCCTCGGCTGATCAAGCCGCTGGTCGACCACGTCCTAGCGTTCAAGACGCTGCTGGCGGCCGTCCTGTTCTCGGGCCTCACGCTGGTCGGATGGCTGACGCTCCGCGACCACACCGATTGGACGGTCCTGACCTTGTACGGTCTGATGCTGTTCACGACGGCGATCGGGCTCGATTTCGTCTATCGCGGCACGGAGAGCCTCGGCCTGTTGGCGATCTCCCTCTGCCTGCGGACGCTGATCTACGGCGCGGGGGTGCTGGCCTTCGTGGGGGACGTCAAGCGGATCACCTGGGTGCCGATCTGGCTGGTGGTCGGCGAGGCGTGCGGCATCGGGCTGGTGTGGCTGCACTATCTCCATAAATATCGAATGCCGCGGCTCCGATTCGAATTTCGATTCATCTACATCATCATGCAGCGAGGGCGGACGGTCTGCCTGATCCAACTTTCGCAAGCGCTCATCTGCGCGGCCGATCTTCTGGTCGTGGGGATGACCAGCGGGCGGTGGGACGTCGGCCGGTACGGCGCGCCGTACCGTATCGCGACGGCGATCCTGACGTTCGGCCTGATCTTCCAGCAAGCGGCTTTCCCGACGCTCGCGAGGCTCTGGCGTCATCATTCCGAGGCGGGCCGGGAGGCCCTGGATTCGCTGGTCGAGGTGCTCATGACGGTGCTCGTGCCGGTGGCCGTCGGTGGGACGCTGCTGGCCGAGCCGCTGGTGGAGATGCTGTTCTCGAAAGAGTACGCGGGCACCGGCTACCTGCTGGCGATCGGGCTTTGGCGGGCGCCTCTCCTGAGTATTGCATTCTTGTATCAGACGACGTTGATCGCGCTCAACCGCGAGACGGTGGGGGTTCGCTCGCTGGTGCTGGGGGCGGTCGGGATCGGACCGTTGGTCTTCTTGCTCCGCTGGCAGTTCGGCCTCTGGGGGGCGTCGGCGGGCGTCTTGCTGATGGGCCTCGCCTTGGTTCTGACTGGATACCGGAGTCTCGTTCGCGAGGGACGTCAGCCGATCTGGCATCACCACCTGGGAAGGCCGTTGGCCGCCTCGCTGGCGATGGTTCCGGTCTGCCTGGTCTTGCAACGCTGGCACGTGTTGCTCGCCGTTTCGGGAGGAGCGCTGGCCTACGCGGTCGCGCTCCTGGCGATGGGTGGATTCCATCCCGCCCGACTCTGGCGCACCGCGTTCCACCCCGTCGCCGAGGCCGGCGAAGCCGCCTGACCGCCGCATCACGCAGCCACGAAACGCAACTGCGACAGGAGGTCGCTCTTGAAATTCTGCATGATCACCACCTTCTTCGGGCCGCACAGCTTCGGCGGCGACGCCGCCTATGTGGACCGACTCTGCCAGGCGCTCTGCCGCCGCGGGCACGAAGTTCACGTGTTCTACTGCGTTGATGCGTTCAACGCCGTGCGCGGCGAGCATCCGCTCCGGGCTTACGAGCCGACTCCCGGGCTCCACCTCCATCCCCTGGAGAGCGGGCGCGGCACGCTCTCGCCGCTGGCCACCCAGGCGACGGGCCTGCCCTTGTTCAAGTCGGAAGCTCTCCGCGAGGTGCTCGACGCCGACGACACCGACGTCGTCCACTTCCACAACATCTCGCTCGTGGGAGGGCCGGGGGTTCTCGGCCTCGGAGCCAATCGCCGCGCGGTGCGGATCATGACCGCTCATGAGCACTGGCTGATCTGCCCGATGCACCTGCTCTGGAAGTACGATCGCAAGCCCTGCGACGGCGCGTCGTGCGTGCGGTGCTCGATCGCCGGCAAGCGCCCCCCCCAGGTCTGGCGGTACACCGGCGCGATCGAGCGCGGGCTTCGGCACCTCGACGCCCTGCTCTTCCCCAGCCGCCATGCGCTCGAAGAACACGAGCGCCGGGGCGTCGGCGCGTGGGCGCCGCTGGTACACCTGCCCTACTTCCTGCCCGACGATTGGTCGCGGGGGATCGAGGACGAGGAGCCCGAGCCGCGCGGACGCCCCTACCTGGCGGCGGCCGGCCGAATGGTTGCGATGAAGGGGTTCCAGAAGCTCATTCCGCTGATGCGCAACCTACCCGAGGCCGACCTGCGGATCGCCGGAACCGGACCGTACGAGCCGACGTTGCGGCGTCTGGCCGAAGACCTGCCGAACGTCCATTTCGAAGGTCTCCTGGGGGGCCCCGACCTGGCCCGCCTGTTCCGGGGCTCACGGGCGGTGGTCGTGCCGTCGCTGTTTCCCGAGACGTTCGGCTACGTGGTTCTGGAAGCGTTCGCCACGGGAACGCCCGTGATCGTCCACGAAGGGGGCGGCGCGCTGCTCGAAACCGGCCAGCAAAGCGGCGGCGGGCTGAGTTATCGCACCGAGATCGAGCTGTTGACCGCCATGCGGAGGATGGTCCACGACGAAGACCTTCGCGCCGACCTGGCCTCGCGCGGGTACTCGCAGCGGATCGGCCCGTGGTCCGAGACCGAGCACGTCCATCGATACATGGAACTGATCTCCGGCCATCGCCAGGCGCGCGACGCGCGGGCGTCGCACCGGCTCGACCCGGCCGAGTCCCACGTCGCCTCGCCTCGAACCGGCCGAGCCGCCTCGAAAAGTCGGCGGACCGGATGAGCCGGCCCACGACGCGTCGGCTCCCCTCGTATCAAGGGCGAATCGAATTCTCAAGGGACTTTGGGAGGTCTGGGAGGCATCGCGCCAGCCCGCTCCTCTAAATCCCCTATAACGCCCAACCGTCGTCCAAAATTAAGAATGACCCCTTTCTGCCCCCGTCCAAAATTAAGAATGACCCCTTTCTGCCCCCCAGGGCTTATCTGAAGGCCCCGCTCTCCAACCATCAGTGATGGAAAATGCGACCACGATCTTGTTTGGACAAAACAGATGAAACACTTCATCTTCGTCGCTGATCGTTGCAAGAAAGTCCACAACAACGTCGTTGTCGAATTCGACACGCACGTCAAAGTCGGTCAATTGTCGAATAGAGGTGCAGCTGCCCCATTTGACCGAGTTCATTGCCTCACGAAGTGCATCAATGGAATCCACCGTGTCTTGACTTCCGCACACGATCTGCTTGCCACGGAGAATCCGCCACGAGCTATAATAAGTGCCGACTTCCCACTTGCCATGATCCGCATCGGCAATTGCCGACGTGTGCCGGACGACGTCTCCGAACCCTAGACTAAGGCTCCGATCTTTTGATATATGCTGATGGCAGCAGATTTGGCCAACAACCTGCGCAATGTGCTCACGAACAGCAGCATTCATCACGTGAAAATTCACCTCAGCCATGAAGGTATATCCTTTCCTGCTTCTTCGGGAAGTCGAAAAGGGGTGAAGTCGAAAAGGGAAGTCGAAAAGGGGTCATCCCTAAATCTCGACGCACCTTGGGCAATTTAGGTGGTTCTCAAGCCTCGCCGGGGCGGCGGATGGCGGGGCGGCCTCGGTTGCGGAGGCTTGATTCCAGGCCGAGCTTCTCGGCGGTCGTCCGGACCCAGGCGTCGGAGCCGAAGGGGCGGTCGCGGCGGATGGAGGCGGAGACGGCGGCGGCTTCGGCGTCGGTCATGGGGGCGTTCACCCGCTCCGTCCAGTCGGGGCCGCGTTCGAAGCGGGTCGCGTCGAGTTGCGGCGCTCGCTCAAGGCTGGCGGAGGCGGTTCCCAGGCTCGACCACGGCCAATCTTCGGCCCGCTCGACGAGGCCGGCTCGCAGCGGATTCCGCTCGACGTAGCGGACGACGGTCCGCAAATGGTCGTCGTCCTGGCACGGGAACGCCTTGAACCGCCCCTGCCAGACGTGGCCCGACCCCTCGTAATGACGGAGGTAGCGGCGGACGTGCGCGGTCGTCAGCCAGTGCATCCACCGCGAGAGGTCGCCGTCGCCGTCCGGCCGGACCACCAGGTGGAAATGGTTGGGCATCAGGCAATACGCCAGCACCGGCAATGGCAGCCGGGTCGACGCCTCGGCGACCAGGCCAAGGAAAGCTGCGTAGTCGCCGACCTTGTGGAAGACCTCAGCCCGCCGATTGCCCCGGTTCAGGACGTGGTAGCAATAGCCCCCCTCGCTGGCGCGAAGCGATCGCGGCATCGGAATTCACCCCCGGGTTCGCATTGCAACAGGGCCCATCGGCTTATTAACACTACCCGCGATTCCAAACCGATGTCCAGGATGCTCGGGCGAGCTTCTCGGCCGGGCGGTTCCCTTCGAGCTTCGGAAACGGGGACGGGCTCCGAGAGTACCCGCTCGGTGCCCGTCCCCCTTCTCCACAGCGGCGCTGGGCGGATGGCGAGGGCCAAGGCCGTGGGGCGGCGGATGTCAAGGGCCAAGGGCGCAGGGCGTCGGAAGGGGGACGGGCACCGAGCGGCTACACTCGCGAGGGCCAAGGGCGCAGTGCGTCGGAATGGGGACAGGCACCGAGCGGGTACACTCGGAGCCAGTCCCCATTGCGCCGCACTGGCTCCGAGGCAGTGAGGCCGGAAAAGTGGTTTGGGGGACTCGGCTGCGACTGTCATCCGATCAGAGGCAGGCGAGTAGAATCTCGTCGCGACTGCCACGCCACCGATGCAATCCCTTTTCATCGCCGGATCGTTTCGATCGCCCCTCATCGCGGCGAAGTTCCGGGCGGTCGCGAGGGATTGATGATCAGGTTCGTCGATCGGTCGTATGCTTAATCTGGAGGACTTCGCGAGCCTCCGGCTCTTTCACAACACGGCTGTCGGTTGAGCAGGGAAAGCACCTCGGCGGATGACGCCCTCGGCACCGAAAATGCGCGCGATCAAAGCCAATCGCCCTCGGCGGACAAGCCGGAGGGACTGGAGAAAAGCGCGCGAACGGACCCAATCGGCCTGGCGGATCGGTCGGAAGGGGCTGAGAGGAAAGCGCGCGATCAAAGCCAATCGGCCGAGGTCAATTCGATGGTCGGCCATGCGAAGGCAGATAACGGAGAGGGCGGGAACGGACTGAAAACCGGGTGTTTCTCACGCGATCGAAGCCAAAATCGCGATCAACGTAAATTGCTCAGGCAATGGTCTTTACATCAGATCCATCAGGTCTGAATGACGGCAATCGAAGCCAATCGAAGCCAGGGGCCGGGTCGAGTCGGACGGGTCGGGCAGTCGCGATTCGGGCGCGAACGAAGCCAATGGCTGGTCGGCCGGGTCGGGGACGATCGTCGAGCAGGCCCAGCCCCAGGATGACCCCTCGACGTCCCCGGTACAATGGCGACGGTCCGCGGGCCGGATCGGCGATCGTAGCGCCTTCCGACCGGGATTGTCCGGCCCCGGCCCGAGGAACCTCCACCATGAAGACGCACGGCTCGGCGGTATGGCAGGGCGGGATCAAGGACGGCAAGGGTGCCATCTCGACGCAAAGCGGGGCCCTCAACGCGTACCCCTACGGCTTCTCCAGCCGGTTCGAGGGCAAGCCGGGCACCAACCCGGAAGAGCTGATCGGCGCGGCGCACGCCGGCTGCTTCACGATGGCGCTGTCGCTGATCCTCGGCGAGGCGCAGCTCAAGGCCGAGCGGATGGAGACGAAGGCCGACGTCACGCTCGAACAGGTCGCCGACGGCTACGCGATCACCGCCGTCCACCTGACCCTGACGGCCAAGATCCCGGGCGCCGACCAGGCGAAGTTCGAAGAGCTGGCCGGCAAGGCGAAGGCCGGCTGCCCCGTCTCCAAGCTCCTGAACGCCAAGATCACCCTCGACGCCACGCTCGAAAGCTGAGGCGTCGGCCGCTTCGTGGTCCAGGCGAGACCTCAGCGGCGCTGGGTCGCGGAGGTTTCGCCCGACTGCTGGGCGTCGGTTTCTGCTCGTCGGGCGATCTCTTCGGCGGGGTCGACCGTACCTCGGGCGTTCACTCTGAGCTGGGCCGCCGTGGGATCGGTCGCGGCCCGCTCGGGGGCGAGCATCGGCAGCATCCGGTTGTAAAGCAGCGTCACCGACGACTTGGGCCGAAGCCCGCGATGGCGTTCGAGCTCCTTGATCGCCTCGTTGAGCGGCCAGCCGTCGACGACGAATCGATACATGCCGACCCACGCGGGCGAGCGGTCCATGCTGCCGTGGCAGTGGACGAGGAGCGGCCAGTTGTTGGGGTCTTGCGCCAGGGCGAGCGTGTCCTTCACGAACTGCTCGCCAGTCGGGTCGGCGGCGGGCTGGTTGTAGCAGGCGATGCCGTGTTCGCGGGCGAACCGCTGCTCGTCGGGCCAGTGCGGGCTCCGCATCTCGGTGTACTCGGGGAACAGGTTGACGATCGTCTTGAAATGGTGCCGCTCTTGCGCGATCTTCAACCCCTGATAGGTCGGCATCGCGCTGAGGTAAAGCTTGCCCGGCACGATCTCGTGGAGGCGGTTGATCGGGCGCTGATACCAAAAGATCCCCCGGCCCAGGAAGTCGAGCCCCAGCCAGGCGACGATCAGGCCCGCGACGGCCGCGCGACGCGTCCAGCCGGGCGGCGCCGGCGGGGTAACCCGCAGGAGGGCGAACGACCAGGCGAACAGCCCCCAGACGTAGAACCAACGCGGCCAGAACTCGAACGGCTCGCGATCGATCCACGACGTCTGACGGACCGCCAGCAGCACGACGGCGACCAGCAAGAGCGCGAGGATGCGACTATCGCGCGCCTCTCGGAAGAAGGTCGGCAGCGTCCAGGGCCGTGAGCACCAGACGACGACGATCGCGACGAGCATCGCCAGCCCGGCGAGCGCGAGCCGCTGCCCGGTCGCCACGCGGGGATCGAAGATCGTCCGCCAGCCGAGCCCGTGCCAGCCGTTCATCAGCGGGCCGGGCGTGGCGGCGTGCCAGAACGCGGCCAGCGAGAGCGCGAGCGCGGCGTACCGCAGCCGCCGCTTCGGGTCGCGCAGGCAGCTCCAGACGGAGAGCACGACGGCCGCCGACGCGACGTAAACCGCCGCGTGATCGATCGTATCGCCCGCGACGGCCAGACGGTAAGCCGCCGGGGGATACGGATTGTACGTCTGCCTTGCGACGTTGGGGAACTCGGGGTCGAGGCTTCGTTCAAAGTCGACGACGTACCAGAAGGCCGGCAAGGTCGTCAAAGCCAGAACGAGCCACGGCCAGTACCCGAGCCGATTGCGAATGGGCTGTGCTTCCATCTGCTCGGCGTCCTCTCCGATTCAGCGGTGATCCGATCGCCCGACGATCCGCGCCGCGGCACGCTTGTCAAAAAACGTGCCGCGATGATGCAGATCCCGGCGATTCCGTCAAGCCGCTTGACGATCGGAAGGCGCCGCGGCGCGGAGGGCGTGCTCGGCGAACTGCTCGGATTCCACCCGCCCCTTGCCCGTCCGAACCCCGATCCGAACCAGCAACCGCCGACGCATCTCGCGGATCGGCCGTGCGATCAGGCGATGGGCCCGGATCCACCACGGCCGCTTCGCCGCCATCTGGTCGTCGGCGACGCCGCACTGATCGGGCCGGCACCGCGCCCAATGCTTGAGGAGATGATAGTCGTCACTGCCACTCATAATGGGAAAAATGGGGCGCAGTGGGAGCCACCTCGGCCAATCCATGCTGATCTGGAAATCGAAGAGGCAAGGGTCGCCGTTCTCGCCGACGAGCACGTTCTCGCGCTTGTGCAGATCGACGTAGACGATCCGCCGGCGGTGCATGGCGTGCAGCAGGTCGCGCAGTTCCGGGAAGAAACGGTCGTTGACGGCTTCGCGATCGCCCAGCGGGTGCCCGTCGAGGTACTCGCGAGCCACCGCGTTTTTCTGAGGGATTCCGCCCGACAGGACGGGACCGGCCAGCGCGGGGATGCCGGGAAGATCGGCCAGATTGCGGAGCAGCCGGTGCTCGCGCCGGGCCGTGAGCCAGCCCACCCAGCTTAGCGGGACGCCGAAGGCCGAAGCCCGGCGATGCAGCTTCACCACTCGTCGGGCGCCGTGTGGACCGGCATAAAGCGCCGTGGCCGCCCAGGAATCGTGCTTGAAAACCTCAACCAACCGGTGCGGTCCGCCGCCGATCTCAAGCTGTTCCGGAGGCGATCCGTCGCCCAGCGCCCGCAACCATCTCGGACGCGGCTTGACCCGCGATGGGCTTCGACCCTCGACCTGCGTCGTAGACATGCGGGCGCACTTCCCTGGTTAATCCGCTTCTCAAAGTCCATTCTGAGAACGCCATCCTTCCTTTCGGCTGTCCGCTCCGGGCTCCATGAGCCTTTAAATCGCAGAATCGTCGATTTTAGCCCAGACGATTCAACTGGAATGTCTAGCAAGGCACGCCGAGCTCGACGGCGGCTTGCGCGCCGCGCAGCAACAAGCCGCCGAGAGAAGACTCCCGGCGGCTTTGTACGTCGAAGTTACATGTCGAGCGAAACCGCTCGACATGTCAGGTCACTTGGCGGCGTCGCCCTTGGTTTCGACCTTCTTCACTTCCGTCGTCTTCTCCGAGCCACCCGGAGTCTTGACGGTCGTTTCCTTCGTCACGCTGGACTCTTCGCCGCCGCAGCCGGCGATCATGCACGAACCGGCCAGGAAGCAAGCGCCGGCAAACAACGTCAGTGTCTTCTTCATAGTTTGTTTCTCTCTTCGCCGTGGGACTCAGCAACCCGCGACCTCGCATGAGGCCTAGGCAGTCGGCCGCCGATGAGTAGTTTAGGACCGCAACATCGATGCCAACAAGCCCCTCGAAGCGGAACCGGTCCGAATTCCCATCCTGAAGGCCCCTCTCGCACCCATGGCCGCATCAGTCGCTCCAGCCGAATCGAGGCGATAGGCCCTTGGGTGCGGCGACCGGTCCGCCTAAGCTAGGTCTATTGAAGGAATCAAATCGAGGAGGTCGGCGTCCGTGTCCGCACATTTCCTGCTGGGGATCTTCGATTCGATCTACCTCCTCGCCCTGGCGGCCTGGACGGGTGAAATTTTGTTCTTCTCATTCGCCGTGGCCCCGATTGTCTTCTCGACGCTGGGGGTGGAAACGGGGGAGCGATTCGTTCGGGCCCTGTTCCCGCGCTATTACGCCTGGGGGGCGACGGCCGGCGCGATCGCGCTGCCGGCGTTCATCGCCGGGCCGTTGTGTTACCCCGAATTCCGGGGGCCGAGGATTGGCGTTCAGGCGATGCTGATTCTGGGCGCGATCCTGCTGACGCTCTACTCGGGGAACTCGCTGACTCCCGCCATCAACGCGGCGAGGGACGAGGGCCCGTCGGGCGATGCGCGATTCCGGCGGCTGCACTTCCGCTCGGTCGTGCTCAACGTGCTGGTGCTGGTGGTCGGAATCGGCCTGCTGGTCGCGTTCGCCAACCGACCGGCGCCGCGGACGTCGGGCATCATCGAGCCGTCGCCCGTCGAACGAGTGCAGCGCGAGGCGAACGCCGCCCATCAGGCCGAACCGGTCGATGAGAGAGGGGAGCCTCGCGAACCTCGCGAAGATTCCCCGAGACTTGTCGATCCGAAGTTGTAAAATGGGCCCGGACGTTCGGCGGATCGTCTCGGGAACGTCTGGCCAATCCTTGCGCGGTTGGCATAGACTCGGTGGGGCGATCAGGTGAAACGACGCGTCGGGGGTCGGCGATCGCAAAGGGGTTGCAGAGAACCCTCTCGGTCCAAGGATCTCTTCAAACATGACGGGCGCCGGCGACAGCAGCCAGGACGTGGAACTTGAGATCGATTCGCAGCGACGAGTCCGGTCGGATCGATTGCTCGCGACCCTGGCCCCGTTCTCCCGCGTCGTCGCCGTCTCCCACGTCAATCCCGACCCGGACTCACTCGCCAGCATGCTCGGAATTCGCGAGCTGATCCAGCAGTGCCAGCCGGGCAAGCCGGTGATCTTGACCGTCGAGGGGATGATCGCCAGGGCCGAGAACCGGGCGATGGTCGAGCTGATCCCCGTGCCGCTGGTTCCCATCGAATCGGTCCACTTCGACCGCGAGACGGCCGTCGTCATGGTCGACAGCCAGCCTCACACTGGACGCCGGAGCAGCGAGGCGGCCATGCCTCAGGTCGTGATCGACCATCACGAGACCGGCGGCGATCTGAGCGGCGTGCTCTTTCAAGACATTCGAACCCACCTGGGCGCTTCGAGCACGATGGTGACCGGCTACCTGCTGGAACAGCGCGTGCTGGTTTCGCCGCAGCTCGCCACGGCGCTGCTTTACGGCATCGAATCGGAGACGACGGGCTACCCCCGCGAGGCGAGCTCGCTCGACGACGGCGCGCTCGTCTGGCTGTTCCCCCGCGCCGACAAGGAACTGCTGGCGCGGATTCGCAACCCCAAGCTCCCGCAAAGCCACTTCGCCACGTTTCAACGCGCGCTGGCCAATGCCTTCTTGTACCGCGACCTGATCGTCGCCTGGTGCGGCGACGTCTCTCAGCCCGACATCATCGCGGAAGTCGCCGACTTCTTCGTTCGGTTCGACCAGGTGAACTGGGTCCTTGCCGTCGGCCTCTTCGACGGCGGCCTCAAGCTGTCGCTGCGAGCCAGCGCCCTGGGCGGACAGGCCGGGGAAGTCCTCCGCGACGTGGTGGAAGGAATGGGCAGCGCCGGTGGCCACGACAAACGCGCCGGCGGCGTCGTTCCGCTCGCCGACGCGAGCCCCAAGCTCGTGGAACAAAGCCTGACCGAACTCCGTCGAAGGCTGCTGGCGCACCTCGACATCGATGAGCACCAGGGACGTCGACTGCTCAACGAATGCTCGCGCATCCCCGCCCCCTGACCACCCCGGCCCGTCCCTCGTGGGGGGGCGCGCATCGACTGGGATTGCGTCCACCTCGCCGGATTTTCGACAGAATCGGCTCCCGCGAGTCGAAAAGAGAATGATGGACAGGAACGCGCGGAGTCCGGAGATCTCATTTTCTTCCGATACGATTCAAGCCGATCCCACGTCCTTCCCGATCGGTCGCCCCCCCTCGGTTTCGCGCTGATCTCGGAATATCGACAAACGCTCGAACAGATAAGAAGTCTGTTGCGTTGAACCGAGGGCAACGGGTACAACAAGGGGGGCTCAAGCCAAGCGATTCGCGGGACCCAAAGGAGTGGGTGGCAACAACCAATCTCTAAGCTGTGCACCATTGGATGCTAGAGGCCGTCGTCATCGTTTTCTGGTCGCCGGTCATCGGAAAAGCGCATTGATTTCGGGCTGTCTGACGTATCATCGACATGGATCAATGCCGCCTTGGAGTCGGTCTGCGATGAATCGACAGGGGCGAACGGGTTTCACTCTGATCGAGTTGCTGGTTGTACTTTTCATCATTGCCGCCCTGATTGCATTACTGCTCCCGGCAGTGATGGCGGCACGAGAAGCAGCCCGACGAATTCAGTGCGTATCGAATCTTAAGCAATTAGGATTGGCGCTTCAGCAATACGAGTCGTCGAACGGTGTGTTTCCGCCGCCGTTGCTTCTGGTGGTGGGCAACAACAACGTTCCCAAGGGGGTCGGCTGGAGCGCGCAGGCGCGGTTGTTGCCGCTCATCGAGCAGACCGCCTTGTTCAACGCGATCAACTTCGGGTTCGGATTCGACGCGCCGACCAACCAGACGGTGTCGTCGACGCCGGTCGCGGCCTTCGCCTGTCCCAGCGAGGTCAACTCGACGACGTTCGACGTAAGCCTGATCTATCCTGGTTTGACGATGGCGGGCACGACCAACTACGCCGTCTCCGAGGGGGACTGGTACATCTGGGGCGGCTTCGGCTTTGGCACGATGCCGAACCGATCCGCGTTCTCGCCCAATGTGAGCCACAAGATGGCCGATTTCACCGACGGTGCCAGCAACACGCTGTTCATCGGCGAAGTCCGAACCCGTCAGAATCAGATCACCGAATGCGGCTCGCTTCTGAACAAACGCTATCCGAGCGAAGTTCCGGGGACCGACGTTCCCTTCGACAGTCGCGGCGGCGTGGTGAAAGCGACCGCCTGTTCGTTCTGGGGGAACGGCCACTCGTTGTGGGCGGACGGCTCGGTCGACCAGACCGGGTTCACCACCGCTCGGCCTCCGAATTACGCGGAGCCGGCCGACTTCAGCCGCAGTCAGCACTCCGACACGTTGTCCGTTCGCGAGTATCTCGGCGGCCCGACCTTCGCCTCGGTGACCGCCCGGAGCCACCATTCCGGCGGTGTCAACGCACTCCTCGCCGACGGCAGCGTGCAATTCTTCTCCAACTCGATCAACATCGCCCTGTGGCGCGCCCTGGGGACCAGGGCCGGCGGCGAGGTCGTCGACTCCTCGGCGTACTGACGCCATTCGGGCGCGGGGGCGTCGTTTCGCCGCGGGCCGCGCGACGACCGTTCGGGTTCACGTTCGCGCTCGCGAGGGCGCGCCGGCGGGCGGCTCCGTTTTTTTCCTGGGGGTGGATGGACCGATGACGCTGGAACCCCCGAAACCGTCTCTCGAAGTCTACCTTCTCGGCCTGGTCGACTTCGCCGACGTCCAGAAACTCCAGCGCCGGCTGGTCTACGAGCAGGGCGAGCGCGACGGGGCCACGCTGATCGTCTGCGAGCATCCGCCGACCCTCAGCGTCGGACGGTTGGGGAGCCGGGCGCACATCGCGAGGGACGACGACGCGCTCGCCTCGATGGGGATCCGGATGTTCTGGGTCAACCGGGGAGGCGGCTGCGTGCTCCATCTCCCCGGCCAGCTCGCCTGCTACCTCGTCCTGCCGCTGGCGGTTCGCGACCTGTCGCCGATGGGCTACGTCGCGGGTCTTCAGGACGTTCTGCTCCAGGTGCTCGACGAGTTCGAGCTTCGGGGCACCGTCCGCCACGCCCCCCACGGGATTTTCCTGGGCGAGGCGCGGGTGGCTTCCATCGGGGTAGCCATCAACCGCGGGATCGCCTACCATGGATTTACGCTCAACGTCGGCCCCTATCTCGACCTGTTCGACGTCCTGTCCGAGCCCGGCTCAGCCGGTTCGTTCTTGCGTCAAACATCGATGGAATCGCGACGACAGCGTCCAACCCTGATGTCCAAGGTGCGAGAGGCGTTGGTCCGCCGGACGGAAGCCGTCTTCGGATTGGATCGCCGCCATCTCTACACGCACCATCCGCAGCTTCGCCGGAAGGTCCTGTCCCATGTTTACGCTCCCAGTCCTGGATGAACGGCCGAGCGACCCGCCGCCGTCCGGCGCGACGTCGGAAACGACGGCCAGGGTCGGCGGCAAGCCGCGACGTCTTCCCGAGTGGCTGAAACGGCCGATCCCCTCGGGAGGCGGCACCTACTTCACCAAGAACCTGATCGGCGAGCTGGGCCTGGAGACGATCTGCGAGTCGGGCAAGTGCCCGAACCGGTCGGAGTGCTGGACCCGGCGCACCGCGACGTTCATGATCCTCGGCGAGACCTGCACGCGCCCTTGCGGCTTCTGCGCGGTCAAGCGGGGCCGCCCCGAGCCGATCGCGGCCGACGAGCCCGATCGCGTGGCCGAGGCTTCGGCCCGGCTCGGCCTGCGGCACGTCGTGATCACGTCGGTCACCCGCGACGACCTGCCCGACGGCGGCGCCGACCACTTCCGCCGCTGCGTCCTGGCCGTCCGCGAGCGAACCGGCGCCACGATCGAAGTGCTCACGCCCGACTTCGACGGCCGTCCCGAGCTGATCGCGATCGTCCTCGAAGCCCGGCCCGAGGTCTTCAACCACAACCTCGAAACCGTCGCCAGGCTCCAGCAGCACGTCCGCCGCAAGAGCCAGTACGAGGTCAGCCTGCGCGTCCTCGAACAGGCCAAACGCCTCAGCCCCGAGACCCGCACCAAGAGCGGGCTGATGCTCGGACTGGGCGAGACCACCGACGAGGTGCTCGAAACGCTGGCCGACCTGCGCTCGATCGGCTGCGACTTCCTGACCCTCGGCCAGTACCTCCAGCCGTCGCCCCGCCATCTCGCCCCCGAGCGCTATCTGCCCCCCGAGGAATTCGACGAACTGGGCCGCCTGGCGCGGCTGATGGGATTCCACGAGGTGGCCAGCGGACCGTTCGTCCGATCGAGCTACCACGCCGACGAGATGGCTCGCAAGTAAGCCGCGGCTTTCCGCCGCGATCGAGATTCACGCGAACCACGCGCGGTGTTTCTTCGACTAGTTGATTGAACCAGACCCTCCTGACGATCTTCCGAGGTAGATCGGGCATGCCAGAAACATTGTTTCAGAAAGTTTGGAACCGCCACGTCCTGTCCACGACCGACGAGGCGACGCTCCTTTACATCGACCGGCACCTGGTGCATGAAGTCACCAGCCCCCAGGCGTTCGACGGCCTGAGGCTTGCGGGCAGGCAGGTCCGCCGCAAGGATCTGACGTTCGCCACGATCGACCACAACGTCCCCACGGACGACCAGCTCGACATCCGCGACTTGCTCTCGCGGCGGCAGATCGAAACCCTCCGCGCCAACTGCCGCGAGTTCGGCGTGACCCTCTACGACATCAAGAGCGGCCGTCAGGGGATCGTCCACGTCATCGGCCCCGAGTTGGGCCTGACACTGCCGGGAACCACGATCGTCTGCGGCGACAGCCACACCAGCACCCATGGCGCGTTCGGCGCGCTGGCCTTCGGCATCGGCACCAGCGAGGTCGAGCACGTCCTGGCCACCCAGACCCTCTGGCAAGGCCGGCGGCCGAGGTCGCTGGGCGTCGAGGTGACCGGGACCCTGCCCGACGGGCTCGAACCCAAGGACATCATCCTCGCGGTCATCCGGGCGATCGGCACCGGCGGCGGAACGGGCTCGGTCATCGAGTATTACGGGCCGGCGATCCGCGCCCTCTCGATGGAAGGCCGCATGACCGTCTGCAACATGTCGATCGAAGCCGGCGCGCGCGCCGGCCTGATCGCGGCCGACGACGTGACCTTCGAATACCTGGCGCGGAAAGACCGCCCGTTCGCGCCCAAGGGCAAGGCGTTTGACGAAGCGGTCGCCGACTGGAAGACGCTCGCGACCGATCCCGACGCCGTCCACGACGCGCACGTCAAGATCGACGCCTCGGCGCTCGTCCCGCAAGTGACCTGGGGGACGAACCCGGCGATGACCGTCGACGCGACCGGCCATGTCCCCACGCTCGCGGAACTCCCCCCGGCGCAGCGCGACGAGGCCGCCCGCGCGTTCCAGTACATGGGGCTGACCCCCGGCACGCCGATCAGCGAGATCCCGATCGACGTCGTGTTCATCGGCTCGTGTACGAACGGACGGATCGAAGACCTGCGGGCCGCGGCCCACGTCTTCCAGGGCCGCCACGTCGCGCCCGGCGTCCGCGCCCTGGTCGTGCCGGGCAGCGAGCAGGTCCGCAGCCAGGCTCACGCCGAGGGGCTCGATCAGGTGTTCCTCGACGCCGGCGCCGAGTGGCGGCAGGCGGGGTGCAGCATGTGCCTGGCGATGAACCCCGACCGCCTCCAGCCCGGCCAGCGCGCGGCCAGCACGAGCAACCGCAACTTCGAGGGCCGTCAAGGGCCCGGCGGACGGACCCACCTGGTGAGCGCCGCCATGGCCGCCGCCGCCGCCGTCACCGGCCGGTTCACCGACGTCCGCAGGCTGCTGGCCCGCTGAGGACCGCGCCCGGCGTCCCGGATATCGCTCTTATTCACTCATCCGATCGAACGAAGGCTGACGACCCCAACATGAAACCCTTCATCGTCCACCGCGGCAAGATCGCGGTCCTCGACTGGACCGACGTCAACACCGACCTCATCATCCCGGCCCGCTACCTCAAGCGGATCGAGCGGACCGGCTACGGCACCCTGCTCTTCGCCGACAAGCGGTACGAGCCCGGCGGCTCGCCGTCGATCGACGCCCCCGAGACTCACGGCGCGCTGAACGCGGAATTCCCGCTCAACCGCCCCGAGTCGAAGGGGGCGACGGTGCTCGTCGTCGGCAAGAACTTCGGCTGCGGGTCGAGCCGCGAGCACGCCGTCTGGGCCATCGCCCAGGCCGGCTACCGCGTCCTGATCGCCCCCGGCAAGAACGAAGGCTTCGCCGACATCTTCGAGGGCAACGCGCTCAACAACGGGCTCCTCGTCATCGAGGTCCCCGAGGCCGACTGGAAGCTCATCGCCGACGCCGGCGGGCCGGGGGGCGTCGAGGCCACGGTCGACCTCAAGACCCAGACCATCGTCGTCCACGACGGCCGCGACCCCGAGCCCAAGGTCGCGTTCGAGATCCCCGAAACCCAGCGTCAGCGCCTGCTCCAGGGGCTCGACGCGATCTCCGAGACGCTCCAGTACGAGCCCGACATCCGCCGCTACGAGCAAGCCGCGTCTCCGTGGCTCAACGCGGTCTCGTCCTGAACGAATCGTCAAGCCGCCGTGGCGACACCCAACCTCATGAAAATGAGCTGACGAGGAGTCACGCGGGCGGCCTCCGAATGGAAGCCCGAAGCGCCAGCGAGTGAATTTCCGGTCGGCCAGCGGGGAATTCACTCGCTGGCGCTTCGGGCTTCCTTCCCTTTCGCTCCTCGATCGTCCCACGGGCTATTTTCGGAGCAATCGGTCATGCCGCCGAGGCGGCACCCGGCCTGATGAAGATGGGGGCCTGCGGTCGCCCAGATCTGGCAGGGGCGCCCCTTGTGGGTGCCCGACCGCTCATGCTCGGCGATCGGGCACCCACAAGGGGTGCCCCTACGGCAAACCACAGACCGGAATTTTCAGAGCTGTCGGATGAGAATCGCCTCGGGATTTTCCCCAAAATCCCCCGGATTCGCACGCGCAATCACGGCGGTCTGGAGCATATTCACTCATAGAGGACGACTGCGCGCCTCGCCGATCTTTGTCAATCCGGCAGCGGAACAGGCTGACCGTCGCCAAAGAACGCGACGATCGAACCCAAATTCCGGGGGCCTCCGGTGGGCGGTCGCCGGCCGGTCTCGGAATGCAGGGAGCGGGCCGTTGGCGCGAGAACCGGGACGATCGAACCCAATCGCCCCCCTCGACCCGGCCGGCGACCGGCGGGACGAGTTCAGCGGGGCGAAAGACGTGATCAACGAAAAAAACCGGCGCGAACGAACCCAAATCAGCGGCGGGCGTCGTTAGCGATAAGGTGTTTCATGCGATGAGGTTAAAATCGATTCTCGGTGTCAGGGGCGGGCCGTTGGCGCGAGAACTTGAACGATCGAACCCAATCGCTCCCCCGGCCGATCCGGGGCGGCGGCGGCGGGCGTGGGACCATCGCCGAGGGGGGAAAACGGCGCGAACGAACCCAAGATCGGCGGCGGCCGGGTCGGATCTCAGGGTCGGCACGAGGCCGACGATCCCCCCGCCTGGTTCCAGGGCATCCGGGCCAGAACCATCGCCATCGGGCAGATGTCGGTCACGCCGGCGAAGATCAGCCCCGCCCCGCCGATCGCGGCCAGCAGGTTGAACCAAGGGTCGACGACCGCCCCGAGCACCACGCCCCCCAGCACGATGCCGCCGGCGACGATCCGCAACTGGCGCTCGAGCGAGATCGTCTTCTTGCCTCGAACCACCGGCAGCCCGGCTTTCTCCCAGGCCAGCGTCCCCCCCTCGACGTTCACTACGCGGTCGCCGAAACCCGCCGCCGCAAACGCCTCGCACGCTTTCTTGCTCCGCGCCCCCGTTCGGCATATGACGTAAAGCGTTTCGTTCCCGTCGGTTCGAGCACCGACGAGGGCGATCGGATCGAGCCGCTCCAGCGGCGCGAGCCGGGCCATCGTCGCGTGAACCTCGCGGTATTCGGCCGGAGTCCGGACGTCGATCAGCTCGACAGGCTTGCCTTCCTCGTAAACTTCAAAGAGCGACCGGGGCGTGATCGTCCGAATCGAGTCGTCGCGCGTCGGCTCCATGGCGTTCCTCCATCCTGCTTCGTCCCAACCATCCCCCTGAATCCCGCCTCGGGCGAGCCGTCCTGATTATAACACCCACGACCGTTTCCCGGGTCTCGCCCCAAACCCGAGCGGTCCATTCCCCGAATGTTGACTTTGATCTGTAAGTAACTTATGATTGCCACCGTTCCGATCGTCCCCTTGGAGCAGAACAGGCCATGGCTACTGCGACCGAATCGTTTTCGGTAGAGGAACTTGCGGATATCAACGCGACGCTCGCCGAAGCGACGCCGGATGAGATTCTGCGGTGGGGAGTCGAGCGATTCGGCTCTCGGTTGACGATGGCCACGGCGTTCGGGCCCGAGGGGTGTATTCTGATCCACATGCTGTCGCAGGTGGGTCCGAAGGTTCGGATCTTCAATCTCGACACGGGCTATCAGTTCGCGGAAACGCTTGAGCTGCGCGACCGTCTGGCCGATCGCTATGGGATCGAGGTCGAGATGGTGCGGGCCGAGAAGTCGACGGCCGAATACGAGCGCGAGCACGGCGGGCCGGTTTACACGTCGAATTCCGACCAGTGCTGCTACGACCGCAAGATCGTCCCGTTGCGGCGGGCGCTGGTGGGGTATGAAGCCTGGATCACGGCGATCCGCGCCGACCAGTCGGCGGACCGGGCGTACTCGAAGATCATCGGCTGGGACGCCAAGTTCAGCCTGGTGAAGATCAATCCGCTGTTGAAGTGGACCCGGCGCGACGTCTGGGCGTTCATCGTCGCCAACAAGATCCCGTACAACCCGCTTCACGACGTGGGTTATCCGTCGGTCGGCTGCTTTCCTTGCACCAAGGCCGTGGGCGCTGGTCAGGATGAGCGGGCGGGGCGGTGGGCGGGTCAGGCGAAGACGGAGTGCGGCCTGCACTCGCTCGACAGCAGTCAACTCTAAGGTGGGTCGTCAAGCGCGGGCGTTCCGCGGCCAAAGGTTCTGGACCTGATGAAGGTATCCGCGAAAGCCGAATACGCCTGCCTGGCCGTGCTCGCCCTGGCCCAGCACGGCCAGGAATCGACCCCGCTGCGAATCCGGGAGATCTCCGAGCTGCACGGAATCCCCGAGCGTTACCTGGTGCAGATCCTGTTGCAATTGAAGGGGGCTGGGCTGGTCTCCAGCACCCGAGGGGCGTCCGGCGGCTACCGCCTCGCCCGATCGCCGGAGTCGATCTCGGTCAGCGAGGTCCTGTCCGCCATCGACGGACCGGACCTCGCCCCTCGCGACATCCCCCGTGCCAATCGACGCGCCACCCAGATTCTGGGCCGTCTCTGGGAACGGGTCCGCGAGGCGGAGCGGACCGTTCTCGACCAGACCACCATCGCCGCGCTCGTCGCGCAAACCTCACCGCACGAGTGGACGATTTGATTTGATACCGGAAGGAGTATCGAGATTTCCGCGACGTCTACGAAACCGGGGCTGAACTCCCCGTACGGTGGGCTC
Organism: Paludisphaera borealis; assembly: GCF_001956985.1. NCBI lineage: Bacteria > Pseudomonadati > Planctomycetota > Planctomycetia > Isosphaerales > Isosphaeraceae > Paludisphaera > Paludisphaera borealis. Next base: position 7,470,176 of record NZ_CP019082.1, read on the forward strand.
CTGGTCGACCTGATCGTCGGCCCCGAGCGGGCCGCCGAGATGAAGGCCTCCGCCAAGGACTACCCCAGCCAGACGCTCGACGAGCGCGCCATCTGCGACCTCGAGCTGCTGAGCGTCGGCGGGTACTCACCGCTCAAGACCTTCATGAACAAGGCCGACTACGATCGCGTGGTCAAAGAGCAACGGCTCGCCGACGGCATGCTCTGGCCCCTGCCGGTCGTCCTGCCGGTCACCCCCGGCGAGGGCGTCGCCGTGGGCAAGGCCCTCGCCCTCCGCGACGTCTACGGCAACCTGCTGGCCTTCCTCCACATCGACGAGATCTACGAGCCGGACAAGCAGGCCGAGGCCGAGCACGCCTACGGCTCGCTCGACAAGAAGCACCCGTCGGTCGCCTACCTCGACCGCATCCCCAACCACTACGCGACGGGCCGCCTCGAAGTCGTCCGCATCCCTCCTCACTACGACTTCGTCGAGCTGCGGCGCCCCCCTCGCGAGCTTCGCGAGCATTTCGAGTCGCAGGGCTGGTCGAAGATCGTCGCCTTCCAGACCCGCGACCCGCTGCACCGCGCCCATGAAGAGTTCACCAAGCGCGCGGCCGAGCAGATCGGCGGCGGCCTGCTGATCCACCCGGTCGTCGGCGTGACCAAGCCCGGCGACGTCGACCACTACACCCGCGTCCGCTGCTACCGGGCCCTCGTCGACAATTACTACGACAAGGGAACGGCCGTGCTCTGCCTCCTGCCCCTGGCCATGCGGATGGCCGGCCCGCGCGAGGTGTTGCTGCAGGCAATCATCCGCCGCAACTACGGTTGCACCGACTTCATCGTCGGCCGCGACCACGCCGGACCGGGCAAGGACTCGACCGGCAAGCCGTTCTACGAGCCGTACGCCGCCCAGGAAGCCATGGCGAAGTACAAGGACGAGATCGGCGTGGGGATGGTCGAGTTCAAGCAGATGGTCTTCCTCCCCGACGAGGACCGCTACGCGCCGGTCGACGAGGTTCCCGCCGGCGTCAAGACCGCCGACATCTCCGACGCCCAGGTCCGCGACGACTACCTGGCGAAGGGGCTCCAGCTCCCCGAGTGGTTCAGCCGACCGGCCGTGGCCGAGATCCTCAACGAAACCAATCCCCCGGCCTTTCGCCAGGGCCTGACAATCTGGTTCACCGGCCTCTCCGGCTCGGGCAAGAGCACCGTCGCCCAGGCGCTCGTCGAGCGGCTCGCCGAGTACGGCCGCAACTGCTCGTTCCTGGACGGCGACGAGATCCGCACGCACCTCTCGAAGGGCCTGAGCTTCAGCAAGGAAGACCGCGACATCAACATCCGCCGCGTCGGCTACGTCGCCGGCATGGTCGCCCAGCACGGCGGCACCACGCTTTGCTCGGTTATCAGCCCATACAAGACGATCCGCGACGAAGCCCGCAAGCAGTCGAAGGGGAACTTCGTCGAGGTCTACTGCTCGACCCCCATCGACGTCTGCGAGAATCGCGACGTCAAGGGGATGTACGCCAAGGCCCGCGCCGCCGTCGCCGAAGGCAAGCCGATGGGCTTCACGGGGATCGACGACCCCTACGAAGCTCCGGAAAACCCCGAGGTGACGCTCGACACCGGCTCGCTCGGCGTCGCCGAGTGCGTCGACAAGATCATCGAGAAGCTCCTGGCCCTCGGCTACATCCTGCCGCACGGCCACATCTCCGCCTGAGCGGCCGCGCCGCCCAAACAGGCCCGCCGCGGGCACCGTCTCCCGGGGGGCCTGTTCGCATTCACTCCCAAGCCGGAATTGATCGAAAACCCAGACACGGTATATTCAACGCATCCCTTGCAGCCCGCGAGCGGGAGCGACGGCCGCCCGAGCCGGGTGCGACGGCTCGCGACGCGACTCACCTACAGGAACCGATCATGACGGATCGTGAATCGCTCCGAACGACTCTCGTCGGCCTTCTCGAAGACGAGATGGGCCAGCCCTACGACCTCGACGACGACGCGGTCGACCTTCGAACCGGCCTCGGCCTCGACTCGGTCGACGTCGTCGGCCTCGTCATGCGCGTCGAACGCCAGTTCCGCATCCGCCTGGCGATGGAAGAACTCCTCGAAGTCAAAACCGTCGGCGACCTGCTCGAACTCGTCTTCGCCAAGAAGACGGTCGGGCGTTCGCTGGAGATGGGTTCAACGTCGGCCTGAGGCGGGATGATCTGGAACGGGCGCGTCGGTTGAATTCCCGCAGCGAGCTTCTCGATCCCCTGCCCCTCCGGCCGCTTGACGAACCGGCCGCGCCCTTTTATATTCGCCTAGACGCATGAAGACGACGCGCACGACATCCACTGGCCTCGACGAATCAACGACGACGCTCAAGGCGTTCGCCGATCCGGTGCGCCTGCGGCTTCTGAACCTGCTCTCCGATGATCGCGAGATCTGCGTCTGCCATCTCCACGAGGCCCTCGACCTGCCGCAGCCGACCGTCTCGCGCCACCTGGCCTATCTCCGCAAGAGCGGGGTCGTGGTCGGACGCAAGGAGGGCCTGTGGGTCCACTACAAACTAACCCGGTCCAAATCGGGGCTGAACCGCATCCTTCTCGGATGCCTCGGCACTTGCCTGGGCGATCCGGAGGTGTTCAAGGAAGACCTCGAACGACTCGGCCGGGCCGTCTCGTGCTGCGGCGGCGAGGGCTGATGATTTGACTTTTTTTACTCGACTATATTCGCCCAAGCATATCCAATGAGGCGAGAGGGAGGGGCTCATGGACGCATCAAGACACGATCGAGCAGCCCGAAGCGAATCGCCCGCTTCCCGCAAGCGGCTGAATCCGAAAGTCGCGGCCCACGCCGACTATCTGACCACGTCGTTCGACCTGATCGACGAGCCCCATCGTGAGGCGGGTGAGAAGCTCGCCGCCTGGATCGCCGAGAACTACAAGCCTGGAGAGCCGCTCCACGTCACGGTCGTCTGCACGGGCAACAGTCGCCGGAGCATTCTCGGCTCGACGATGGGCAACATCGCCGCCGCTTACTATGGGATGCCCGAGATTCGATTCCACAGCGGCGGCACCGCTCCGACGGCCTTCAATTCCCGCACGGTCTCCTGCCTCAAGGAGATCGGCGTCGAGATCGAACCCACCGGCGCGGAGGCGTCTCGGGGCGAGCCGAAGACGGCCAATCCGATTTACCAGGTCCGATGGGGCGACTCGGGTCTGGAGGCGATGGAGTTCTCGAAGACCTACTTCGACCCCGCCAACCCCCAGCGAGGCTTCGCCGCCCTGATGGTCTGCGGCGAGGCCGACGCCGCGTGCCCGGTGGTCAAGGGGGCGTCCCTGCGCATCTCGATGCCCTACCTGGACCCCAAGATCTACGACGACAGCACTTACGAAACCCTCAAGTACGCCGAACGTCGGGACGACATCGGGCGGCTCATGCTCTGCGTGATGATGCAGGTGCGAAACCGCCTCGACCAACCCTCAACCCGCTAAGACGGAGACGAGAATCACCATGTCCGATACGATCACTCGGGCTGTAAAATCGAAGTATGGTTCGGTCGCGGCCAGCGGCCTCTCGACCGCCCATGAGGGGATCAAGGCGGTGGCCGAGGCGTTCGGCTACTCGCCCGACGAGTTGGCGTCGATCCCCGCCGAGGCCAACATGGGCCTCTCGTGCGGCAATCCCACCGCGACGGCCGGTCTGAGGCCGGGCGAGACGGTCGTGGACCTGGGCAGCGGCGGCGGCCTCGACGTGTTCCTGGCGGCGCGGAAGGTCGGGCCGACCGGCCGGGCCGTCGGCGTCGACATGACCCCCGAGATGATCGAACTGGCCCGCGACAACGCCGAGAAATCGCGACTGACCAACGTCGAGTTCCACCTCGCCACCATCGACAAGCTGCCGCTGGCCGACGCCTCGGTGGACTGCGTGATCTCCAACTGCGTCATCAACCTGGCCCCCGACAAGGCCGCCGTCTTCCATGAGATCGCCAGGGTCTTGAAGCCCGGCGGACGGCTGGCGGTCAGCGACATCGCCCTGAAGCGCGACTTGCCTCCCGAACTGGGCGACGACCTGATGGCCTACGTGGGCTGCATCGCCGGCGCGATCCCGATCGAGGACTATCGCCGGGGCCTGACCGAAGCCGGCTTCGCCCACGTCGAGGTCGTCGACAGCGGCGCGGACCTGAACGCCTACGCCAAGGTCGAGAACCAGGCGGCATGCTGCCCTCCCCCGGCGTCGACTCCTTCGGGCCTGGCCGTCGTCGACGCGGGTTGCTGCGCGGTCGGCCCGGCGGCAGTCGTGGACGAGGCGCTCCACGCGCGCCTGGCCGATCTCCTCCGACGCTACGACGTGAATGACTACGCCGCCAGCGTAAAGGTCTACGCCGTCAAGCCGCGCTGAGGACCGTGGATCACTCCGTCCCGCGCTTGGCGTCGACCTTCGGCCGCGGCTTCGCCAGTTCGTCGAGTTCTGAGAGCTTGAAGCGGACGCTGACGATGTACGGCGGCTCGCCCGCGGTCCAGTGCCCGTACGTGGTGGCGACGAACGTGCCGTCGGGCAGGACCTCGACGCCGGGATAGGCGCAGTCGAACGCCTGGGTGTTGTCCATCAGCCGCACTCGGCACTGCCCCTCTCGTCCTTGGACGATGTCGTCGTAAGTGCCGACCCAGCCGACCCAATCGCCTTTCGTCGGGCTCTCGTGCGCCATGTCCCGGAACGAGATGAACAGCCGGCCGTCGGGGGCGTACTTGCCGACGTGGCGGTCGCCAGTCAGGGCCCCCGGCAGTTCCCTGGGCTCGGTCCAGGTCTTGCCCTCGTCGTTGGAGAAGATCACGAACGCGTTGAGCTTGCGGCTGTTCTCGCGGAGCAACACGGCGATCTGGTTGCCGTCGGGCGAGCGGATCAGGCCCGGCTCGCAAAGCTGTGCGGTCGGGTGCTCGGCGACGACCTCCGGCCGGCCCCAGGTCAGGCCCCCATCGTTCGAGACGGTCTTGTAGACCCGGAACTTCGTCGCCTTGCCCTCGCCGTGAAAGTACCGCCCGTCGTCGTGGAACAGGGCCATGTAATCGCCGTTCTTCAGGCGCTCGACGCTGCCCATGGCCACGATGCCGCCGAAGTCGCCGATCGGCGCCAGCGGCGTCCAGTGGGTTCCGTCGTCCTCGGAGACCGACAACCGGATCGGGAACAGGCCCGAGAACAGGATCAGCCGCTTCACGCCGGCCCGATCGACGACGCGGTGGATAGTGGGGGTCTCCTTAGAGGTGGCCCAGTTCTCGGGCGTGGGCAGGCGATCCGACCAGGTCCGGCCGCCGTCGGTGCTGCGCTTCAGGATGACGGCCCCTCGGCCGTGGCCCTTGGGATAGACGGCCAGAATCGTCTTGCCGTCTTCGAGCAGCACCGTGGTGGGATGGCCGAGATACTGCCCCTTCTCGCGGTCCACGATCACCTGGCGCTGCTCCTAGTGGGCCAGATCGATCAGCGGGATCGTGTACCCTCGCCGCACGGTTTGAGGATCGGCGGGCTTCTCCGACAACTTGCGGATCGCGGCTTCGAGTTCGCCCGCTTGCTTCTCGGCCTCTTCGAGCGGCAATCCCTTGGCCATGCCGGGCCGTTTGTGGCCTATCGCCGTCAGCCAGGCGTCCTTGAGCAACCGCTGCCTGCGCTCGACCAGCTTCAGGACGTCGAGCCCGCGCGGCAGCTTGCCCAGCGCCTGCTCGGCGCTCTGGTCGTCGAGTTCACGAGCCGGGATTCCCCAGTGCAGGAGGATCGCGCGGGCGATCAGCCAGTGCCCGGCGGCGTTGATGTGCACCCCGTCGTCGGCGAGCCGGAAGTTGGGGTCGCGGCGTCGCTCCCGGGCGAGATAGCGCTCCATCGGGCCATGGGCGTCGACGACGTCCCAGCCGACGCCTCGGTGAGCCAGGAGCCACGCGGAATAGAGGTTCAGCACCTCGTCGTAGCCCTCGTAAGGCTGCCGGTATTCGTCTCGGCCCGCCGGAAGCGTGCTCGCCTTGATCGGCGCCGGGTCGAACACCGGCGGGGTGACGTGGAGCACCTTCGCCCCGGCCGCTTTCGCCTTGTCCCGCAACGACTGCATCCCGTCCCGGAACTTCTGGAACCGCTCCTCGCTGAAGGGATGGTAGATGCCGTCGTTCATCCCGTAGCAGACGACGACGAGGTCGGGCTTCAGAGTCGCGAGCACCCGGTCGAGCCGTTCGTGGACGTCGGGACGCGGGAATGCCCCCCCGGCGTGGCCCGGTTCGGTGAGGCCCGAAAGGGTCTCGCTGGGCAGGCCGAGGCCGAGGAACTCACAGCGGAGCGCCGGGTTTCTGGCCCGCAGATAGGCTTCGGCATATTCGACGTACTGGCCCGCATACGTGATGCTGTCGCCGAGGAAGACGACGCGGCGCACCCCGGCCAGCGGCGGCCGGTCCTCGGCACGCGCGAGTACGGAGCCGAGAAGCAGAATCGAAAGCGAGAGCGCCAGGCTGCGCATGGAGCGTCCTTCCTTCGGTGCGAGGGATCAGGGCCGAGGGCCGTCGCACCATGTTGGGCGCGTGGGGAGGACGAGGCAAGGGTCGTGTGTCGGAGGGCTCGGCGTTCCTACGCGACTGGATCACGACGCGTCGCCCGACGTCGCTTTCGAGGCGGCTTTCGCGACCTCCGGCAACGCCTCGAAAAGTAACTCCCACGTCCCGACAGGCAAGGCTCGCCGCATCCGTTCCTGGCCCCTCAACCACGCCGCGCGGGCCTCTTCGACCTTTTCTTTCCCCGCCTCGGTGATCGCGATCAACTTCTCCCGGCGATCCGAGCCCGGTCGGATCGTCACCCAGCCGCCTTTCACCAGCGGACGGAGGCCGCGGGTCAGCGTCGTATCATCAAGGGACGCCATCTCGCCCAGGTCGCTCTGACGCACCTCGCCCGCTCGGCCGAGCAGCTTCAACAGCGCGTGCTGGGTCGTCCTCAGACCGGTTTCCCGAAGCTCCGCATCGTAGATCCTGGTCACGGCGCGCGAAGCTTGGCGCAACGCCGCGCAGAGGCACGGCGTCACGGTCGGCTGGCGTTTCCCGGCGGTCAGGTCCTTGACGTCTCCCATATTATCTGTATATGCAGGTAAAGTCGGCTGGTCAAGAGACAGCCCATCCCGGAACGGTATCGAGATCCGTCACAACGAGTAGCGAGACCATGGCATCGCAAGACAAAGTCGCGTTCATCACCGGGGCGAACAAGGGAATCGGCCTGGAGACGGCGCGGGGGCTCGGGCGGTTGGGCGTCGCCGTCGTGATCGGCAGCCGGAACGAGGCGAACGGCCGCGAGGCCGCCGACGCGCTCCGAGCCGAAGGGATTGAGAAGGTCGAGGCCGTCCGATTCGACGTGACCAGGCCGGAGGATCACCAGGAGATCGCCCGGCATCTGAAGGAGCGATACGGCAAGCTCGACATCCTGGTGAACAACGCGGGCGTCGCGCTGGACGAGGCGAATTTCGGCGATCCCAACGGGGTCAACACGACGTCCACGGTGTCGTCCGACATCCTCCGACGGACGTTCGAGACGAACTTCTTCGCCGTCGTCGCCCTCACACAGACGTTGCTGCCTCTGATCCGCAAATCTCCGGCGGGGCGGATCGTCAACCTGTCAAGCATCCTCGGGTCGCTCGCGCTCCACTCCGACCCGCAGTCGCCCATTTACGGAATGAAGGCGTTCGCCTATGACGCGTCGAAGACGGCGCTCAACGCCTTCACCGTCCACCTGGCCCACGAGCTGAAGGGAACGGCGATCAAGGTGAACTCGGCCCATCCGGGCTGGGTGAAAACGGACATGGGAGGCTCGGCGGCCCCGATGGAACTTTCCGAGGGGGGCAAGACGAGCGTGCTGTTGGCGACCCTGCCCGACAACGGCCCGACCGGCGGCTTTTCTCACGTCGGCGAGCCCCTGCCCTGGTGACCGGTTCGTACGGGATCGCCCATCCCGATCACTCCGAACGTGGAGGAGCACAGCGTGAGCAATCTGCGGATGGTCAAGGAGCACCACGGGGACGAGTCCCTTCAGGCTCGCATTGACGAGGCGTTGCGGCGGGCTGGCCTTGGAGTTGGAGTGATCGGGTGGGAGGATCTTGCGCCGTCACGCAATCTGGTTGGCAGCCTCAAGGCGTTCCGCTACGAGGACGAGAGCATCGTCCCCTTCGTGGCCAACAGCCCCGTGATGAATCTCGGCCCGTAGAAGAATTCCGACGGCGCATGAACCGCAAAGGCGAGCTGTTGCCCGCCAACCGAAGATGGCATGAATGGACGCCGTTATGATGGGCGCGGCGATGTCGACCACGACCGACTCGGCGACTTCTCACCTATAGAATCGACGCGCATCTTGATGTCGTCGCTCAAGTCCGGCATTCTGGCGTCAATCGCACCAAGACCGTCCTCACCCGCGTACGGAAACAGGATCATGATCCGCACGACAAACTCCCACTTGCCCCTGTCCCTAGTGGCTGCTGCGGCGTTGGCCCTCGGCCTGACCGACTGCGTCTCGGCTCAGCAACCGGTGGAGGTGCTCCACAAGACCGTGAAAGTCGGCGATCTGGACATCTTCTACCGCGAGTCCGGGCCCAAGGACGCCCCGACAGTGCTGCTGCTCCACGGCTTCCCGACCAGCTCGCAGATGTTCCGCAAGCTGATCCCCGCCCTGGGAGATAAGTATCACCTGATTGCTCCGGACTACCCCGGCTACGGCCATAGTTCGATGCCGACACATGACAAATTCACCTACACCTTCGACAATCTGGCGAAGGTGGTCGACGAGTTCACCGAGAAGCTCAGCCTGACGAAGTACGCCCTCTATGTGCAGGACTATGGCGCGCCGGTCGGTTACAGGCTCGCGGTCAAGCACCCGGAGCGCATCACCGCTATCGTCGTGCAGAACGGCAACGCCTACGACGAGGGGCTCGACAATGACTTCTGGAAGCCGATCAAGGCGTACTGGAAGGAGCCGAAAAGCCGGGAGAAGCGTGACGCCATTCGTGGGCTGGTTACTTACGAGGCGACCAAGTGGCAGTACACGCACGGGGTCAAGAACCTAGAGCTCGTCAGCCCGGACGGGGCGGCCCACGACCAGTTCTTGCTCGATCGCAAGGGGAATGACGAGATTCAGCTCGACTTGTTCCTCAGCTACGGCAGCAACCCGCCGCTGTACCCGAGCTGGCAGGAGTATTTCCGCAAGCACCAGCCGCCGGTCCTGATCGCTTGGGGGAAGAATGACCAGATATTCCCGGCCGCCGGCGCCGAGCCCTATAAGCGCGACCTGAAGACGTTGGAGTACCACCTGCTCGACGCTGGACACTTCGCCCTGGAAACGAACGGCGATGAGATCGCCAAACTGATGCGGGAGTTCCTCGACAAGCATGTGACGCAACAGTAGACACCGATGTCTCCCTAGCGTGGCCTCGACGTTTCCGGAGATTCCTTCGATGCACAATAACGACCGGCAACGAGGAGCTTCACGATGGAGATCAACAAGAAGGACACCGCTGTCGTCGTCATCGACCCTCAGAACGACGTCTTGAGCGAGACGGGCGTCTCCTGGGGGCTGGTCGGCGACAGCGTCAAGGAGAACAACACCGTCGAGAACATCGCACGACTCTTCAGAGCCGCGAAGGATGGTGGTTTCGGCGTCTTCATCTCCCCTCACTACCTTTACCCGGCCGACCAGGCGTGGCGATTCGGCGGGGCGGTCGAACGGATGATGTTGGAGAGCAAGGAGTTCTTTCGCCACGACCCGCTCAGCCTCGACGGGTTGCCCGGCTCGGGGGCCGACTGGCTCGATAGCTACAAGCCGTTCATCGAAGACGGCAAGGCGATCGTGGTCAGCCCCCACAAGGTGTGGGGACCGCAGACCAACGACCTCGTCCTGCAACTCCGTAAGCGCCGCGTCGACAAGATCGTCCTGGCGGGGATGCTCGCGAATCTGTGCGTCGAGAGCCACCTGCGTGAACTGATCGAGCAGGGGTTCGAGGTGGCCGTGGTCAAGGACGCGACGGCCGGGCCCCGGCACCCCCAACTCGGCGACGGCTATCAGGCCGCGCTCGTCAACTATAAATTCATCGCCAACGCGGTGCTGACTACCGACGAGGCGGTGAACGCGATGCAGGCATAGATAGGCCCTCAGCTTCTCACTTGCGATGGGCGATCGAGCGTCTTCAGGAAGTTCAAAGCGACAAATCAAGGCATTGCTCAATTATGTCGACTTTCACGCTCATTCACGTTGCCATCAGCCTGGCGGCGATTGTCTCGGGATTCATCGTCGTATTCGGAATGATCGCCGGGAAGCGGTTCGACCGCTGGACCGCGTTCTTCCTGGCTACCACGGTCGCGACGAGCATCACCGGCTTCATGTTCCCGATCCACGGCATGACGCCCGGGCTCGCTCTCGGCCTGATCTCACTCCTGGTGCTGACGCCCGTGATCTACGCTCGCTACTCCCGCCGTCTCACGGGCGTCTGGCGTCGGGTGTACGTCGTTGGCGCCGTGTTCGCTTTCTATCTCAACTTCCTGGTTTTGATCGTGCAGTCCTTCCAGAAGGTCCCGGCGCTCAAGTCGCTCGCGCCGAACCAGACGGAGCCCCCCTTCGTGGCCGCTCAACTCGTCGCAATGGCGGCGTTCGTCGTCCTCGGCGCTCTCGCGGCGAAAAGGTTCCGCGAACAACCGGTCACGGCGTCGTGATGAGACGGGCGACGTCGCCCATGAAGTCAATCCGCGTCGCTTCAGCGCAAGGCAAGTTTTCAACGAGCCGGCGTGAGTCGCCGTCGCGCCGGCTCCAAGCTCGGAAAGAAGAGCTGCTTCGATGTCGATCAATGCACCGATACTCGTCACGGGCGCCGCGGGGCGCATCGGCGGAGTGGGTGGAGAGATCGTCGAGATCCTCCGCAAGCGCGATCTGCCCGTCCGGGCGCTGGTTCGAACGGAAGACGAGCGCGCCGAGGCCCTTCGCTCAACCGGGGCCGAAGTCGTCGTCGGCGATCTCACCCGGCCGGAGGACGTCGCGCGCGCCCTGGAAGGGTGCCGACGCATGTACTTCGGCATGAGCGTGTCCGCATCCTATCTGGAGGCGACCGTCACCGCCGCCGCCGTCGCCCGCGAGCGCGGCGACCTTGAGGTGCTCGTCAACATCTCCCAGTTGACCGTCTCGGAGATGAGCCTGACCGCGATGACGGACTCCCTCCAGCAGCGCATGCACTGGCTGGGCGAACAGGCGCTGAACTGGTCCGGCTTGCCCGTGGTGCACGTCCGGGCGACGGTCTTCCTCCAGCACTTCTTCTTCTCGCAGTGGGCCGCCGATTCGATCGCGAAGGACGGCACGATCTGCCTGCCGTTCGGCGCCGCGAAAACATCGCCCGTCGACGTCCGAGATGTGGCGGAGGTGATCGCGGCCGTCCTGGAACATCCAGACGCTCATGTCGGGAAGGTCTACGAATTGACCGGGCCGCGATCGGAGGACATGCGAGCCGTGGCGACGGAATATTCCGAAGCCCTCGGGCGACCCGTCCGCTACGTCGATGAGCCGATGAAGGAGTGGCAAGATCGGGTGCTTCGCGCGAGCGGCCTGCCGAAGCATGTCTTTGACCACATCCGCGTCATGGCTCAACTCCATGCCGACAACCGCTACGATCGACTCACACACGACGTCGAGGCGATCACGGGAAGGCCCGCGACGAGTATCCGCGAGTACGTCGCCAAGCATCCCGAGCTGTTCGGTTCAAGAACCCAGCCCGCGACGGTCCCGGAATCTCGGTGACGTCCCGGTGGTTCGAATCGCTCAACAGGAGCCACGGCGGCTTTCCCGCCATGCGGGGAATGGGCCGCCGCCGCTTCATCCACCGCGCAATCGGGCTGGCTCTTCCTCAATCGGCGGGGCGAGAGCAAATGCAGAACATCCTGCACATGGGCCTTGGCGCGGTCTTTCATGTGCGGTAACCTCTGCACATCGACGACCTCAGGAGCCGACCATGCCGCGTTTCACATCGGGGGAATTGAAGGTCATGAGCCTCCTCTGGGCCCATGGCGAATTGAAGCCCGCCGAGCTGCAAGAGCTCTTCCCGGAGCCGATCAAGAACCCGGCGATCCGCTCGTATCTGACCGTGCTGCTCGAGAAGGGGCACGTCAGCCGTCGCCGCGAGGGCAAGGCGTATTACTACAAGGCGATCACCCGGTCCCGCTCGGCGTTCCGGACGATGCTCGACGAGCTGGCCGAGGCCTGCTGCGGCGGTTCTGTCCGCACCCTGGTGATGAACGTCATCAAGTCGGAGAAGCTGACCGAGGAGGACCTCATCGCCCTGAAGCGGCTCGCCGACGAGGAAGGATCGAAAGCGTCCGGCAGTTGAAGCCGGGAGACGGAAATGCTCAGGGGATTCGAGGGGTGACTCCCCCGCGCCGAGGAGACTTTGGCCATGTTCGTCCTGGTAGCGAAGTTGACGGCCTTCCTCACATTGATCTGGATGGCTCACGCAGCGCTCGCCGGGCGTAATCCACGGTGGCGGGTGGCCCTGTGGCGGGGGATGCCGCTTGGCGCGGCCGCCATCGCGATCCTCGCCTGGGCTCCTCCGGTCATTCCATTGCGTCTCGCCGGCGCAGCCCCGCCAGACGCGATCGGCTCGGCGGATATCGCGAAGACCGCCCCCGTCGCTCCGCCAGTCTTGATGTTTCCAGAGGCTCCGGAATCGGGTCCAAGAACGCCGGTCCGGCAGCAGTCGCCGAGCGCCGTGGAGCGAGGAGCGGAACCGGTCCACGTCGCCCCCAAGACGATCCCTGCTCCAGAATCCTTTGGTCCCCCCACGGGCCGGCAATCATCCGGCAGTCAAGCGAGCGAGGCCTTCGGGCGGGTCCGCTTGGGCGTCTGGCTCCTGCTCGTCTGGGCGGCGGCCGTCGGATTGCTGTCGTTCAGGCTCTTTCGTGATGCACGCCGGCTCTCCGGCGTCATCGAGCGCGCCGAGGCCGCCTCCGATACGTTGGCCGAGGAGTGCGCCGCGCTCGCCGCCCGGCTCGGCTGCTCAGGGCCGGTTCGCGTCGCGAGGTCGGCCGAAGTGCTCTCTCCGTGCATCGCCTCGGCATGGCGGCCGGTCCTCCTGTTGCCGGCCCGTACCGACCTCGAATCGAACCGTGAGGACTTACAGGCGTTCCTCTGCCACGAGCTGGCGCACGTTCGAGGCCGCGACCTGATGTGGAACTACGCCCTCCACGCGACCTCGACCCTGCTGTGGTTCCATCCGCTCGTCTGGAAGGCCCGCGAGACGCACGCCGCGGCCTGCGACGCCGTATGCGACGCGGTGGCCGTGGACGCGATGGGCGACGTCGCCTCCTACGGTCGAGCCCTGGCGCGGCTCGCCCTGCGGATGTCCGGTCGCACTGCGGGGGCGTATGGCCTGGCGATGGCCCGAGCGTCCGACGTCCGCCGCCGGATCACGTTCCTCAACCGTCGCGTTTTTCGACACGACCCGCCCAGGAGCCTCACCGTGCCCGCGATGCTCTCCTTGTGCCTGTCGGCGTTCCTTATCGGGAGCCTGGGGATCAGCCGCGCCGAGCCGGGCGACGAGAAGCGACAGGCCGCGGCGATGGAGGAAAAACCCACCGCCCCCCAAGAAAAACGCGAGCCTTCCCAGAAGACCGGTCCGATCCGGCGGCATGCCGGCGGCTACGACGCACAGGTGGCGACCATCATCATCACCGGTCGCGCCCTGGACCAAGACGGCCTCCCGGCGCCCGGCGCGGACATCCAGGTCGTGAACGACAACCCGATGTACTCGGGGGACATGCTCCTCGGCAAGACGACGTCCGGGACGGACGGTCGCTTCGTGCTTCGAGACATCTCGCTACCCGTCTTGACCCCGCCCCCCGGCGCGATTCCGAAGCCGACCGAGGGGCGATTCGAGGTCTCCGGCTGGGTTTCCGGCAAGGCGTTCGCCTGGCATGCGACCCAGAGCTACCGGCCCGGGCCGCGTCCCGCGAAGACCGATGCGAAGGAGGCCGGTGTGGCATTCTACGAAGGGGAGACAGTCACGACCGACCTGGTCTTCGGCCCCCCTGCCCGACTGAGCGGCACGGTCACGGACGACGCGGGAAAGCCCGTCGAGGGCGCGCTGGTCCAGGTCGGGTACATCAACAACGTCCGCAGCCCCGGAGGCTCGGGCACATGGAACTGCTCGGCCATCGCCCCGACCGGCGAGGACGTCGCGTTCAGGGGAGTCGCCTCATTGCCCGAGTCGCGGCGATCGGCTCACACCGACGCGCACGGCAAGTATGCAATCGAAGGGCTGCCGCGCGAGACCAAGTTCCTCGCCTTGATCGACCATGAACCCACTTACGAACCGCGCACGCTCACGATCGCGACCTCGAAGGAATCATTCGCCGACATCAAAAGTCTCGGACATGATGGTGTTCTGGATCATGTTTTCACCGTCCCGGGGACCGTTCGCGTCCGGACGACCCTCGCCGGGTCCGGCGGCGCTGCGGGCGGGGCGACGGTGATCGCCCGCGGGTCGAAGATCCAGCGGAGCGGGGCGATCGCCACGACGGACGCCCAAGGCATGGCCGTCCTGCATCTTCAGCCGGACGACTACACGCTCCGAGCCGAGCCCCCGTCCGGCGTTGTCGCCGTCGTCACCGAACTCCCATTCAAGGTCGCGAAAGGGACGAAAGAGACTGCTGTCGACGTCCAGCTCGAAGCGGGCGCGCCGTTGACGTTCGAGGCCGTCGAGGAGGCGACCGGGAAGGGAATCGCGGGCGTCCGCTTCGCCTACGAGACCGACACGACTCGCGTGCGCCGGCCGGTCGCGAGCCAGACGGTTTACGTCGATCACCCGGCCACGGGCACCGACGGCCGGCTCGCCGTGATCGCGTCTCCGGGGGCGCGGCGGTACTTCGCCGATCGCGTGCCCGGCTTCGAGCCGATCGACGCCGAGAACCCCTTGGCCATGATCGTGGCGGGGAGGCCGGAAGTCGTCCGATTCAGGTTCCGCCCCGTCCCCGCCCCCGACGCTCGCCCCTCCCGCACGCCAAACTCGAAGGACGAAGTCGTCCGACGATTGCAGGAACGGTGGGAGGCGCAGAGGGTCTTGGCGAGGCGAGGGCGGATGCGGGCGTCGCGGGTAACCGTTCACGGGTCGGCGCTGTTGAATCAGCACGAGCCGACTGAGGGCGGGGTCAGCGATGGGACGGCGAGGGCCGCGCGATGGGCCTGGAAGGCGGAGGTCAGATAGTCGAGCACGTTGCGGCCTTGTCGTCGGCAGGTGGCGACGACCGTCAGCATCCGCTCGACGAACCGACTCCCCGAAGCGCTGGCGGTCCCGCCGCTGATCCGTCGCCAGATCACGGCGTGACGCACCGCGCGTTCCGAGACGTTGTTGGTCGGCTCGACGCCCGGCCGCCGCGCGAAGTTCCACAGCCCGGCTTCCAGCCGCAACAGCTCCGAGCACGTACCGGCCGCCCGCTCGCTCGCGCACCGCGCGCCGGCCTCCAGCGTCGCGTGGACCAGCCGTTCCAGACCGCCGATCGCTTTTTGATATGTCGCTCCGCCGAGCAGTCCGTCGCGCGCCTTGCGATGGATCCGGAACAGCCGGTTCGACAACCCCAGCAGCCGGCCGCCGAACTTCGCGCCGACCCCGCCGCGGTCGATCATCGCCTGGAAATCGCGGCGGAGATGGCTCCAGCACAGTTGCCGGTCCGCCGCGGCGATCCAGTTGTACGCGCTGAAGCGGTCGCTGCCGACGGTCCGGTCCGGCCTGTCGCCGAGCAGGCTTCGGGCGACCTCGCCGGAGCGGTTCGCGGCGATCGCGAAGACCGTGGCGGTCGGGGTCGTCGCCGCCCACAGCCAGGCCCGACGGCCTTGCTCGCGCCAGCCGGTCTCGTCGACGTTGACCACGGCCGCCTCGTGGACCGCCGCGGCCAGTTCGCGGTGGGGTTCGGCCAGGGCGAGGGCCGACCGCCGCTCCAACTTGGCGATCATGCCGGTGGAGATCGACAGCCCCAGCAAGTCGCCGGCCAACTGGCGGATCTGCCGCTTGCTCAGCCGATAGGCCCCGGCCAGGGTCGCCAGCACCGCCTGGAGCCGCGGGCCGAAACAACTCGCGGAGCCCCCCTCGGGGAGCGTGCCGCAAGTCGACGCGCCGCAGCCGGGGCAGGTCAGACGATGCAACCGATACTGATCCACCCACGGATCGAACCGGGGGATTTCGGCGACCTGATGGACCAACGGCGCCGGATCGACGCCGTCGAGCGGCCCCTTGCACCGCCGGCACGACGTCGGCTTGCAGTCGGTCGACGAGTCGAGCTGCTCCGGCGGAACCAGCGGCCGGACCGCCCTGCGATGCCCGGGCTGTCCGCCCCGCTTGCGTCGCGACGGCGGCGCCGGCGGCTTCCGCTTCACCCCGATCGGGTCCGACGACGGCGGCTTCGACGAGTTGGTCGAGTTCTGGTTCAGCCGCGCCTCGAGATCGGCGATCCGCCGCTCCAGAACGTCGATCCGCCGCTGTGTCGCCAGAAACACGGCGGCGACGGCCGCCTGCGCGTCAGGCGGCACTTTACTCCAAAGCTCCTCGGGGATCGGCGGCGCGTTCGTCATTACGACGGTATAGCGCCCTCAACGGCAAAGTTCAATACCAGGCCGTGACCGCTTACCGTCGCGGTACTACCAGCCCGCCGAAGGGATCGCCCCCGCCGCGTTCACGAGCCTGCTGGACGCGCTCGACCGCGATGCCGTGCCGCCGGTGATCGAACTGATCCAGAAGACGTTCCCCGACGCCGAGCCCGCCAGCGGCGTCACCTTCGACCTGATCAGCGACGATCCGAGACGGCGGGAGGAATTGATCGTTCCTCCTGGCGACCAGAACGTCTTCAATGGCTTTGAGACCGTCTGCTTCAGCAGGGGGAACGCCCAGGCCGATCTTTGCGATAACTCCGAGAAGTGTGCGGTGCGGATCCACGTCGCCGGCGTCGCCGACTTTGCTCGCTCCTACAGTGGGGATGGGGCAATCGCCAGGCGGGCCGACGGTACGGTGACGCTGGAGAAGACCGGTGATCCAGCGGCGCGAGTCGTCGCCGATGAAAAGACTGGCTTCGTGTATCGCGATACGATGTCTTACAATGACGGGAAATCACGTAAGGAATATTGGGGATTCGCTCCCAAGGGGACGCCGGAAGGGCTCGTTTTCCCCAGCCTGAGCGTCGAGGCCGACATCCAACGGGATCGAATCACCACCATCTGGATCAAGAGGATCGAGTCGGTTGATCTCACCTCGCCGATTCCCCCCGAGATCTTCGCCACGAAGTTGCCCGCCGGGGCCTTGATCCTCGACTACCGCGACGGCCGAGACGACACGTACCGCGGCGTCTTGAGGGCTCCCGTGACCGATCTCGTCGCGTGGGCCGATCAGGTCGCCTTGACCAGGAAGCGCTTCATCCCGCCCGTCAAACCGGGCGACCAGGCGCCGTCGATCAAGCCGGCCGTCTGGCTCGACCAGACCGGCAAGACGGAGGCTCCGAAGCTCGACGGCAAGGTCGTGCTAGTGGATTTCTGGGGCGTCTCCTGCGGGCCCTGTATCGGGCAACTGCCCGAGGTCCGCGAGGCGGTCGAGCACTTCAAGGGGACGGACATCCGGATCATCGGCCTGCACGACAGCAGCGGGACCGTCAAAGAGGTGTCCGAGTTCGCCGCCAAGCGCGGGCTCGCCTATCCGCTCGCTATCGACCGTCCATCCTCGGAATCGGGCTGGTTCGGCGCGACGTTCGCGGCATACGGCGTCCGTGGCATTCCAGGGACGGCGGTGCTTGATCGCCATGGCAGGATCGTCTTCATCGGCCAATTCTCCGAAGCCGTCAACAAGGCCGGCGAGCTCTTGAAGTAGGAGCGTCCGTTTCAGTCCATCGCCCCAATGTTGGCCTCCCCCCGAAACCCATCATGAGCCAACGAAAAAACCCCTTCCGGGGAAGGGGTTTCGTCGTTTTGTGTCAGCGACTGTCAGGAGCAGTCAGTTGACGTAAGGAGTGGAGGCGGCGGGAATTGCACCCGCTGTCCGAATGCTGTAAATACTTTGAATGCTATGCTTTGCGGAAACCCGGGGTGCCGGTGGCCGGAAATGGGCCGGGAGGCAGTGGCACAGCCTCCGGAATTGCTGGAAGTCATTGGGAAATGGCCGGTTCTGCCGCCGCACATCGTAGGCGCGATCCTCGCGCTGGTGCGGACGGTTCAACTGTAGTGGAGGCGAACCGCCTCCAACCTGTGTCGTGAGCCGGGTGGCAGCCCCAGATGACGCCTGATCTCCGCAAGCACCTCGGCGACGGGCTGCGTCCGCCCGGCGTGCATGTCAGCAATCCCCTGCCCAATCTTCTCTATCCCTACTTCGCCGTTTCGGCTGCGTGTTTGGTGCATGCACGCCGCAACGCCTCGTTCGCCGCTGGCGGGTTATCCAGCATGCGAAGGAAATGATCCCGGTCGCGGTCGGCAAAGGGTGTCGTTGTTTGCTCCGCAAAGCGGAAATCTTCTTCAGGGATGCCGACCGGCTCCTCGGTGTCGTTTGATCTCACTTCCTGATCCATACCTCTCCCCTCCAAACAGCGGCGATTCGTCCTTTGGCAGCATGGGTCGTTTAGGAGTTATGGTCAAGTGGGTGTGAGGCGATCGCGCACGGGCCGCCGAAGCGCGACGCGGGGATGCTTCAAGGTTTGGATTAGAGAGCCGTACAGCAGGGAAAGACCCCTTTGGCTAGTCGGGTAGCCAATCGGGCCGGGACGCCGTCCTGAAGACCGTCTGAATGCGAATGCGGGGCATCCAAGCTACGGTCATCCCCTCTGGGGCACCACGCTGACGGTTCCGAATTGCCTGAAATGATCGTCGAATGCGAAGGCCGTCACGATTCCAAGCCGGTCCATCACCGCTCGGCTGACGCAATTGGTGAAGCTCCAGCCCTTGTCCTGATAGGTGGAGAAAATCCGCCAAGCGTCGTTCACATCGCGTGGGGTGACCCATTCAAGGTCGCAGATCTCGCTTCGGAGGAGCTGCGGCGCGCTGCGGCGCTATTACGAGGGCGCGTTGGAACTCGCTGCGTATCCTGAGCAGCGTCAACAACTCGTCAACCACGTAATCAGTCGTGATTAGCGGTTGGGTGTTGGAGTCAAGCCACGCTTTAGCGGCGGCATGGTCTGGATCGGTAGGAACGAAACGGGCGAACCAGGCTCCCGTATCGACGAAGACGCCGATCATCGCGTGTAGATGAGGCGGTCGTGGTCGCGGTTGCTCAAGCCGTCGCTGTGATCGGCGGCGGGCATCGAATCGACCGACTGGCAAAGCCGGTTCAACGCTTCACGTTGTCGGAGGGTGCGGTCGGCGATGGGGATTTCCGGCTGGATCGATTGAAGGATTCGTCCGGCGATTTCTCGCTTTTCGTCCACGGAAAGCCCGGCCAGCGTCCGCTCAATCACCTCCCATTGCTGATGTGTAATGATATCAATCCTTTAGTGCAGACCCTGCTCATAGAGCATAGGATACCACAGTCCGCACGGCTTGCCAAGCAAGCTAAATGCTTGCGTGCGTAATAGAGGGATTGATAGCCAGAGGGTCGAATGGCACGTGACGCAAGGCGACCGAAATGGGGATGCGGGTTCCATTTCGTGGCTACGGACGGAAGCCTGAGACCTGCACAGGCCGTTTTATCCACAAGGGGATCACGTTAAGTAAGTTAAATATGATACTTAGAGTTAAACAGTTAGGGTCTCGGCAAGTGGCTGATTTCTTTTGGGAAACAGGCGATCCCTGCGCCTAATAGGCCGTGTCTTTGCGTCTAATAGGCCGTGCGGGAATGCGCCTATTGGGCCGTGCCTGGTGCGCCTAATAGGCCGTGCTAATCCACAGGCGGCCCCGCTCGTCGATAGCGCCGGCAATACTCCGATACTCCGGGGAAATCCTGCGCCTAATAGGCCGTATCCGGGAAAACACGTGGTTTTGTCGTCCTACAAGGGGGTTTTCCGAAGATTTCAGCCACTGGGAAGGCTCTTTTCCAGGAATCAGCGGCGGATTTGCGCCTAATAGGCCGTGTCCCTGCGCCTGATAGGCCGTGCGGTCACTCGATGAGGGCGTTGAAATTCAAGGCCTTGGCCGTAATCCCCCGCCCAGTCCGCCGCCTCGGATGCCGCGTCGTCTCGAAGCGCGGGTCGCTGACCGAAAACCGGTCACGCTTCAGGAAGCCGACCACTTCTTCCCCCTCCCCGTTCTTGTGGATTTCGGCGCTGTATTCCGGCAGGCTGTTCAGCTCGACGACCTTGCGCACGTCGAGCGCGAAGTCGGACATGCGCGAGCTGGAGCCGGATTTCTCGTGGAGTTGGCGCATCGTGAACTGCCAGCCGGTTTCCTGCTGGCCGGCATGCTTGCGGGCGACGCGGTAGAGCCATCGCTCGATGCCGCCGGTGAGGAGGAAATAATCCTCGTGGATGGTCAGCACGCCGCCTTTCATGATGATCCCCTGGAACAGCCAATCAGGAAGCGTCATGGTCATGCCGATGGTCTCGCCGCTCTGATCGTCGGTGACTTCCGTCCAGCTCTCCAGCCAATGAAAGGAAGCGGTCTTTTTCTTGCCCACTCCTCGAATGTTGGTTCGCACAGCCGTGTGCGTGAGCCGTTCGAGGGCCGCCCGCAGGCGCAGATAGTGGGCTCCTCCCGTAGGCCGGCGGATTGATTTCAGGAGATTATGCGGATGGAACTGGATGGTGCGGCTCGGTGCCATGCCGCGATCCATCGCCTCGGTGACTTGCGTGGACGCCCAGATCAGGATGTCGGCGTCCCAGATGGTCGCCAGGCCGAATTTCGGGTTGGCGCTCACCTCGACCCAGGTGCCGCCGACATGGTATTCGATCGGAGCAAAACGGGGCTTCTTGGCCAGGCTGAAAAACGGCCGTTCCATCGTGTCGCGCTGGTCGCGGATGGGAATGTCGGCGAAATTGGCGGCGAATAGGTCGGGCTGGTGATCGCCCTTGGGCGGAAGCCGTTTGGTCATGGCGCGTCGCTCGGGTTGACTGTCATGCGCGGCACCATAGCACCGGCGCGACGCCGTGTCAAAACCGGCTTGCTCCCAGCCGATCCCGTGCCGCCGCGAAGAGATCGGCACGGCCCGCCAATCTTGAGGTTATGACGTTATCACATTGCACGCGTATGCTTGTGCGGCGTTACACGGGCGTCGGCTTGTCCAACGGTGCTGTCGCACCCTGACGCCGTCATACGGCGACACGGTCACTGTCCGCCGGTTTTCAGCTCTTCCACCCCCGGCAGGCCGCGCTTGCGGAACACCAGGTCCAGCCCTTCGATGAGGTAATCGTGCATTTTGGCACGCTCCTCGAATGCCAGGCGTCGCAATTGCTCATAGACCGGCTCCGCCAGATACGCTGTCTGTTGCTTCACCCCTGGCCGGTTGCCCGGCTTGCCTGGCGGCACGGGTGCCGGTTTCTGGGCGACGACGATGGGCGGCTCGGCAGGCTTATCCTCATTGGCCGCCGTGCGGGCCATGATGGCATCAAGAGATGTTCGTTTCTTGCTCATAGGCGACCTTCTCCATTTTCTTGACGATCCAATCCCAAAGTTGCTTGACCTCGGCGGCGGCCTTCCCCTCCGGCTCGTATTCAATGACGCCCAGGCCGGCGCCGTGGGCGTCCTGATAGGCGGCGCGCGCGATGATTCGGACGGGTGAAACGATTCCCAGCATGCTCAACCCGGCTTCCGCCTCCCTCACCCGCTCGCCACGCGCCGGCGTCTGCGTCAGGACGAACACCGCCGGCTTCTTCAACCGGTTGATCGTCGCCACCGTAGGCGGCACGGCTTTCAGATCCACCGGCGTCGGGCGGCAGGGGATGATGCAGAAATCGGCGGCGCGGATGGCTGCGGTCGTGGATGGCTCGTCCCTGCCGGGCGTGTCGATGACGACGTAATCGAAATTAGCCGCCTGCGCCTTGGCGATCGCCTCGGGCAGCGCCCAGGAATCGACCTTCGCCAGCCGAGGCGTTTCGGCCTCGCGGTCCTGATACCAGCCTTCCGACGACGCTTGCGGATCGAGGTCGAGGATGAGCACCCGTTTTTTCTTCCGCTCCGCCGCGATGGCGCAGTTGATGGCGAGCGTTGTCTTGCCCGCTCCCCCCTTCTGCGTGACCAGGGTGATGATGCGCATGGTGTCCCCGTATGTTGTTTCGCGCTTTCCCGCGTTTCCCCGTGAGCGAGTATCACAGGAAAATGGTGATGCGGTTTCGGCGTATACCGTTGAAATATCATACGCGTATAAAGTTGTAAACACCTAAATTGGCGTGCTATCGCCGTACAATGGCGTCGATGCGCACGGGTTCCGTAGCCTGCCATGATGCGCGTACACGGGGATACAGAAGACACCGTTAACGCGTAAATGCTGATCGTGTTGCAAGCGTGCGCGACTATACTGTCACAAGAGGCTGCGGGCTTGAGCGACCAGCGGGAGCGGCTTCAAAAAACCGCAATGTCCTTCTTGCTCTTTCTCCCCCGCATCCCCGCCGGGGACGGGAGGGGGAGAAAACGGCCACGGGAGCGCAACGACCAACCGCTACAGCCAACCGGCCGGTTTCACCCCCCACGGAATCATGGGGTGAAACTGAGCCGGAACCCAGTGCGGCGGGAGCGAAGCGACCCACCATCAGGCGACGGACCGGCGGGCGGCATGCCGGCAAGGATGCTGGCGGGCCGTTCGCCCATCGCCGACCGCATCAGCGGGCGGGAAGGGGCCGCAGGCCGTCTGCGCAGCAGACCGCAGCGAAGCGGAGCCTGGGAGCGCGCGGCCGGCGTAGCCGGGATGCAGAAAACGGGATCAACGGGGCGAGTTGATACTTGCGTCGCCTCGGAACTCCAGAAACCCACGTCTTCTGAAAGCGTGGCTGCATTCATGGATGACATGCCGGCAGAAGTCCTGTTCCTCAGCGTCATCACGGTTGGCGAAATAACGAAGGGCATCGCCCTCCTGCCTGATACGGCGAAGAAATCACGCTGCGTAGCTGGCTAGCCCAGCTCACCGGTCAGTTCGATGACCGGATTCTGCCGATCGACCGGGAAACGGCAGAGCTTTGGGGACCCATGACGGCGACCGGGCAAACGAAAGGCATGCCGATCCCGGCCGCTGATGGGCTGATTGAGGCGACGGCACAACGGCATGGACTTCATGTCGCCACCCGGAACGAAGGGCATTTCGTCGCAGCGGGGGCAATGGTCATCTATCCTTGGAAGTCGGCTGCTTGAAAGCAGAAGGGGAAATTGCCGTCATCATTTCCTTTAGGAAGAGCTTGCTCTGAGTCGAGTAAAATGCATGATTGCCAGCGTGCTGCTAGATCTCGCTCGCGTGCAGCCAAGCCGCCGGGCGTCTTTGACGGTTTTAGCGATTGCAGCGACCAAAACGCCTGGTGATCGACTGGCTGACTCTCGGCTCTGGCCGCACGTTCAGCGGTGGGCTAGAATTTGGGGGGCCGTTATACTTGTCGACCGACTGTCTGCGCCATGATAATTGCATGCTTATATGAGCACTGGAACCACGCCCCCTAACCTAGGAGCCTTAGCCAAGCATCTGTCAGCTTACGGCTGCACGGACATTATTCGCCTTGACGAAAAACTGACCGTTCCCGAGCAATTGGATTATCTGGATCTGCTTCCAACGCGGGTAAATGAAACACCCAAGCTCGCCGCCGTTGCCGCCCACCAGGGAACAGCACTTCTTTATGTCATAGATGCTACGGATGATGCAGCACCGCTGCCGTCATCGCTGGCGAGCATCAGTCGACAACTCGCCAACCGGAGCGATCCGGCGTGGCTGGGCGTGGTGAAGCCTGGCTCGCTGGAAATTTTCCCGATCGGATTTCATGAGAACTCCGATTTGCGGCCAGTGAAGACGATCGAGGAGCGCGACGCGGCGGCTCCCCTTTTCTTCCAGAGCTTGGTGCATGGAACGTTCGAGGAAAACCAACGGCTGAAGGGCACTGATTACGTCTACCAGAAAATTTTCGATCTGCTGATGCGTACAACGGAGGCCTTTGTACCGAAAGAGGGAACCGGGAAAATCGATGCACTGGATGTTCTGTCTATGTCAGGCAGAGCACTCTTTTTCCGCTTTCTCATCGATCGTGACATTGTACGAGCGAGCGAACTGGTTGGGCCTGAAGGCATCTGCCCTTCGGCGTCTGGGCTAAAGGACACCTTCTCATCGGCCGAGAACACCGCACGCACCTCTGCCTGGCTTGACGCGACCTTTAACGGCGATTTCCTGCCGCTGATCGATGAATCCATACCCGCAGATGACATTGAGGCCAGGGAAGCGGCGTATCTCAAGTTTTACACCAAGATCGAGGGACTGGTAGGCGGCAGCATCTTTCAACATTTGCACGCCATACTCCGGGGATGGAAAGTCGTCGGCGGCGGTATCCAGATGGAACTGGACTGGGGAGATTTCGATTTTGCCCATATCCCCGTTGGCGTTTTGAGCCAGGTCTATGAAAGTTTCAGCCACCGTGCCGACCCGAGAACGGCAAGGGATACAAGCGTACACTATACGCCGCGGACAATAGCGAGCTTCATGGTGGACGAAGCATTCGCTGCGTTGAAAGAGCCTTCGCAAGCGGTCATTCTAGACAGTGCGTGTGGTGCAGGCATCTTCCTTGTCCTTGCGTACCGCCGATTGGTGCGCGAGCGCTGGATGCGAGATGGCATTGGCAATCGCCCTAAGACCACTGTCATTCAGAGCATATTATACAACCAGATTCGTGGATTCGATATCAGCGAGTCAGCTTTACGGCTAGCTGCACTTGCTCTCTACATCACGGCGATCGAGCTTAATGCCACCACCCGACCGTCGCACACCCTAAAGTTCCCACGCAATTTGCGTGGCGAAGTTCTATATCGATTCGGCGACACCAATAGTACCGATTCAACTACCGCCTTCTTGGTCGGTAGTCTCGGCAGCGAAGTGCCCGCACGCTTCGATGGCACCTTCGATATTGTGATCGGCAATCCACCATGGACGCGATTACGCGATGACGCTGCTGACGAAGATGACCAGAACGAACCGCCTGACGATGAAGTGCAGCCCAGAAAAGCGTCTGCGTCAACAGTGTTGAATCGTACCTTCACCGATATCGCACGCCATGCCCTGAAGGCCCGTGGCTTTGAAGAATTGGCAGCACGCTACGAAAATCCGGACAAGAATCCCGACCTTCCTTTCCTGTGGCGTGCAACTGGCTGGGCAAAACAGGGCGGCGTCATTGCATTAGCCATGCATGCCCGCCTGTTCATGCGCACGAAAGGCAAAGGTTGGAACGCCTGGCGGTCGATCCTGCATAGTCTTCAGATCACCGGGCTTCTAAATGGGAGCGACTTGCGAAAGACGGCGGTTTGGGAAGGGATTGACGTTCCATGGTGCCTTATCTTCGCCCGAAATGCAGTACCTACCGAGGGGCACCGATTCCAATATTCCGCTCCGATCTATGAGCCTAATCTCAACGGTTGGGGACGCCTACGTATTGACTACGAAGCTGCCCATCAGATCGGTGTGGAGCGGGCCGAAAAGCTGCCCTGGCTACTGAAAACGCTGGCGATTGGGACGCGTTTGGATGTCGAACTGATGCAGTCGTTGGTTGCACTTAACTGGCAGAGCCTGGGTGATTATTGGGATAGCTGGGACAAATCAGGGACGAGCACTGGCAAAGGCTATGATCGATCCCCACGGCTAAAGCAGAAGCATGCTCAATTTCTGGGGCCGTTGCTGGATTTCAGGCCATCTCATAACTCTTTTACGATCCAGTTCCAAGAGCTAATTACATACTTTGATCGATACGGAATTTCCACTGCTCACATGCCAAGGACTGAGCAACTTTATCGGCCACCCTTAGTCGTCGTCCCGCAATCCCCTGGCGACAAGGCGAAATCGCCTCGCGCCTATCTTTCAGATCATCCTATCGCCTTTTCCCAAAGCTACTACGGCTATTCGTGCGCGGGCCATCCGCAGGCCGAGTTGCTTGCCGCTATCCTTTATCTGCTTCCGCACTCAACGCTTTTTGCTTACTTCTGCCTAATGACAAGCCGCCGCAGCGGGTTCGATCGTCAGACCTTCAATAAAGACGAATTCGACGCGATGCCGTTCCCTAGCCTAGCCGGCTTGCCGCCTGAAACTAAGGCCCGAGTGCAGGACATCGCCGATCGCCTTCAACATGCCGAATTAAAGCCATGGAACGAATTAGACGAGTTGGTTTTTCAGCTGTATGGCCTGGATAAAGATGCAGTCCAAGTTGCAACTGACACGTTGTTTGCGGCTGTGTCTTATCGCAAGGCAGGCAAGGCGGCACTTCAACTCACCGATCGGCCGTCCCGCACCCGCTTCGTCGCAGCCTTGCATGATGACCTTGAGCCTTACTTCGAGGTGTGTGGCGAAAGCGCTGCCATCCGCGAAGCGTCCTTTCAGCCAGAGTCATGGCATGAGCCATGGTTCTTTCTGAGCATCTCCTGCGTAGGGCAGGAGGTGACAGTTAATCCAAGCCTGATGCGGGAAGCGATGGCCCTTGCCAACCGCCACGGTAGCAGCCGCATCATCGTGAACACGCCGGGCAAAAAAGGTCTCATCATGGGCCTGCTTAACCGGCGTCGCTGGTGGACGATCACACGGGCGCGGTTGTGTGCCCAGCATGTTATCAGGAATCACCTCACCGGTTGCGGTCTGCCGGAGGGGCAATGAGCAGGCCATCACCAGCGGGTTTTTTTACACTCGGAGTGCCGCCCGAGCGGTATCGGCTACCGCACCGGCGAATCGACCTGCCTGTGATTCTTCTGGTCCGTCGTGTGCTCCATCGAGCGTTGATAAGACTTCGTAAAATTGGCTTCAATCTTTGCGATGCGAGCGAAGATCAGGTGACGGCTGCTTTGTTGGACGTTATCGAGAACGACTTTCGCCGGACAGGATGTATTCCTGGCTTCAACACTAAAGTCTATGAATCGGTGGTTAGGCAGACTCAAGTCGCAAATTACGACCGAACGAAGATCGGAAAAGCACCGGATTTATGTTTCAGGCTTCAACCCGATGACCAGGAAGAATATTGGGGGCTTTCGATTTACGACGCCCTATTCGTTGAGTGTAAACCGGTGGACAAAACTCACTCCGCCGGAGGAGATTATTGTGACAAAGGTTTGGTACGTTTTATTGAAGGCGATTATGCGTGGGCCATGCAGGACGCCATGATGGTCGCATATGCGCGCCATGATCGATCGGTGGTTGGCCACCTACTTCCTGCGATGAAAGAAGCCGATCGGATCACTACACTAGCAACCGAGCGGATGCCCCAACTGTTAAAACCGATAAATAAGCATAAGCTTGAGGGCACGGAGCCGATCT